>JBDTRK010000025.1:0-34445 GCA_039931685.1 Betaproteobacteria bacterium | reverse complement strand
CCTTTGCCGCCACCGGCATCCGGCTCCGCGAGATCCCTTACAACTACACGTCGTTCTCCGATCGCGAGATCGTAATCCGCCTGCTCGGCGCACCGATGTGGCAGATGCTGGATGAACTGCGCAGCCAGCGCCGTACCGGACGCTCGGCACGCATGCTCTACGAAGTGCTGGGTGATATCTGGGTCGTCAATCGTAATCCCTACCTGCAGGACGACATGCTGGACAATCCGCGACGTCGCGACGCGCTGGTCGAGGCACTGCGCCATCGCCTGCGGCAGATCGAGGTGCGCCGCGGCGAAAGCGAAGAAGCCGCCGGCGTGGCCGACAAAGTTGCGCAGTTGCTCGCGTCAGCACACAAGGCGGTAGACGAATTCGAACGCAACTTTGAGCAAACCGCGAGATTGCGGCGCAAGGCCTTGCGCCGGTTCGCGCGCGTGACCCGGCGCGACAACATCGCGTTCGATGGCCTGGCGCGCGTTTCACACGTCACCGACGCCACCGACTGGCGCGTCGAGTATCCCTTCGTGGTGCTGCATCCCGATACGGAAGAGGAGGTGCAGCCGATGGTGCAGGCCTGCATCGAACTCGGCCTCACCATCATCCCGCGCGGCGGCGGTACCGGCTATACCGGCGGCGCGCTCCCGCTCGACAAACTGTCCGCGGTGATCAACACCGAGAAACTGGACGCCCTGACCGCCGTGGAATTGGCGCCATTGCCGGGATTGCAGCAGCCAGTGGCGACCATTCATTGCGGCGCCGGCGTGGTAACGCGCAGGGTCATGGAAGCCGCCGAAGCTGCCGGCCGCGTGTTTGCGGTGGATCCGACTTCCGCGGATGCGTCCTGCATCGGCGGCAACGTTGCCATGAATGCCGGGGGCAAGAAAGCGGTGCTGTGGGGTACGGCGATCGACAATCTCGCCTCCTGGAGAATGGTGACGCCCGACGCGCAGTGGATGCTGGTCGAGCGCATCGACCACAATCTCGGAAAAATCCACGATGCGGAGGTGGCGCGCTTTCGCATCACGCGCTTCGGGCGCGACGGTCGCCTGCCGCAGGGCGAGCCCGAAATCCTTGCCGTGCCGGGTCGGCAATTCCGCAAGCCAGGGCTGGGCAAGGACGTTACCGACAAATTTCTGGCCGGCCTGCCCGGTGTGCAGAAAGAAGGCTGCGACGGCATCATCACGTCGGCGCGCTTCATCCTGCACAAGATGCCGGCGCATACGCGCACCGTCTGCCTGGAGTTCTACGGCCAGGTCGCGCACTCCGTTCCTGCGATCGTGGAAATCAAGGCGCATCTGGACCGTCGGCCCGGTGGGGCGGTGCTGGCGGGCCTCGAGCATCTGGACGAACGCTATGTCAAAGCGGTCGGTTATGCCACCAAGGCCAAGCGCGGCGGCAGGCCGAAAATGGTGTTGCTCGCCGATATCGTCGGCGAGGACGACAAGGCGGTCGGCGAGGCGGCCTCCGCGGTGGTCAGAATCGCCAATGCCCGCGGCGGCGAAGGCTTCATTGCCGTTTCGGCCGAAGCGCGCAAGCAGTTCTGGCTCGACCGCTCGCGCACCGCGGCCATCGCCAAGCATACCAACGCATTCAAGATCAACGAGGATGTCGTCATCCCGCTCGATCGCCTGGGCGATTACTCCGACGGCATCGAGCGCATCAACATCGAGCTCTCGCTGAAGAACAAGATCGCCCTGCTCGATGCCATGGTGGAGTTCCTGCAGGGAGAACTGCCCCTGCATCAGGAAGCAGAGAAACTGCCGCAGAGCGAAGTGCTGGGTTCGCGGCCGGCAAGCGCGACCGAGCTGGTGCGCGCCGCGCGCAATCGCTGGCAGTGGCTGCTGGACAACCTCGACTGCGCGGTTGCGGAGTTCGAAAAGCGCGAGGCGGGAAAACGCGGCAGCGACCAGAAGCTTCCGCTCCCCCCGCCTGCCGTGCCCGCCACGGTATTCCAGGCCCTGCAGAACCACAGCCTGCGGGTGTCATGGAAGGGTGAAGTTCGCGAGCCGCTGATGCAGATTTTCGACGGTCGCGCCTTCGATCCGATCCGTGTGCAACTCAATGCCATCCACAAGCGCATCCTCAAGAGTCGCCTGTTCGTGGCGCTGCACATGCATGCCGGCGACGGCAACGTGCATACCAACATCCCGGTCAACTCCGACGATTACGCGATGCTGCACGACGCCAACGTGGCCGTCGCGCGCATCATGAAACTGGCGCGGGCGCTCAATGGCGTGATTTCCGGAGAGCACGGCATCGGCATCACCAAGCTGGATTATCTCGACGCACGGGAGATGGACAGCTTTGCCCGATACAAGGCGCGCGTGGATCCGCAGGGTCATTTCAACCGCGGCAAGCTCCTTGCCGGCGGCAACCTCGACAACGCCTACACGCCGAGTTTCAACCTGCTGGAACTGGAGAGTCTGATCCTCGAGCAGAGCGCGATCGGTGAGATATCCGATTCGATCAAGGACTGCCTGCGCTGCGGCAAGTGCAAGCCGGTGTGCGCGACCCATGTGCCGCGCGCTAACCTCCTGTACTCGCCACGCAACAAGATCCTCGCGACCTCGTTGCTGATCGAGGCTTTCCTGTATGAGGAACAGACCCGGCGCGGCGTATCGCTCAAGCACTTTGACGAATTCTCCGATGTCGCTGACCACTGCACCGTCTGCCACAAGTGCCTGAACCCCTGCCCGGTGGACATCGACTTCGGCGACGTGTCGATCGCGATGCGCAATTTCCTGCGCCGCCAGGGCAAGAAGAAATTCAATGCCGGCACCGCCGCCTCGATGCTGTTCCTGAACGCGACCGATCCGAACACCATCAAGGTCACGCGCAAAATCATGATCGATTGGGGCTTCCGCGTGCAGCGTCTGGCTTATCGCGCGGGCAAATCGCTCGGGCTGATACAGGATCAGGTGAAGCACCCGCCGGCCACGCTGGGCAGGCCTTCGATCAAGGCGCAGGTCATTCACATCATCAACAAACCGATGCCCGGCGGCCTGCCGAAGAAGACTTCGCGGGCCTTGCTGGACATCGAAGACAACCGCATGGTGCCGGTGATCCGCGACCCGAAAAAGGTCAACGAGGATTCCGACGCGGTGTTCTACTTTCCGGGCTGCGGCAGCGAACGCCTGTTCGGCCAGGTCGGGCTGGCCACCCAGGCGATGCTCTATGAAGTCGGCGCCATCACGGTATTGCCGCCGGGCTATCTTTGCTGCGGCTATCCGCAGACCTCCGCCGGCGAGGCTGAAAAGGGCCAGAAAATCAGCACCGACAATCGCGTGCTGTTCCATCGCGTGGCCAATACGCTGAACTACCTCGACATCAAGACCGTGGTGGTGTCCTGCGGAACCTGCATGGACCAGTTGCAGAAATACGAATTCGACAAGATTTTTCCAGGCTGCCGGCTGCTGGACATCCACGAATACCTGATGGAGAAAAACGTAAAGCTCGAGGGCGTTACCGGCGTGCGCTACATGTACCACGATCCCTGCCACACGCCGATGAAAACCTACCAGCCGATTAAGGTGGTGAGCCAGCTGATGGGTGTGGACGTGAAAGCCAACGACCGCTGTTGCGGCGAGTCCGGCACGCTGGCGGTGACGCGCCCCGACATCTCCACGCAGGTGCGTTTCCGCAAGCAGGAGGAATTGCAAAAAGGCGTGGCGGCCATTCGCGCAAACGGCACGGACGAGCCGGTCAAAATACTGACATCCTGTCCGTCCTGCCTGCAGGGCTTGTCGCGCTACCGTGATGATACCGGCGTGCAGGCCGACTATATCGTCGTTGAAATCGCAAAGCATGTGCTCGGCGAAAACTGGATGGCCGACTACGTGGCGAAAGCCAACAGCGGCGGTATCGAGCGCGTGCTGCTCTGACTCGCGGTAACCGGTGCTCGGCCAGTCGATCACGACCACCAGCCACGGAGAAAAGATTGCCTGTTACCAAATCTGCGCAAAGCCCGCTTTCTGACGACGCTGGCAACCCGTTGCGGGCGGATGGCTGCGCGCTGTGCCTGCAGTCCGGCGGCGAAGTCATCCGGGACGACGGCTTTGCCCGCGTGGTGCTGGTCGGCGACGCCGATCATCCCGGCTTGTGCCGGGTCATCCTGAACGCCCACGAGAAGGAGATGACCGGGCTGGCGGAGGCGGATCGAGCACGCCTGATGCGGTTGGTGTTTGCGGTAGAGCTGGCGTTGCGCGAGTTGCTCGCGCCGGACAAGATCAATCTCGCCAGTCTGGGCAATGTCGTGCCGCACTTGCACTGGCACGTGATTCCGCGATTCGCCGACGACGCGCATTTCCCGAATTCCGTCTGGTCGGCCAAAGTACGCGAAGGCGCGCGTGCGCTACCCGCTGGCTTCTCCCAAGCATTGCGCCAGCGTCTGGGTGAACTGCTGGTCGTGAAACTCTAGGCGGGGATTTTTGCCGCCGACACCGGCTCGGCGGCGACGCGCCGGGTATCCGGAAAGGTGACGGAGAATGTACTGCCGCGCCCGGGCGTGCTCTGGATGTCCAGGCGGGCCTGGTGCCGGTTCAGCACGTGCTTGACGATGGCCAGGCCCAGTCCGGTGCCGCCGGTTTCGCGCGAGCGGCTGCGGTCGACGCGATAGAAGCGCTCGGTCAGGCGGTCTATGTGCTGCGGCTCGATGCCGATTCCGGTGTCGTGCACGGCGAAGGTGATCTGATCGTCGATCAACGCCCAGCGTAGTTCGATCTCGCCGTTGTCCGGCGTGTAGCGCACAGCGTTGCTAATGAGATTGCCGAATACGCTGCGCAATTCCTCCACGCTGCCCTTGAGCCATTCCCGGCTTTCCAGCGAGACGCGGATCCGGTGACGTCCCGCCGACAGTACCTGCGCGTCCTGCTGAAGCGCGCGCAGCATTTCCGGCACGTTGACGTCTTCCTCGCGCAGCGGATTCTGCGTGCTCTCCAGCCTTGACAACGTCAGCAAATCCTCCACCAGCCGCGTCATCCGGCTGGTTTGCTGCCGCATCAACTCGATCGCTCGCCTGGTCATCTCCGGATCCGGTCTTTCCATGTCCTCCAGCGTTTCGAGGAAGCCGCCGACGACGGTGAGCGGCGTGCGCAATTCGTGCGAGACGTTGGCGACAAAATCGCGCCGCGTCGTCTCGAGACGCTCCCAGCGTGTGATATCGCGGCCGAGGATGAGTTTGCGACGATCGCCGTAAGGCACCTGTTGTACGGCGAGCACCATTTCGCCGTCCGGACGCAGCATCTTAAGCACAAGTGGATCGCCGGCATGGCTCGACGCCAGATGGTCGATGAATTGCGGCTGGCGCACGATATAAGTGATCTGCTGGCCACGATCGCGCAGATTGTCGAGGCCGAAGTAGTCCTCGGCCTTCGGGTTGCACCATTCGATGCGATCGGCGTCGTCGAGGATGACGACGGCGTCGGGCAGCGCTGCGCCTGCCAACTGAAAACCCGACAACGCTTCGCCGAGGCGTTGCTCGGTCTCGCGCTGGCGCCTGAGCATGCGCGACATGTTTGACAACAGATATTCCCAGGCGCCCGAGCCCACCGGCAGGGTGCGCGCTTGCGGGCTTTGCAGCCAGTGGTAGAGCATCGACAGGTTGCGCAGATGGTGCAGCAGCAAGCCAAGCAGCATTGCACATAGCAACGACAGCGCAGCCAGGGGACCGAAAATCGGCCAGCAGACGAGCGCGATTGCGGCGATCAGGATGACGGTGGAGAGGGGCCTGCCCCACATGGACTTCAAGCGTTGCGTCCCTCGAATGAACCGGCCGCGATTATCGCAGAATTCCCCGGCGCGCAGACCGCGCGGCCTCGGTCAGTTCGTGGAGAACCGGTAGCCGGTGCCGCGCACCGTTTGCACCAGACTGTCCAGCCTGGTCGGTTCGAGCGCCTTGCGCAGGCGCCGGATATGCACGTCCACCGTGCGCTCCTCGACGAACACGTGGTCGCCCCAAACCTGGTCGAGCAGCTGGGTGCGCGAATGCACGCGTTCGGTATGCGTCATCAGAAAGTGCAGCAACCTGAATTCCGTGGGCCCGAGTTCCACCGGTTCGCCGTTGCCGGTGACGCGGTGGCTGGCTGGATCGAGCTTGAGGCCGCCCAACTGCACCATATCGTCCGTCATTTCCGGCGCGCGCCGACGCAGCACCGCCTTGATGCGGGCATTGAGCTCGCGTGGGGAAAAAGGTTTTGTAATGTAGTCGTCGGCGCCGGTTTCGAGCCCTTGCAGTTTATCCTGCTCGTCGGAGCGCGCGGTCAGCATGATGATCGGGATTGCGCGCGTGCGCTTGTCGGCGCGCAGGCGTCTGGCGAATTCGATGCCCGACAGCCCCGGCAGCATCCAGTCCAGCAATACCAGATCGGGTAACGCGTTGGCCACCAGGTGCAGCGCCTGCTCGGCGTTGTCGGCGCGCAACGGTTGATGTCCGGCCTGCTTCAGGTTGTAGGCAATGAGTTCCTGAATTGCGGGTTCATCTTCGACGACGAGGATGGTTGCTGCCATATTGAGGACTTTTCCGCTAGAGTTTTGCCGTTTGCAATACTATGAAGCAAATGTTACAAGCTCGTGACATCGTCAGAGGACGCCGCCGCGGTTGCCGGCTATCATGGCGCTTGGCGCAGTCGCGCAATCTTTCAATCCCAAAAAGCAGTCGTTTGCGACCGTAATCATGGCAGGACTCCAACCCGGGACCCCTCGTCCCATCGAAATCAAGTTGCACCAGAAATCGCGCGTTTTCGAGATTGTCTTCGACGACGGCAAGCGCTATGAGCTGTCCTGCGAGTTCCTGCGCGTAAATTCACCCTCGGCGGAGGTGCGCGGACATGGACCCGGCCAGGAGGTTCTGCAGGACGGCAAAAAGGACGTGGAGATCGCCGCGATCGAGCCGGTCGGCCATTACGCGGTCAAGCTGGTGTTCAGCGATGGCCACGATACCGGACTGTATTCCTGGGACTATCTCTACAGCCTGGGCGAAAATCAGTCCCGGCTGTGGCAACAGTATCTGGAAAAGCTGGCGCTGGCCGGCCTGTATCGCGAGCCGCCCGCGGCCGTCCCGCCCGTCCCGTCCGTCCAGGGTGCGAAATCGGCCTGGAAGAAAATCTGAGCGCAGACGGCAAATGCCCATGAACGCGGACAAGAATACCGATTTCGGCTTTCAGCAAGTGCCCGAGGGCGACAAGGCCACAAGAGTGGCGGGCGTCTTCAGTTCGGTGGCGGGCCGCTACGACATCATGAATGACCTGATGTCCGGCGGACTGCACCGGGTCTGGAAACGCTTTGCTGTGGAGGTTAGCGCCGTGCGTAAAGGCGGCCGCGTGCTCGACGTCGCCGGCGGCACGGGCGATCTCGCCTCGCTATTCCTGCCTCGAGTCGGTGCCGACGGTGAGGTCTGGCTGACCGACATCAATCGCGAAATGCTCGGGCGCGGTCGCGATCGGCTGATCAATAGCGGCCGCGTGGCGCCGGTCGTGCAGTGCGACGCCGAGTGCCTGCCCCTGCCCGACAACTATTACGATTGCGCAATCGTCGGCTTTGGGCTGCGCAACATGACGCACAAGGACAGGGCGCTGGCGGAAATGCTGCGCGTCGTGCGCCCCGGCGGTCGCGTGCTGGTGCTGGAGTTTTCGCGGGTCTGGCAGCCGTTGCAGCCGCTGTACGACGCGTATTCGTTCAAGCTGCTGCCGCTGCTTGGCAAGCTCGTCACCGGCGATGCGGACAGCTATCGTTATCTGGTCGAATCAATCCGCAAGCATCCCGATCAGCAAGCGCTCAAGCGGATGATGGAGCAGGCCGGTTGCACGCGCGTCGACTATTACAATCTGACCGCCGGCGTGGTGGCGCTGCACGTCGGCCACAAAGCCTGAACCATGCTGGCCGAACCGTTCAGCGCATTCGCCAATCACCTGCTTGCGCCGGCCGCCTGGGCACGGGAGACTCTGGCAGAACATGCGGGCAAGGTAGCGGTTTTCGAACTGTTCCCGATGCAGATTGCCGTCACGGCGGATGCCGAAGGCATGTTGCACGCCGCCGCACGGGAGGCGCAGCCGGCCGTCACGATCCGGCTGAGCCATGCGAACCTGCTGCTGATTCTCTCCGACGGCGAGGCGGCGTTGCGCAAGGCCGACATCGAGGGCGATACCGGATTCGCGTCGGCCATCGCCAAGGTCGCCGCCAATCTGGAGTGGGACGTCGAAGAGGATCTGAGCCGCGTATTTGGTGACGTCGGCGCGCGGCGCATGACCAGCGCCGGACGCTCGGCAGCCGCGTGGCCGCGGCAGGCCGCAGTCAGCCTCGCCGGGAGCGTCGCGGAGTATCTGACCGAGGAAAAGCATCTGCTGGTCACGCCATTGCAAGCCGCGGAATTCGTGCGCGACGTCGACGAGTTGCGCGACGCCGTCGAACGCCTCGACAAGCGCATCGAGCGCCTGCAGCGGCCGCTGCGCGGCGACTGAATCTCCGGCGATACCCATGCACCTGCTGCGTTTGCTCAAGATCATTCGCGTCTCGCTGCGCTACGGGCTCGACGAATTTTTCCTCGGCCACGAGCGCGTGCGCGGCCTGCGGCTGCTGTTGTCGGCGACACTGTTCTGGCGCCGGCTCGAACGTCCGCGCGGCGAACGCCTGCGCTTGGCTTTGGAAGCGCTCGGGCCGATATTCGTCAAATTCGGCCAGGTGTTGTCGACGCGACGCGATTTGATGCCGCTCGACATCGCCGATGAACTGGCGCGGCTTCAGGACAGGGTGCCGCCGTTCCCGGCCGATCAGGTTTATCGCACGCTTGAGCGCAGCTACCACCGGCCGGTCGATGAGGTTTTCGAACGTTTCGACCCGGTTGCCATCGCCAGTGCCTCGGTGGCCCAGGTGCATGTAGCGATATTGCCCGGCGGGCGTGAAGTCGCGGTCAAGGTGTTGCGCCCCGGCATTGCGCGGGTGATCGTCGAGGACGTCGCGTTGCTCAACGTTGCGGCCAGCCTGATCGAGAAGTTGTGGGCGGACGGACGCCGGCTCAAGCCAAGGGAAGTGGTGGCCGAGTTCGAAAGGCATCTGCAGGATGAACTGGATCTGATGCGCGAAGCCGCCAACGCGAGTCAGCTGCGCCGCAATTTCGACAATTCGCCCCTGCTGGTCGTGCCGGAGATATTCTGGGATTTCTGCGGGACCGAAGTCATGGTGATGGAGCGCATGGTTGGGATGCCGATCAGCCACGTTGACAAACTGCGTGCGCAAGGCATCGACATCCCGAAGCTGGCGCGCGCCGGCGTGGAGATTTTCTTCACGCAAGTGTTCCGCGATGGTTTCTTTCACGCCGACATGCATCCGGGCAATATCCTGGTGGCGGCCGACGGCCGCTATATCGCGCTCGACTTCGGCATCATGGGTACGCTCAGCCAGGTCGACAAGCATTACCTGGCGCAGAATTTCCTCGCATTTTTTCAGCGCGATTACCGGCGCGTCGCGGAAATTCATGTCGAGTCGGGCTGGGTGCCTTCCGACACTCGCGTAGAAGAGTTCGAGACCGCGATTCGCGCGGTTTGCGAGCCGATCTTCAACAAGCCGTTGAAGGAGATTTCCTTCGGCAAAGTTCTGCTGCGCCTGTTCCAGACCTCGCGGCGCTTCAACATCGAGATCCAGCCGCAGCTGGTCTTGCTGCAGAAGACCTTGTTGAACATTGAGGGGCTCGGCCGCGATCTTGATCCGGATCTCGACTTGTGGGTGACGGCCAAGCCCTACCTGGAGCGCTGGATGTCGGAACAAGTGGGCTGGCGCGGACTGTGGCAAAACATCCGCGCCGAGGCGCCGCAATGGAGCGCGCTGCTGCCGCAACTGCCGCGCCTGCTGCACCAGGCCTTATCGAATCGCTCGTCCGTGGAAACGCAAACCGCGGTCCTTGCGCTGATAGTTACCCAGCGCCGTCACAACCGGCTGCTGGCGGGAATATTCGCTGTCCTCCTCGTCATTCTCATCCTCGCCCTGATTCCCTGGTTCGTCTGAATCAGACCCGCGCATTATGGCTGTCACCTGCGGGTCATTGCGCGTTCACGTAACTGTCACATTGGATCGCCACAATTCGCTCCCATTGGGCATCGGCAAGACGGTGCGCATGTTTTCAACCGGGAGATTTGATAAATGGGATTCAAGACCACCACGTCCAAACGCCTGATTCTGGCAGCTGCGATCGCCGGCCTGTTCGGCGCCGCGCCGGCCTTCGCCGACATGGAAACGCTGCTCGACAAACTGCACGAGAAAGGCGTCCTCAGCGATGAGGACTATCAGCAGATGAGCACGGAAGCCCGCGCCGAGCGGCGCACGCAGGCATTGAAGGATGCCACCGAGGTGGAAAAGGAGCAGAAGGCGAAGAGCACAACCGCCTCGTCGCTCAAGGTTCCCGATGCACTAAAGAGCATGGAATTGTACGGCGATCTGAGGTTGCGTTACGAAAACCGCATAGCCCGCGCGGCTTCCGACGCCGCGACGTCCGAGGAGCGCCAACGCTGGCGTTATGCTTTCCGCCTCGGCCTGCGAGGCGATGCAAGCGATGATTTCTTCTACGGCTTCCGCCTGGACACTGGTACCTACGGTCGCTCGGCGTGGGTCACGATGGCCGATGACAACTCGGCTGGTTCCACCGGCAAGGCTGCGCAATCGAACAAGACAAACGATGCAGTTGCAGTCGGTCTTGCGTTCATTGGCTGGAAGCCCACCGACTGGGCGCAAGTGATCGCGGGTCGCCAGAGCAATCCTCTGTTCACCAGTGCCATGGTTTGGGATCCGGATATCAACCCGGAGGGCCTGACGGAAAAATTCAGCTACAAGTTGAGCGATAACGCGACTCTGTTCGCCACGGCCGGCCAGTACCTTTATACCCAAATTGGCAAGCGCTCCGGCGCATGGACCAGCGCGAAGCTCAACGACCCCAGCCTGAATCTGGGCTCCAGTCAATCGGCAATGCTATTCGCGACTGAAGTGGGTGGTGCATACAAGTTCTCCGAAAACACGGCCACCAGGGCGGCGGTGAATTTCTACAAATATCGGCTGACCCAGGACGATACTGTATTCAATACCGATTTCCAGGGCACCGGCGGCAGTGCCAGCGATCTCGGCATTCGCAATCTGCAGATCGTCGAGATTCCGATGGAAGTGCGCTTCCCGGTTTCGCGCCTGTCGGGTGCGGTGTTCGCCGACTACGCCTGGAATACGAAGGGCAAGGCCCGTGCCGCTGCCAGCGCTACGCCCCAGTACGAAAACGACAACAAGGCGATGATGATCGGCCTGTCGCTCGCCAGCGCCGGCGTACCGCAAGGCCTTGGTCAGGGGCCCACGCTTGGCAGCTCCGCCAAGAAAGGTACCTGGGAGGTCCGCAGTTACTGGCAGCGCACCCAGCAGTTCGCGCTCGATCCGAACATGCTGGATTCCGATTTCTTCGAGCGCACCAACATGGCCGGCTACTTCGTCGCAGGCGCCTACAGTCCTGCCAACGGCATCATCACAACGCTGCGATATGGCCACGCCAAGCGCCTGAACGAAAATATGGGCACTGGCGGCTTCAACGATGACTCGGCAGACGTGGGCACGATCAACAAGTACCAGTTGATTCAGGCCGACCTGACGCTGAGGTTCTGAACTGACCCAGTCCTGACGGCTGGGACCATTCCCGGGAATCTGTGGGCGCCGTTCAGGCGCCCTTTTTTTTGCGACATCGATATATCCCGCGGATTGCAATGACGATGATTGCCCGCGCCACCTGTTACGCCGCCGTCGCCAGGCGGGCAACAGATTCGCTGTGCGGATGTCATGTCGTGCGTCTACTCGGGATCGCTTCCCGTCGCTTCAGCCAATGTCGTAGCCGCCGAAACCGGCGTACGGCGAAAAACACGGGCCGGATATTGATCGCATCTGGGCGGTATGAAACACTGCGGCCGGAATCGTTAAGGTGGCCGACGATAGATATTTCAATTTGACATATTGAGACGCATCGGGCCGGGTTCATGCCAAGCCGTGAAACATGGCATTCGGTCGCCCGCGGTGTCAACAAATCGCCTGCGCGCGCGTTATTGCGCGGACTCGGCGCACCGGAAACGAACAAAGCGAACGAACCGCACGGGGATGGCGCGGCGCAAAACGAAGCACCTTATACGCTGGCATAACGGGATATACCCGCACAACGATCATCGTGAAAAGAACAACAGGCAAGGATGCCGGCGATCAGATCGATGCCACCCCGGTAGTGACCGCGCGCGCGCCACGTCGCACGCGGCGCCTGCTTTCAAGCATTTTTCTGGTTTGTGCACTGTTTGGCATGGCGGCCGTCGCGTATCTGCGATTTGAATCAGGCAACCTCGTGTCGGCAGGAACACGCACGCCCCCCCGCTCCGGCGACCTGGTTTCAGTCGTCCTGTCCAAGCGTGAAGATCTTTCCAACCAGCTCAGGATCTCGGGTGAATTCTTGCCCTACCAGGAGATTAACGTGTACGCGCGCGTCGCGGGGTATGTCCGCCAGATGAAGGTCGATGTCGGAGATCACGTCAAGGCCGGCGACGTGCTCGCCATTCTGGAAATTCCGGAACTAGACAGCGATCTTCAGCGCTCTGCGGCGGCGAAACAACGCTCCGCCCAGGAAGTGATTCGCGCAAAGGCAGCATACGATGAAGCGCATCTGAGCTTCGAGCGCCTGTCCGAGGTTATAAAGCAACAGCCGAACCTGATTGCCCAGCAGGAAATCGATCAGGCAAGGGCGCGTGACGATACGATGCATGCCTCCTGGACCGCGGCGCAATCCGCAGAGGGCGAAGCCCGCGCCGATCAGGCAAAGCTCACCACGATGGTGGGCTATTCGCGCATTACCGCGCCTTTCGCTGGCGTGGTGAGCAAGCGTTATGCGGACACCGGATCGCTCGTCGGAGCCGGAACCGGAACGGGAAGCCAGGCGCTGGTGCGTCTTTCACAACTGAATCCATTGCGACTGGTGTTGCCTGTTCCGGAGTCGGCGGTACCGAACATCCACGTCGGCGCGCCCGTGGAAATTGCGCTTCAGTCGACGAAGCAGACTTTCTCCGCGAACGTCAGCAGGACGAGCGGCCGTGTTTCTACCGAAACCCGAACCCTGCATGTCGAAGTGGACGTCGCAAACCCCGGCCTGCGTCTTGCCCCCGGAATGTATGCGACAGCAACGCTGGAACTGGAAACCCGCAAGCAGGTGATAGGCATCCCGGTCGAGGCATTGCAGGACAGGCAGGACGCCGCCGCGACGGTGCTCGTTTTGGACAGTCGACACAAGATCGAGCAACGCAAGATTGCCATCGGCATGGAGACGGCGTCCCGAATCGAAGTCGTATCCGGGTTGTCCGAAGGTGAGATGGTCGTGCTGGGCGGAGGGGGGCGATATCAGCCGGGCCAGTCCGCCGAGCCCAAGCTAGTCGCGGGAAGCGGGCCCCGATGACGCAACCGGATTCAGCAAGCGAATTAGCGGTGCCGCATCTGCCGGAGGCAAGTTTCGGCGCGTTGCGCGATCTTGCCACCTGCGATCTTGCCAACGCCATTGAGACAACCGGTGTGCGGCTGCGCAACGAAGGCTATACCGATGCCAACATCCGTTGCCTGTTTCCGGAACTGCGGCCCATGCTGGGCTACGCCCTGACGATGCGCGTGCGCACCGGCGACCCGCCGGTGGAAGGTCCGGCGTATGTCGACCGGATCGACTGGTGGCCGCGTTTCATGGCGCTACCGCAGCCGCGCGTGCTCGTGGTTGAAGCTGTTCCGGGTGGTGCCGCGTCAGGGTCCGTTCTTGGAGAAGTTCACGCAACCATCTACCGCGCCATGGGATGTGCAGGCCTGGTCACCAGCGGGGGGGTGCGCGACTTGCCGGCGCTGCGCAAGCTTGGTTTCCCGGTGTTTGCCGGCCACGTTAGCGTTTCCCACGGCTATGCACACATCGTCGAAGTTGCCGAGCCGGTCACGCTGGGCGGCCTGACCGTGCGTACCGGCGATTTGCTGCACGGCGATGGCCACGGCGTCCTGTCCATTCCCCCGCAAGTCGCAGCGGATTTGCCCGCAATCGTGGCGCGCTTCAAAAAGCAGGAGCAGGGCATCATCGAATACTGTCGTTCCGCGGCATTCACCGTGGACGGCCTGAAGAATTTGCTCGATCAAGGCTAGAACAACAAGACACCGTCCGTCACGACGCAACGCCAGTCATGTCTCGATTTGCCATCAGATTTCCGTATTTCATCATCGTCGCCTGTCTGATGACGGCGGTCGTCGGTGTCACCAGCCTGGTGCGCATGCCGGTCGACCTGTTTCCGAACATCAACATTCCGGTCGTCGTCGTGGCGACGTTCTTTTCCGGCATGCCTCCCGAGCAGGTGGAGAACGACATCACCGGACGCTTTGAACGCTTCTTCACCCTTGGCAGCGGCATCGAGCATATCGAGTCGCGCTCCTTGCCTGGCGTGAGCCTGATCAAGGTCTATTTCCAGCCGGGCAGCAATGCCGATTCCGCGGTTACGCAGATATCCAATCTGGCGATGGCGAACCTGCGGCGCCTGCCGCCGGGAACCCTTCCGCCCGTTGTGCTCAAGTTCGACGCGTCCAGCCTGCCGGTTTGCCTGATCACGTTGAAGGGCCAGGGCCTCAATGAAACCCAGTTGCGCGACCTTGCGCAATACAACGTGCGCAATCAGGTCGCCAATATTCCCGGTGCGGCCGTTCCACAGCCTTTCGGCGGGCGCTATCGCCAAATCATGGTCTATGTTGACCCGCTCAAGCTCGAAGCCCATGAACTCGGTGTCATGGATGTGGTGCGTTCGGTGAACGATGCCAATCTCATCTTGCCGGCCGGGCACGTTGCCATCGGGCCCTACGATTACAGTTTGTACACCAACAGCCAGGTGTCGACCATTCCGGAAATTGACCAGATCCCGCTCAAGACCGTGGAGGGCGCGTCGGTAATGATCGGCGACATCGGCAAGGCAAAGGACGCGTCGCAGATCCAGACCAGCGTCGTGAGAGTGGACGGTCAACGATCGGTTTATCTGCCGATCCTCAAACAGGGTGGAGACGTCAACACGATCGCGGTGGTTGATGGCGTCAAGCGCGCCGTGGCCAATCTGCTGGACATTCCCCGGTCGCTGGTGACCTCGGTGATCTTCGATCAATCTGTATTCGTTAAATCATCGATCGAAAATCTGTTGCACGAAGGCGCGATCGGCCTGGTCCTGACCGGGTTGATGATCCTGGTTTTCCTTGGCAGCCTGCGCGCCACCGCGGCGGTGTTTCTTTCGGTGCCACTCTCCGCCCTGGCGACCTTCATCGCACTTTCCATCGGCGATATTTCCGTCAATGCCATGGTCCTGGGCGGGCTTGCGCTGGCCTTCTCCCGTTTGATCGACAATTCCGTGGTCGTGCTGGAAAATATCTTCCGCCACCTGGAGCTCGGCGAGCCACCGTTGGTGGCGGCCGAAAAGGGCGGCCGGGAAGTGGCCCTTCCGGTCCTCGCCGCCACGCTTACGACGGCCATCGTATTTTTTCCGGTGGTGTTCCTGTCCGGGGTCAGCAAGTTCCTGTTTACCGCGCTCGCCCTGGCAGTGGTGTTGTCGCTGCTGGCGTCCTATCTTGTGGCCATGACGGTCGTCCCGCTGTTTTGTGCGTACTGGATCAAGGGCGTCGCGGGGCACGGGCAAGGCGAGGCTCAACCGCGCACGCGAATGGCACGTTTCAACGCCTGGTTCAATCAGCAGTTCCAGGCCTTGCTGAAATTGTACGACCGCAGCGTCGATCGCACGCTGCGCCGGCCCGTCTTGACGCTCAGTGCATTTTTAGCGCTGTTCGTGATCAGCCTCGGATTGCTTCCGTTTCTGGGCATGGCCTACTTTCCGCGCACCGATCCCGGGCAGTTCGTCATCAACCTGAAGACGCCCACGGGAAGCAACGTCGACGTTACCGAGCAGGCCGTGGCACGCGTCGAAAACATCGTCAGGGAGCAGGTTGGCACGAAGGATCTGCGCCTGATTCTGTCGAATGTTGGCTCGGTGCCGGGCTTTTCGTCGATGTACACGCCGAATTCGGCTTCCCACACGGCATTCGTGCAGGTCAGTCTCAATGATGACCACGCGGTCGGAAGTTACGAGTACATGGACAGGGTGCGCGCGCAGATCGTGCGGGACCTGCCGGAGGTAACGACGTATTTTCAATCCGGCGGCCTGGTCGACGCGGTGTTGAACCTCGGCCTGCCTACGCCCATCGACGTTCAGGTCAGCGGATCGAACCTCGAAGCCGCGCACGAAACCGCGGTCAAGCTGGCCGAATCAATCAGGCGCATTCCGGGAGTCAACGATGTACTGGTGCCGCAGGACATCGATGCGCCGTCGTTGCGCATGGATATAGACCGTGTGCAGGCCGCCAATCTGGGCCTTACCCAGAAGGAGGTCGTCAGCAATATCATTACCGCATTGACGTCGAACGCCATGATTGCGCCCAGCTACTGGGTCGACCCGCGTAGTGGCAACGACTATCTGCTCACAGTTCAGTATCCCGAGCGGTCAGTGGAGACGATCGGCGACCTCAAGGCCATCCCCATCCGTGGGAGCAACCGGTCCGAACCGGTCAGGCTCGATGCCGTGGCGAAGCTCAGCGTGATCAGGGCCCCGACGGAAGTGGGGCACTATCAACTGCGCAGAGTGGTCGATGTGTATATCGCCCCGGCGCAGGAGAACATCAGGCAGTTGATTGCCAGTGTGGAGCAGGTGGTTGCCCGGACCGCGCTGCCGGAGGGGGTTCGAGTCACCCTGCGCGGAACGGTGCAGAGTATGCGATCTTCGTTCTCGAGTTTCGGTTTCGGCCTTATTCTTTCCGTCGTCCTCGTTTATCTCGTACTTGTCGCCCAGTTCGCTTCTTTCGTCGACCCGCTTCTGATCCTGCTGGCCATTCCGACCGGAATAACCGGCGTTCTGGTCATGTTGTTGCTGACCGACACCACGCTCAATGTCATGTCCCTCATGGGCGTGGTCATGATGGTGGGGATCGTCGTTTCCAACAGCATTCTCATCGTGGAGTTCACTCGCCATCTACGCGCCGACGGCACTCCGCTGCGAGAGGCCGTTGCATTGGCTTGCCGGGTGAGGTTGCGTCCGGTGCTGATGACGTCGCTGGCCACCATCATCGGCCTCATACCCATGGCGGCGAAGCTCGGCACAGGCACAGAAGCCTATGCGCCGCTGGCGCGGGCGATCATCGGCGGCCTGACTGTATCGGTGGTGACGACAGTTTTCATCGTACCGGTTGCCTATTACCTGGCCTACCGTCGCAGCGAACGATCGGCCGTTTCCACGCTGGCAACGTGAGTACAAGGGAGAACAATTCATGAGGCATGCGGCTGGCGTTTGGGTCGTGTTGCTGCTGGGGCTTTGCGCGGCGACCCAGATCGCCTTGGCGCAACAGCCGGCGACGCTGAGCCTGGTTCAGGCGCGCCAGATTGCGCTGTCGAACCGGCCACTGGTGCGCGCCGGTGATTTGTCGGTCGCCGCGGCCCAGCAGAACACGATTCAGGTCAAATCCGCGCGCTACCCGCAACTGAGCGCCAGCGTTACTGCGGTGGATGCATATCGCGAAAACACGACTCAGGACGGCAAGGATGTGACGCTCGACACGCGTATTGCGGCCGGTGGATTGAACAACCCGACGGTCTTGCGCCGGGAGTCGAATGGACTATTCCTGAGCCAACTGGTTACCGATTTTGGCCGGACCTCCAGCCTGGTAGAAAGCGCACAGCTCGCGGAGACTGCGCAGAAACATCTTGCCGAGGCGACTCGCGCGCAAGTGATCCTCGAGGTAAGTGACGCATATTTTGCCACGCTGGAGGCACAGGCCGTGCTCCAGGTCGCGACCAAGACCGTGGAATCGCGAACGCTTACGTTCGAGCGCATAGCCGGCCTGGCGCGCAACAAATTGAAGTCGGAGCTGGATGTGCGCTTCGCACAGGTGAATGTGGAAGAAGCCCGCCTGTTGCGGTTGCGCGCGGATAACGCGCTCGAGGCGGCCTTCGCGCGGCTCGCGACGGCAATGGGCTATCACGACGCGCGGCGTTTTCAGTTGACCGAAGAACCGCCCGCCGATCCGGTCGGACCGCTCGACTCCCTGCTCGAACAAGCCGTGGCAGTTCGACCAGACTTGGCGAGCCTGCGCGCAGACCGCGAAGCTGCGCGAAAATCCGTGGACGCCGCGAAAGCCCTCGCCTATCCAACCATCAGCCTGTACGCCGCGGCCGGCGTAACGCCGTGGGGAGACGAGCGTTTCTCGAAAAACTACGGGGCCATTGGCTTGAACCTGAGTGTGCCGCTGTTCGACGGAGGAAGAATCTCCTCCTTGCAGCAGCAGGCGCAACTGAAGGCGCTGGCGCTTTCGGAAAATCTTCTCGAAGCCGAAAACATTGTCCTGCGGTCGGTTCGGGTCGCCTGGCTCAATGCGCGATCGGGCTACGAAAATATCGAAATAACCGGACATCTGCGGGATGCGGCATCCCAGGCCCTGCTGCTGGCGGATTCGCGCTACAAACTTGGCATTACCTCGATTGTCGAATTGAACCAGGCCCAGCTTAGCGCCATCGATGCGGAAATTTCGTACGCGCGCGCCCGCTACCAGTTCCTTACCGCACGTGCTGTGCTCGACTTCCAGGTTGGCTCATTTGAACAGGCTCATTCCATGCCATAAGGCCGCAAACGCCGCATAGCCCGTGCGGCCGCTCGCAGCCGCATCTTTTTCGCGCGCTAGCCCGTTGAGCATCAGAGGTTTACCGCGCCGCGCCATTTGCTAGAATCGCGGCTTCCTTTTGCCTTGCCCTCTGTCCTCATGGCCTTGCTCGAAATTCGCGGCGTCACGCGTCGCTTCGGCGACTTTACCGCCGTGGACGACATCAGCATCAGCATTGAAGCCGGCGAGTTCTTCACCCTGCTCGGACCCTCCGGCTGTGGCAAGACCACGTTGCTGCGCATGATCGCGGGTTTCGACGCGCCGGACGCCGGCCGCATCGTCGTCGACGGCAAGGACATGACCGGCATCCCGCCGGAAGCGCGCAGCATCCACACGGTTTTCCAGAGTTACGCGCTGTTTCCGCACATGACCGTGGCGCAAAATATTGCCTTTCCGCTGAAGATGGCCAATGTTGATCCGAATCAGATCGGTCCGCGCGTCGAGGAGGCCCTCGAAGACGTGCGCCTGACCGGCATGGACAAGCGTTACCCGAACGAATTATCCGGCGGACAGAAGCAGCGCGTGGCCGTGGCCAGGGCGCTGATCAACCGACCCAAACTGCTGCTGCTCGACGAGCCGCTTGCGGCACTGGATGCCAAGCTCAAGGAAAGCGTGCAGCTGGAATTGATCGGGCTGCAGAAGGAAATCGGCATCACCTTCGTCTACGTCACCCACGATCAGAGCGAAGCCCTGGCCTTGTCGCACCGCATCGCCGTCATGAACCACGGCCGCGTCGAGCAGGTCGACGAGCCGTCGAAGATCTACGGCTTTCCAAAGAATCGCTTCGTCGCGGACTTTATCGGCCAGTGCAACCTGCTCGAAGGACAGATCAAGGCTTGTGCGGGCGAGCGCATGACCATCCTATTGCCGGGAATCGGGGAAGTTGCCGCGGCAAATATCGAGGGTGACGCGCCTGGACTCAAGGGCGCGCTGGCGCTGCGACCGGAGAAAGTGGCGATCGGTCGCGATTTGCCGTCCGACGCGGACGTCAACCGCTTCAGCGGCAGGGTCCACGATTTCCTCTATCTTGGCGACGTGACCATCTACGTCGTCGAACTCCCCGGCGGCATGCGCATCGAAGCGCTGCTGCCCAATTCAGCGGCCGGGCGCACCAAGTTCTTCGAAGCCGGCGACGAAGTCCAGGTGGGCTGGCGTTACGACGCCGGACACTTCCTGAATGATTGAAAATTTAATGCTAACCATACTAAGTCAACGGCTCACCACGAAGGTGCACGAAGGTGAACGAAGAAAGGTAACAAATAGATTAAACACATTTGTAGCCGATACCATAGCGCGCGGGTTACAACGAAAGAATTCCTTCGCATTTCTTCGTGTACCTTCGTGTCTTTCGTGCCTTCGCGGTAAGATTTTCAATTCGCTTTATCGGATTTCGAGTGAGCAATGACCTCTGGAGTTAGGCAAAACCGCCTGCACAAGTGGCTGATCGGCGGTCCGCCGCTGGCCTATCTGGTGGTGTTCTTCGCCATTCCGGTGCTGATCATGGTGCTTGCGTCGTTTCGCGAGCCAGGCGAATTCGGCGGGCTGGCGCCGTTGCTCAGCGACGAAACCGGTGGCGCGAAACTCGTCCTGACAACGGAAAGCTATGCCCGCTTTTTCTCGGATTTTCTCTATACCGAGCTGTTCCTGAAGTCGTTCGCCTACGCCGCAATCACGACCATCGTCTGCCTGGTGATCGCCTACCCGCTGTCCATGCTGATCGCGCGCAGCCAGAAAAGGCATCGCGATCTGCTGGTGCTGCTGGTGATCCTGCCTTTCTGGTCGAATTTCCTGATCCGCGTCTACGCCTGGATGATCATCCTCGGTCCGCAATCGGTATTCGTCGCCGCGCTGAACAAGGTTCTCGGCCTGATCGGCATCGGGCCGGTCGCTTTGCTCTATACCCCGTTCGCGGTCATCGTAGGCCTTGTCTACGTGCACCTGCCGTTCATGGTGCTGCCGCTCTACGCCAACCTGGAAAAGCATGACCCGGCGTTGCTTGACGCGGCGCAAGACCTGGGCGCCAGCGCCTGGCGGCGTTTCTGGCAGGTGACCTTTCCGCTGTCGTTGCCGGGCGTTTACGCCGGCGCGGCGCTGGTTTTCATCCCGGCGCTGGGCATTTTCGCCATTCCCGACATCCTTGGCGGCACCGAAGGCATCATGATCGGCAACGTCATCAAGCAGCAATTCCTCGACAGCCGCGACTGGCCGTTTGGCAGCGTACTGTCGATGGTGCTCACGGTGATGGCAGTGGGGCTGGCGGGACTCGCCGCATGGTTCGCGCGGGGCTCGCGCGCATGAACGGGCGCACACGCGCTTTGTGGGCCGCGGCGATTTTTGCCTACGTATTTCTGTATGCCCCGCTGGTGATCGTCGTCGTTTATTCGTTCAACGATTCGCGGCTCAACGCCGAGTGGGTGGGCTTCACGCTGTCCTGGTACGGCAAGCTGTTCCACAACGAAAAAATGCTTACGGCGGCGTGGAACTCGCTGCTGATCGGCGTCACCGCGAGCGCGGTGTCCACCCTGTTTGGCACGATGGCAGGCTATGCGATGTACCGATTCCGGTTGCGCTTGCTGCCGGTGCTGGTGCTGGCGCCGATTGCGATCCCGGAAATCCTCATGGGCGTATCACTGCTGATTTTCTTCGTTCTGCTGAACATCTCGCTCGGCATGATTTCGATCATCCTGTCGCACATCGCATTCTGCATCGGCTTCGTCGCCATCGTCGTGCGTTCGCGCCTGGCAGGCATGGATGAAAGCCTGATTGAGGCGGCGCGCGACCTCGGTGCCACGCCGTGGAAGGCCTTCCGCCTGGTGACGCTGCCCCTGATCATGCCGGGCGTGGTCGCCGGCGCGCTGATGGCGTTCACGCTGTCGATCGACGATTTCGTGATCACGTTCTTTACCGCCGGCGTCGGTTCGACCACGCTGCCGCTGCAGATCTACACGATGGTCAAGATCGCGGTAACGCCGGAGGTAAACGCCGTCTCGACCCTGCTGATGATGCTCACGCTGGCGCTGATCCTGATCGCATCGAAGTTGTCGCCAGGGGCGCTGCGCGCGGAGTGACGCGCCTGTCGGTCAACGCCGCATGGCTGGCTTACGCCAGGCCGAGTTTTTGGGCGAGACCGATGCGCTGCAGCTTGCCGGTGGCGCCCTTGGGAATTTCCGCGAGAATGACGATCTTGCGCGGCACCTTGTAGTCCGCCAGGCGAATTGCCACGAATGCGCGCAAATCCTTTTCGCTTGCCGCGGCGCCTTCGCGCAAAACCACCGCGGCGGCGACCTCCTCACCGAGCTTGTCGTGGGGAATCGCGAACGTCACACATTGCTGGATTGACGGGTGGTCCATAAGCACCTCGTCGACTTCGCGCGGAGAAATCTTCTCGCCACCGCGGTTGATGATTTCCTTGAGCCGCCCGGTAATCGTGACATAGCCATCCGCATCCATAATGCCCTGGTCGCCGGTGCGAAACCAGGAGCCGGCATAGGCTTCGGCGTTGGCCTTCGGATTGTTCTCGTATCCGGCCATGACGTTCTCGCCGCGGATCGCGATCTCGCCGACGTTGCCGGGTGCCAGCACGTCGCCTTGCGTGTCGATGATGCCGACTTCCGGTCCGGCTGCCAGCCCGACGGTGCCCGGCTTGCGCCGGCCGGGCGGCAGCGGATTGCTGGCCATCTGGTGCGCGGCCTCGGTCATGCCGTAGGCTTCGATCAGCGGAACGTTGAAAGTCTCTTCGACCTCTTTGAGGACTTGCGGCGGCAGTGACGAGGAGGACGAACGAATGAAGCGCAGCGTACTGGCCTCGATGACCTCGAGGTTCTTCGATGCGCGCGACAGGATCGCCTGATGCATGGTCGGCACGCCGGTATACCAGGTCGGACGTACCTCGGCCATCCACGAGAAGAATTTCAGTGCGTTGAATCCCGGCGTGCAGCTGACTTCGCCGCCGGCCGACAGCGGTGCCAGGATGCCGGCGATCAGACCGTGGATATGGAACAGGGGCATGATGTTCAGGCCGCGGTCGGCTGGTCCGAAGGCGGTACTGCGGCCGATGTTGCGCGCCGAGGCGCAGACGTTGCGCTGTGAAAGCGGAACAATCTTGGGCCGTGACGTCGTACCGGATGTGTGCAGCACCAGGGCGACGTCTTCCGGCTCGGCCGCACCGGGCATCTGCGCGGTGCGCGTCCCCATGCCGGCGGGGAATTCCAGCGCGAAGCTGCCGGCGCCGTTCGCCGGCGCCGGTACAAGGCGCACGACGGCAATGCCGAGGCGTTTCGCTACCTCGACCGCGGGCGACGACATGTCCGGACCGGCAACAAGCAGTCTGGCTTTCAAGTCGGTAAGGTAAAACTCGAATTCGTCGGCGCGGTAACCCGGGTTCAGGGGGGCGGCCGTGGCGCCCGCGCCGACAGCCAGGAAAGCCGCCGCCATTTCCGGACCGTTGTCGAGCACGATGGCGACGCGATCGTTGCGGCCGATACCCCTCGCATTCAGCGCGGCAATGGTTGCGGACGCGAGCGCGCGCAGTGCGCGGTAGGTGAGCGGTACGCCGCCGGGCATGCCCAGCGCGGAGGAATCGGGCGCGCCGAATTCCAGCAGTCCGGTGATAGTTGAAGCTGCAGTGCTCATGCCTGAAGTCCTCTATTTAGGGGGGGTAGCAGGAAAATCTAGATTGCGACTGTCAGGCGGCCATGCCGGGCGTTCAGTGTCTTCGCCAACAGGCTGGCGCAGGAAAACACGGCGCTGATGTGCGGCGTCGGAGTACCGGTCAGCGCCCCCAGTTCGACCACCGAACCGACCAGCGCTTCGATCTCGATCGGCCGCCCCTGTTCGACATCCTGCAACATCGATGTCTTGTGGGCGCCGACTTTTTCCGCGCCAGCGATGCGCTTGTCGATGCCGACCCTGAACGTAATCCCGAGTTTGTTCGCAATCGCCTGCGCTTCGGCCATCATCTGCGCCGCCAGGTCGCGGGTGAGCGGGAACTGGCAGATGTCCACCAGCGTCGCGTGGGTCAGCGCGCTGATCGGGTTGAAGCTCAGGTTGCCCCACAGCTTCAGCCAGATCTCGCTGCGGATTTCGTTGCTGACGGGCGCCTTGAAGCCGGCCTTGATCAGGCTTGCCGCGATCGCCTGCAGCCGCGGCGTGGTCGAGCCGTCGAGTTCGCCCAGAGTGAAGCGGTTTCCTTCCACCACCTGCACCACGCCCGGCGCGACCAGATTCGCCGCCGGATAGACAACGCAACCGATCACGCGCGCCGGATCGATGTGCCGGGCGATGCTGCCATCGGGATCCGCAGCCCGAACCGGTCTGCCTTCGTGCTCGCCGCCGTGCTTCTGGAAGTACCACCAGGGGATGCCGTTCTGCATCGTGACGATGCCGGTCTGCTCGTGAAAAAGGGTCTGCAGATCCGGCGCGAGCACGGCGACCTGGTGAGCCTTGACCGTGAGCAACACGACGTCCTGGGGACCGGCCTCGCTCATTTTCTCGCAAGCCCGCGCGCCGCGCGCCTGCACTTCACTGCCATCCTCCAGGATCAACTTCATTCCCACGCCGCGAATGGCATCCAGATTCGCGCCACGCGCGATGAACGTGACTTCCTCGCCCGCCGCGGCGAGTTTCGCGCCCAGATATCCGCCAATGGCGCCCGCGCCGACGACGGCGATTTTCATGCCGAATCCTTCGATCGAAAAATCATGCGTACCGGTTGGAAAGCGTTCCGACGCCGTCGACGATTACATCCACCGTCGCGCCGAGGGAAAGCGATCCCGCTCCCAGCGAAGTGCCGCAGGAGATCACGTCTCCCGGGAACAGGGTCAGGTCGCGCGAGACGAGGCTCACCAGCCGCTCGGGTGCAAAGATCATGTCGCGGACCGCGTAGTTCTGTCGCTCCTTGCCATTGACCAGGGTGCGCACCGACAAGTCCGATGGATGCACCTCGGTCGCGATGACCGGGCCGAATGGTCCGAAACCGTCGAAGCTCTTTGCTCGCGTCCACTGGGCGAAGCTGGGATCGGCTTTCAACAACTCGAGGGCGGTCACGTCGTTCACGCAGGTGTAGCCAAAAATATAGCTCGCCGCGTGCTCCGGCGCAATGTCCCGTCCTTGCCTGCCGATGACGATACCGAGTTCACCTTCGAACAGCACCTTGCCGGAATAGGACCGCGGCGCCGGAATCGTCGCGTTGTGCGGGCAGAAAGAATTGGCGCTCTTCACGAAAAACAACGGCTCGGCAGGGATGGACAACGCGAACTTTGTCGCAGCCTCGTGAAAATTATTCCACAGTGCGATCATTTTCGTCGGTGTGCAGGGCGTCTCCCAGCGGATGTCGTTCAGCGCGATAAGCGCGTCGGTCTTCTCCCATGCGGAAAACATGTCCCCCCGGCATGCGCGTACGCCGTCCGCCTCCAGGAAGCCAAAACTGCTGCCGCCCTGCGTCGAAAATCTCAGCCAGTGCATTCGCATCCTTCGGCGGCAATCGCCCTTGTCGTTTCGAGACCTTCCCGGGCGGCGCGCAGCGGGATGAGTGACAACAAAGCGGCCGGCCGTTCCGGCGCGCCGCCGGAAAGCGTTTGCCTGACCCTTCGTACGGCTATCGTAGCATTCCCGCCGTGAGCGGCCCATCGATCGATCCCGTCCATGGCGCATCCGGCACGT
This sequence comes from Betaproteobacteria bacterium, assembly GCA_039931685.1. Lineage (GTDB taxonomy): Bacteria > Pseudomonadota > Gammaproteobacteria > Burkholderiales > JACQAP01 > JACQAP01. Next base: position 9,044 of record JBDTRK010000025.1, on the reverse strand, counting down.
GATCGCGTTTGCGTCATCCGTCGCCAGCGTCCGTGCACATCGTAGTGGCGCAAGCGAATGTAGCGGCTCTGGACGTCCGGCTTGTGTTTGCCTAATCTAGGCGTCGTCGGATTCGCAAAAATACGCGCACCCCGCCCACCACGGAGATCGATCATGAGAAAGCTGTTGTCCCTGCTGTTGTTTGCCAGCCTGCCCGCGCTGTCAGCCGACGAGTTGCATCTGTACAACTGGAACGACTACATCGCCCCGGATGCTGTGAAGGCCTTCGAGGCGCAGTGCAAATGCAAGGTGGTGCAAGATTACTATGGAGACAACGAGGAATTGCTCGCCAAGCTGGCCGCGGGAGCCAAAGGCTACGACGTCATGGTGCCGACATCGAACTACGTGGCCGGCATGGCCAAGGCCGGCTGGCTGCAGCCGCTCGACAAGAGCAAGCTGCCGAACTTCAAGAATCTGATGCCGACGTATCTGAATACGGAGTTCGATCCGGGCAACAAGTACTCGGTCCCCTACGCCATGTCGATTACCTTGATCGGGTACAACGACAGGAAGATGAAGGAACTCGGCATCACCGTGGATTCCTGGGCGGTGATCTTCGATCCGAAGATCCTGCAGAAGATTAAAAACAAGGTGACCGTGCTCGACAGCCAGGCCGAGGTCATGGCGGCGGCGCTGAAGTATCTTGGCTACTCGGTCAACGATCGCGATCCTGCGCACTGGCAGCAGGCGAAGGACGTCATTCTCAAGGCCAAGCCTTACTGGGCGGCCTTCATGGCGCAGGGCTACATCAAGGAGTTGTCGACCGGCAATATCTGGGTCGTGCACGGCTACTCGAACGACATTTTCCAGGCCGATGCCGGCGCTCAGGAGGCCAAGCAGAACTTCCGCATCCGCCATGCGTTACCCAAGGAGGGCGCAGTGCTGGCCCTGGATGCGATGGTGATCGCGAAATCGGCACCGCGCCCGGACCTGGCCCATCAGTTCATCAATTTCATGCTCGAGGGTAAAAACTCGGCGGCGCTGACCAACATAACCGGTTCAGGCAATCCGAATGCCGAGGCGATGCAGTACATCAAACCCGAGATCAAGTCGATCAAAGCGGTCTTCCCCGACGCTGAATCCGCCAAACGGCTGGAGCAGCTGAAGGACATGAACCGGAAGCAGCGGCAGCTGCTCAATCGGATCTGGACCGAAATCAAAGCGAAGTAGCCGCGCGCTGCGGCACCGCGCTTTCAGGAAGATTTCGGCCCCCCCGCCACGACCGGGCCGTCGCCGGGGAGCGGGCGCTTCAATAGTGCCAACAGCTTGGGAACATCGGATTCCGGCAGGAACTGGATGCCGGCTGCGCGCGACCTGCCGTTACCGGATTCGAATTGCTGCGCCAGCAGATGCATTGCCGGTCCGCCGCTTTCCGGCGCGCGCAGGCTGACCTGATAGCCGCCGCCGCTGCGCGTGAGCAACGCCACGGTCCGGTCGCGGTGCCGGCGCGACAACTCGTTGGCGAAAGTACCTGCGACACGCCGGCTCCACGCTGCTTCCGGCATGAAGACCGCAACGGCCGCCTCGCCCACTGCTTCGACCGGCACCGCGCGGGCCTGTTGCAAATCGTCGGCGCTGGCACGGCGCAGCAGGCCAACCTCGGGCGCCTGGGCACAAAACGCGAATGGATCCGCGAAAGGTTGCATGCGCAGGTAGAGCTGCGCCGGATGAAAGTGCAGGTCCGCAAGCGTGGCGCCGTAGGCGTTGTAGTTCAGGCATTCGCCCAATTCCCTGAGGGTTTCGATCGCGGCTGGCTCCAGTCCCAGCGTGACGGCCGCGGCATGGGCCTGGCTGCGCAGGTTGTCGCCAAAAGCGGCGACGACGGCCCAGGCTCGGTAGCGGCCCGCCAGGTGGCGGTCGACGATCAGGCTGGTGCAAATGGTCGACGCCGTGTCGATGTGCGCTTCGAGCAGCGGGTGCGCGGGAATCTCCCCGGCGAAATGGTGGTCGAAATAACGCACATGCGCGCCAGCGCGCAGCGCCTCGAGCAACGCTGCGCGGTTGCTGTCCAGTGAAACATCGAGCACGGTGAGTTCGTCGCCGCGCCGCGGCCTGACTTGCGCGAGCAGCGCGCTATCGCGCTTGACCCCGGTAATCAGCGTGGTCGCGCGTGGATCCGCGAGCCGCAGCTGGTGCAGGGCGCACAGTCCGTCGGCATCGCCGTTGAAGATGTCATAGAATTCCATGGCCTGCGGTCCGCTGCGAATAGACCGTCCCTGTTCCGGTACAACGCCAACACCACATGAGCGGTGCGCTTACTTTTTCGCCCGCGCGCTACGCGCGCAGTTCCAGGCTGGTCGCCTACCTCACCGTAGCTTACCTTCTGCTCATGGTGTACGCCAGCCTGTACCCGTTCTCCGGCTGGCGGTTGCCGAACGACGAAGCCACCCGGTTTTTGTTCAGCGGCTGGCCTTCTTATATCGTTGCCTCGGACGTCGTCCTCAACCTGTTTGCCTACGTTCCGCTCGGACTGATGCTGACCCTGCTGTGGATGGGACGCGTGCCGCGCTGGGTCGCGGTGACATTGGCCGTGGTTGCCGGCGCGCTGCTGAGCCTGTCGATCGAGTTCGCGCAAGCCTATCTGCCGACGCGCATCTCCTCGAACGTCGACGTCCTGACCAATTCCATCGGCGCGCTGTGGGGCGCCGCACTGGCGCATACCTGGGGCGAACGCTGGTTGTTATCCGGAGAATTGCACCGGTTGCGGGAGATTCATTTTCGTTCCGGCGCACGCTCGGATCTGGCCTTCCTGCTGCTCGCACTGTGGCTGCTTACGCAACTCAACGCGGAGATCTGGCTGTTCGGCAATGGTGATTTGCGCAACCTGGTTGCCGGCAGATTCGTGCTGCGCTATTCCGCCGACGCCTATCTGATCCTCGAAGCCGGCGTCGCAGCGCTGAATTTCGCCGGCGTTGCCTTTATGATTTGCGCGATTGCGCGATCCTTCGCGGCCGCCGCCGCCGCGGTGATGGCGCTGGTGCTGAGCGCACTGGTTCTCAAGACCATTGCCTCGATGGTGTTGTTCGTCCCCGGCAACCCCGGTCTGTGGCTCACACCCGGTTCGGTGCTGGGGCTGCTGGTGGGCGTGATGCTGTGGCTCCCGCTGGCGCGACTTTCTGCTGTCAATGCGCTGCGTGCGGCCGCGCTGAGTTTTGCCGCCGCGGCCTTGATCGTGAATATCGCGCCGGAGAATCCCTATCTGGTTGCGGCCCTTCAGGTTTTGCAACACGGGCAGTACCTGCGATTCAATTCGATGATCGGACTGCTGTCTTCGCTATGGCCTTTTCTGGTGTTCGCCTACCTCGCCTATGTCTTGCGCTCCGACGATCCGACCCATCACGATGACGGCCGGAGCGCTTCCTGATGCGAAGGAATCCAGCTTGAAGAAACAACGTGGCACGCCGCAGCGTCCGGACGACAGTCTGGATGAATTGCGCGAAAGACTGCGGCACTTCGCCGCCGAGCGCGGCTGGGAGCAGTTCCATACGCCCAAGAATCTGGCAATGTCGGTCGCTATCGAAGCGGCCGAAATCATGGAGCACTTCCAGTGGCTGACGGCCGAGCAGTGTGACGCGCTCGACGCGGCTGCGCGACGCGAGGTCGCGCTGGAAATCGCGGATGTGCTGCTCTACCTCGTCAGGCTGGCGGATGTTCTGGGCATCGACATGGCTGCGGCGGCACGCGAAAAAATCTTGTTGAACGCGCTCAAGTACCCGGCGTCGGACGGCTTATAATTGAGCCTGCATCGACGAGGATTGCCTTGAGCTATTACGCCCATCATGTGTTTTTCTGCTGCAACCAGCGCAACAACGGCGAGGCCTGCTGCGCCGATCGGAATGCGCAGGCGATGCGCGATTACGCAAAAGCGAAAGTCAAATCCCTCAAGCTCGCGGGCAAGGGCAAGGTACGCATCAACCAGGCCGGATGTCTCGATCGCTGCGAGGAAGGGCCGGTGATGGTGGTTTACCCCGAGGAAGTCTGGTACACCTACGTCGACAAGGACGACGTCGACGAAATCATCGAAGAACATCTGGTCAACGGGCGTGTCGTCGAACGCCTGCGCATTTGAGGTCCGCGACCGCACAAAAGCTTTCCATCGACGGCCCGGCGGGTAAGCTTGAGATCGCCGTCAGCGATCCGGGTCAGCCGCGTCGCGGCCTCGCATTGGTCGCGCATCCCCATCCGCTTTACGGCGGCACGCTTGACAACAAGGTCGTGCAAACCCTGGCCAAGGCTTTTTTCGCGCTGGGCTATTGCGCGTTGAGGCTTAACTTCCGCGGCGTCGGCGCGAGCGACGGCGTGTTTGACGAAGGCCGCGGAGAGGTCGAGGATTTTCTCGCGCTGGCTGACTACGCGCGGCGCACCTACGGCGAGGGGGACCTTGCCATCGGCGGGTTTTCGTTTGGCGGATTCGTCGCGGCGTCCGTGGCGCAACGCCTCAAGCCCCGGCATCTGGTATTAGCCGCGCCTGCGGTCGGACGGTTTGCGGTAGGTGGCGTGCCCGCGACCACCCTGGTGATCCATGGCGAGGAGGACGACGTCGTGCCATTGAAGGATATATTCGACTGGGCGCGGCCGCAGTTGTTGCCGGTTATCGTGTTTCCCGGTGCCGGCCATTTTTTTCATGGCAACCTGGTCGTATTGCAACGCCTGGTCGAGCAGCATTGCCGGGATTGAACCGGGAATGTCGGGCGACATGAATGCACGGTCAGCCGCCGGGCAACGCGCCCCGGATCGTGCGCGCCCGTGGCCCCGTCTGCCTGCCCGAAAAGGATAGTCATGCTCTGGATCAAGTCGTTTCACATCATTTTCATGGTGACCTGGTTTGCCGGGCTGTTCTACCTACCGCGCCTGTTTGTCTACCATGCCATGAGCGAAGACGCGGTCAGCAGGGAAAGATTCAAAATCATGGAGCGCAAGCTGTACTACGGCATCATGACGCCCGGGGCCCTGCTGACGATCGGCTTCGGCACCTGGCTGTGGCTGGTCTACGACTTTCACGGCGGCTGGCTTTACGCCAAGCTGGCGCTGGTGGCCATGCTCGTGGCCTATCATGTGTATTGCGGCAAGCTGCTGCTGGATTTCAAACACGACCGCGATGTGCACGGGCACTTGTTCTATCGCTGGCTGAACGAGTTGCCGGTTGTCGCGCTGATCGCCATCGTACTGCTGGTGGAGTTGCAACCGTTCTGATGACGCTCAACAAGCCAGCATGGCTTTTCATTGCCGTCACCGCATTTGCCTGCTGCCCGCCGGCGACGGCGCAGTCCGCAGCGCGCATCCTCGTGCAAAGCTCGCCAGTCGCCGGTTTCCAGTTCCATGAGGCCAGACAGGTCTGGGCTCAGCTGAAAATCGGCGATGTCCTGACCCTGGTGCGTGAGCCGGCCAATGCGCACGATGCGCGCGCGGTGCGCATCGAATGGAATGGCCGCCTGCTGGGATATGTGCCGCGCGCGGAAAATGACGCCGTGGCACGCCAGCTCGATCGCGGCAACAAGCTCGAAGCGCGCATCGTCCGATTGACCAGACATCGCGATCCCTGGAAGCGCATCGAGTTCGAAGTATTCCTTCCGCTGTAGCGCCGTGAATCCTTTCGGCCAGGTATCGACCGGGTAATCCAACTTGAATCAAGAACGCTTTTTCGCACCCTGCCCGCGCGGGCTCGAAGCGGTACTGGCAGGGGAACTGGCAGAACAGGGCGCGGTCGATATCGCGGCAGCGGAAGGTGGCGTGGGTTTTTCCGGCGCGCTGCCGGTGGCGTATGCGGCCAACCTGCACAGTCGCATTGCCAGCCGCATCCTGTGGCAAGTCGGGAGTGGACGGTATCGCAGCGAGGAAGACGTCTATCGCGGCGTGAACGCGCTCGACTGGCCGCAGTGGTTCGACGGGGCGTTGACCATACGCGTGAATGTCGCTGCGGTGCGCAGTCCGCTCAACAGTCTGGACTTCATCACATTGCGCATCAAGGACGCTGTCTGCGACAGGTTCCGTTCACAGACTGGCGTTCGCCCGAACGTGGATACCGCGCAGCCGGATGTGCGCATCCATGCTTTTCTCGAATCCGACCGCTTCACGTTATATCTGGATACGTCGGGCGAGCCGTTGTTCAAGCGCGGCGCCAGGCAGGTCGCGGGCGAGGCGCCGTTGCGCGAGAATCTCGCTGCCGGAATTCTTAAACTATCCGGCTGGACGCCCGATCTGCCTCTGCTCGATCCGATGTGCGGCAGTGGAACCTTTCTCATCGAAGCGCTGCAGATGGCGCACGGCATCGCGCCGGGCGCCGGACGCGATTTTGCCTTCGAAAAACTGCGTGGCTTCGATGCCGTGCAATGGAACCGGATCAAGGAAGCGGCGCGGGCGCGGCCGGCACCGAATCCCGCGCCCGCGATATTCGGCAGCGATCTGTACGGCGACGCGTTGAAACTGGCAAGGGTGAACCTCGCGGCGGCTGGCTTTGCCGACGCGGTCGGCCTCAAGCAGGCGAACATGCTCGAGATCTCCGCGCCCGCGGCAAGTGGCGTTCTGGTGGCCAATCCACCTTACGGCGTACGTATCGGCGAGCAGGACGAACTGGCGGCCTTCTATCCCCAGGTGGGCAATGTGCTGAAGCAGAAATTCGCCGGCTGGCGCGCCTACCTGTTCACCGCCGACCTGCGCCTGCCGAAACTCATCGGACTGACGCCGTCGAAACGCACGCCGTTGTACAACGGCGCGCTCGAGTGCCGGCTTTATGAGTTCAAGATCGTGGCGGGGGCGATGAGGCGGGAAAAAAAGGACTCAGGGCTGAGGACTGAGGACTGAGGACCGAGTGGAAAAGCTTCGGACCAGGCGTTTACTCAGTCCTCAGCACCCAGTCCTCGTTACTGGGGTCAGACGATATTGAGGTGATCCATACCGGAAGTCAGGTCGCGATCCTTGGTTTCCTTGCCATGCAGCTTGATCTGCAGGCGTAATTCGTTCATCGAGTCGGCATTGCGCATCGCGTCTTCGTAGCCGATCTTGCCGCCTTCGTACAAGTCGAACAAGGCTTGGTCGAAGGTCTGCATGCCCATCTCGCGCGACTTTTTCATGATCTCCTTGATCTCGTGCACTTCGCCCTTGAAGATCAGGTCAGAGATCAGCGGGGAATTCAGCAGGATTTCGATGGCCGCGGCGCGGCCCTTGGAGTCCTTCAGCGGGATCAGGCGCTGGGAAACCAGTCCCTTCAGGTTCAGCGACAAGTCCATCAGCAACTGCGCACGGCGCTCTTCCGGGAAGAAGTTGATGATCCGGTCCAGCGCCTGGTTGGCGCTGTTGGCGTGCAGCGTGCCCATGCACAAGTGGCCGGTTTCGGCGAATGCGATGGCGTGTTCCATGGTTTCGCGTTCGCGGATTTCGCCGATCAGGATCACGTCCGGCGCCTGGCGCAGGGTGTTCTTCAGCGCGGCTTCCCAGGAGTCGGTGTCGACGCCGACTTCGCGCTGGGTGATCACGCAGTTCTTGTGGTCGTGCACGTACTCAATCGGATCCTCGATGGTAATGATGTGGCCGTGGCTGTTCTCGTTGCGGTAGCCGATCATCGCCGCCAGCGTGGTCGATTTCCCCGAACCGGTGCCGCCGACCATGATCACCAGACCGCGCTTGGTCATCGCCACGTCCTTCAGGACGGGCGGCAGTCCGAGATCTTCCATTTTCGGAATGGTGGTGGTAATGGTCCGCAGCACGACGCCCACGCGCGCCTGTTGTACGAAAGCGTTGACGCGGAAGCGGCCGATGCCGGGAGGATTGATGGCGAAATTGCATTCTTTGGTGGCTTCGAATTCCTGCGCCTGCTTGTCGTTCATCAGCGAGCGGGCCAGTTCCTGCGTGTGCTGCGGCGTCAGGCTCTGGTTCGATACCGGTGTCATCTTGCCGTCGAGTTTGAAGGCCGGCGGAAAGCCGGCGGTGATGAACAGGTCGGACGCTTTCTTCGCCACCATGGCGCGCAACAGTTCATGTATGAATTTGACGGCCTGATCTCTTTCCATCTGCTACTCCTGGCGAATATTTGGTGACACATGCCGTCCCGCGGGCCGGTCAGTTGAATGCATCCTTGTTGGCCGCTTTCCCGCGCGCTTCTTCCTTGGTGATGATATTGCGCTTGACCATGTCCCCCAGGTTCTGGTCCAGCGTCTGCATGCCCAGCGCCTGGCCGGTCTGGATGGACGAATACATTTGCGCGATCTTGGCTTCGCGGATCAGGTTGCGGATGGCAGGCGTGCCGATCATGATTTCATGCGCCGCGGCGCGCCCGGTGCCATCCTTGGTTTTGCATAGCGTCTGGGAAATCACGGCGCGCAGCGATTCCGACAACATGGCACGCACCATTTCCTTTTCCGCGGCCGGGAACACGTCGATGATCCGGTCGACCGTCTTCGCGGCGGAACTCGTGTGCAGCGTGCCGAACACCAGGTGGCCGGTTTCCGCCGCGGTCAGTGCCAGGCGGATGGTCTCGAGGTCGCGCAATTCGCCCACCAGGATGATGTCCGGGTCTTCCCGCAGTGCGCTGCGCAGTGCGTTGTTGAACGACAGGGTGTGCGGCCCGACCTCACGCTGGTTGATCAGGCATTTCTTGCTTTCGTGCACGAATTCGATCGGGTCTTCCACCGTGAGGATGTGGCCCATCTCGTTCTCGTTGATGTCATTGACCATGGCGGCGAGCGTGGTCGATTTGCCGGAACCGGTCGGACCTGTGACCAGCACGACGCCGCGCGGATACTTCGCGATTTCCTTGAATATGTTCGGCGCCTTCAGTTCTTCCAGGGACAGCACCTTGGAAGGAATCGTCCGCATCACGGCGCCGGCGCCGCGGTTCTGCACGAAGGCATTGACGCGAAAGCGGGCCAGGTTTGGAATCGCGAAGGAAAAGTCGCACTCGAGGTTTTCCTCGTAGAACTTGCGCTGACCGTCGTTCATGATGTCGTAGATCATGGCGTGCACGTCCTTGTGCTCCATCGGCGGCAGGTTGATGCGCCTGACGTCGCCAT
>JBDTRK010000024.1:0-34861 GCA_039931685.1 Betaproteobacteria bacterium | reverse complement strand
TTCTGAAGCCGCGAATCATCGATGTTCAGACGATCTCCGCCTTCCATGCGAAGGTGACAATGGAGCCGTTCGAGCGCGGCTATGGTCACACCCTCGGCAACGCATTGCGCCGGGTGCTGCTGTCCTCGATGCCCGGTTTTGCGCCGACCGAAGTCAAGATCAACGGTGTTCTGCACGAATATTCCACCATTGACGGTGTGCAGGAGGACGTGGTCGATATCCTGCTCAATCTCAAGGGGATCGTGCTCAAGCTGCACAATCGCGATGAAGTGGTGTTGAACCTGAAAAAGCAGGGCGAGAGCGTAGTCAAGGCCGGCGACATCGAGGCGTCGCACGACGTCGAGATCATCAACCCGGAACATGTCATCGCGCACATTGCGCCGGGCGGCAAGCTGGACATGCAGATCAAGGTCGAAGGCGGTCGCGGCTACGTGCCGGCTACCACGCGTGCGCTGGCGAAAGAAGGCCGCACCATCGGTAACATCATGGTGGACGCGTCCTTCAGTCCGGTGAAACGAGTAAGCTACGCTGTCGAATCCGCTCGCGTGGAGCAGCGTACCGACCTGGACAAGCTGATCATGGACATCGAGACCAACGGCGTCGTCGAACCGGAAGAGGCGATTCGGTACGCCGCCCGCATTTTGGTCGATCAGTTGTCGTTGTTCGCGGACCTTAAAGGTACGCCTACGCCGATCGAACAGCCCAAGGCTCCGCAGGTCGATCCGATCCTGCTGCGCCCGGTGGATGACCTCGAACTGACCGTGCGTTCGGCGAATTGCCTGAAGGCTGAGAATATCTATTACATCGGCGACCTGATCCAGCGCACCGAAACGGAGTTGCTCAAGACGCCGAATCTGGGCCGCAAGTCGCTGAACGAGATCAAGGAAGTGCTAGCCTCGCGTGGACTTACGCTGGGCATGAAGCTTGAGAACTGGCCGCCGGTCGGACTCGAGAAGGTTTAAGGGGATAGGAAATGCGTCACGGACTGGGACTGCGAAAACTCAACCGCACCAGCAGCCATCGGCTGGCCATGCTGCGGAACATGACCAATTCTTTGCTCAAGCACGAGGTCATCAAGACCACGCTGCCCAAGGCAAAGGAATTGCGCCGCGTTGCCGAGCCGATCATCACGCTGGGCAAGAAGCCGTCGCTTGCCAACCGGCGCCTAGCGTTTTCGCGCTTGCGCGACCGTGAAATGGTGCTTAAGCTTTTCAACGAACTGGGCCCGCGTTTCGCCAATCGCAATGGGGGTTATCTGCGCATCCTGAAGTTCGGATTCCGCCAGGGCGACAATGCACCGATGGCGCTTGTCGAATTGATGGACCGGCCTGAAATTGCCGAGGATTCGAAAGCCACCGAGAAGTAGGAGCGACCCGGGGCAGGTTGGCAAAAGTTAAGGCCGGGCTAAGCCCGGCCTTGTCTTTTTGCACCGGGCCGGCGTTCAATCCGGCCCAGGCCTTCCCCGGTCAATGCACTACCGCCTTATGCCACGGCGGCACGGCTGCGCACGGGCTTGGCGGCAATGATCTGACGCAGGTAACGGCCGGTGTAGGACGAAGCCGTTGCCGCGATGGTCTCCGGCGTACCTTGGGCGATGATGCTACCGCCGCCGTCGCCGCCCTCGGGACCCATATCTATGATCCAGTCCGCTGTCTTGACGACATCCAGGTTGTGCTCGATCACGACGACGGTATTGCCGTGATCGCGCAACCGGTGCAGGACGGTAAGCAGCAACTCTATGTCGTGGAAATGCAAGCCGGTAGTCGGTTCATCCAGAATGTAGAGCGTGCGCCCGGTATCGCGTTTGGACAACTCCAGCGCCAGCTTGATGCGCTGCGCCTCGCCACCCGATAGCGTGGTGGCGCTTTGGCCCAGGCGGATATAGCCGAGGCCGACATCGAGCAGCGTGTCCAGCTTGCGGGCGAGCACCGGGACGGCACTGAAAAAATCCCGCGCCTGTTCCACGGTCATGTCGAGCACCGCATGAATGTTGTGGTCCTTGTACAGTATCTCGAGAGTCTCGCGGTTGTACCGCTTCCCATGGCAGACATCGCAGGCAACGTAGATGTCCGGCAGGAAATGCATTTCCACCTTGATTACGCCATCACCCTGACAGGCCTCGCAGCGACCACCCTTGACGTTGAAGGAGAAACGGCCGGCGCCGTAGCCGCGCTCGCGCGCCAGCGGTACGCCGGCAAACAGGTCGCGAATCGGAGTGAACAAGCCGGTATACGTGGCGGGATTGGAGCGCGGGGTGCGTCCGATCGGGCTCTGGTCAACATTGACGACTTTATCGAAAGCATCCAGTCCTTCGATTTCGTCGTGCGCCGCCGGCTCCGTGCTGCTGCCGTAAAGGTGCTGAGCCACGGCGTGGTATAGGGTGTCGTTGATCAGGGTGGACTTGCCCGAACCCGATACGCCGGTTACACAAACGAACAGGCCGATGGGCAGATCGAGGTTTACGTTTTTCAGGTTGTTGGCGCGCGCGCCCAGCAAGCGAAGCATCTGCTTTGGTTGTGGCTTGTGACGCAATTTCGGCGTCGCAATCTGACGGCGCCCGGACAAATACTGTCCGGTCAACGACTCGGCGCTGGCTGATATCTGCTCGGGCGTGCCTTCCGCAACAATGTGACCGCCATGCGCGCCGGCTCCGGGTCCCATGTCTACCACGTAATCGGCGTTCAGGATCGCATCGGAATCGTGTTCCACGACGATGACCGAATTGCCCAGGTCGCGCAATTTCTTCAGCGTTTCAAGCAGGCGGTCGTTGTCGCGCTGGTGCAGTCCGATCGAGGGCTCGTCGAGCACATACATCACGCCGGTCAGTCCGGAACCGATCTGGGAGGCAAGCCGGATGCGCTGCGATTCGCCGCCCGACAGGGAGTCGGCCGCGCGGTCCAGCGCAAGATAATCCAGGCCGACGTTGACCAGGAATTGCAGGCGATTGGAAATTTCCTGCACGATTCTCTCTGCGATCTCAGCTTTTGCACCGACCAGGCGTATGTCGCGGAAAAACTGCGACGCCTGTTGCAGCGGCAGACTGCTGACTTCAAAGATCGCCTTGCCCGCGACGAATACATTGCGTGCCTCGCGACGCAGGCGTGTGCCGTTGCATTCGGGACAGGGCTGGGTGGCAAGGTATTTCGCCAGTTCCTCGCGTACCGCGGCCGAGTCGGTTTCGCGATAACGACGCTCCAGGTTGGGCAGGATGCCTTCGAAAGGGTGGTCACGATTGTATTTGTTGCCGCGTTCGCCGACGTAAAGAAAACTCACCTTGTCACGGCCGGTACCATTGAGGATCAGGTCGCGTACGCTTTGCGAAAGTTGCTCGAATGGCGTGTCGACGTCAAATTCGTACTGCTGCGCCAGACTGCCGATCATCTGGAAGTAGAACTGGTTGCGCTTGTCCCAGCCCCTTACCGCTCCAGAGGCAAGCGACATGTGCGGGAAAGCCACTACGCGTTTCGGATCGAAAAACGTAATCTGCCCGAGGCCGTCGCAGCGCGGGCAGGCGCCCATTGGATTGTTGAATGAGAACAGTCGCGGTTCGAGTTCGGGCAGGGAGTAGCTGCAGATCGGACAGGCAAAGCGCGCCGAAAACAGGTGTTCCTGGCCTGCGTCCATTTCCACGGCAAGCGCGCGCCCGTCGGCATGTCGCAGCGCGGTTTCGAACGACTCCGCGAGACGTTGTTTGACGTCCGGGCGAACTTTCACGCGGTCGACTACAATTTCCACCGTATGTTTCTTGGTCTTGGTGAGTTTTGGAACGCCGTCGATGTCGTAGACCTTCCCATCAACGCGAACACGCACGAAGCCCTGGGCGCGCAAGTCCTCGAACAGATCCAGGTTTTCGCCCTTGCGCCCGACCACGAGCGGCGCGAGGATCATAAGGCGCGTATCTTCCGGCAGTTGCAGCACATGATCGACCATTTGCGACACGCTTTGTGCCGACAGCACCACGTCGTGATCGGGGCAATGCGGCTCGCCGACGCGGGCAAACAACAGTCGCAAGTAATCATGAATCTCGGTGATCGTACCCACGGTCGAACGCGGGTTATGGCTGGTCGCCTTCTGCTCGATCGAGATGGCTGGAGAAAGCCCCTCGATCAGGTCGACATCGGGCTTTTCCATCAGTTGCAGGAATTGGCGGGCATAGGTCGACAGTGATTCGACGTAGCGGCGCTGGCCTTCCGCATAGAGCGTGTCGAAGGCGAGCGAGGACTTGCCGGAGCCTGACAGTCCGGTGATCACGACGAGCCGGTTGCGCGGCAGGTCGAGATTGATATCCTTCAGGTTATGCGTGCGTGCGCCGCGTATGCGGATGAAATCCATTCGCTGAGTGAGTGCCAGATCAACCTGCTAATATACTGGACTTCAAAAGCAATTCCCAACCTGCTGTTCAGTCCTGTCCTCCGAATGCCTGCATCAGACCGCATGACGCCCCAAGAGTTGCGCGCGAGCTTTGGTCTCGCGAGTATTTTCGGGCTACGCATGCTGGGGATGTTCATCATCCTGCCAGTATTCGCGCTCTATGCGGCGCAACTGCCGGGGGGTGCGAGCCATACGATGGTGGGCATTGCGCTGGGCGCGTACGGCCTGACCCAGGCCTGCCTGCAGGTACCGTTCGGCTGGCTGTCGGATCGCTGGGGACGCAAACGCCCGATCTATCTCGGTCTGGTTATTTTCGCCCTGGGCAGCTTTATTGCCGCATTGGCGCACGACGTGGAGATGGTGATCGTGGGCCGCATAGTCCAGGGTGCCGGTGCAATTTCCGCGGCCGTGATCGCCTTGGCGGCGGACCTTACGCGCGACGACCAGCGCACCAAGGCCATGGCCATCATCGGCATGACCATAGGCGGCACGTTCGCCGTGTCGATGGCCGCCGGTCCGGTGCTCTACCGCATCATCGGCGTTCCGGGTATTTTTGCCCTGACCGGATTTCTGGCGCTTGCGGCGCTGCTGGTGGTCCGGGTCATCATTCCGGATCCTTTGGCGGCCGCGATTCATCAGGCGCCGATTGCGCGAGCTTCATTCAAATCGGTACTGCAGGACACGCAGCTGATGCGGCTCAATTTCGGCATATTTGCGCTGCACGGGATCTTGATGGCACTTTTTGTCGTGGTGCCTTTCGCCCTGCAGAAGCACCTGCCTGCGGGCAGCCATTGGCGTATCTACCTGCCGGTGATGATGGGCGCCATCGTTCTAATGCTCCCCGCCATGTTGCTCGCCGAGCGCCGTGGGCTGCAAAAGCCAGTATTCATCGGTGCCGTGGCCGTATTGATCGCTGCCCTCGTGCTTCTCATGTTTTCCGACGGCGGGCTGACTGCGCTGGTGGCGGGGCTGTTGGCGTTCTTCGCTGCGTTCAATCTGCTCGAAGCGACGTTGCCGTCGATGATTTCGAAACGCGCGCCAGCCGGCGCAAAGGGAACCGCCATCGGCATTTACGGTTCCGTGCAGTTCATCGGCACCTTCGTTGGTGCCGCGGGCGGAGGCTGGCTTTCGGAGCATTACGGTACGCCCGCCGTATTCGGTTTCTGCAGTACGCTGGCAATAGTCTGGCTGTTGCTGGCCCTGGGCATGCGCGTCGCGCACGTCATGGAGACGCGCCGTTACCAGTTGCCCCGGGCCGAGGCGCACACGGCTTCGGACCTGATGCGCAGGCTGTCGGCCTTGCCGGGGGTGAGCGAGGTTAACCTGGGCAGCGGCGGCGTGGCGTATCTGAAGGTGGACATCAAGGGCTTCGACGAACAAAATGTCATCAAACTACTGGCAGGGGAGAATTGAGCAATGGCCTCGGTAAACAAAGTGATCCTGATCGGCAATCTCGGGCGTGATCCGGAGGTTCGCTATATGCCCAGCGGCGATGCGGTGGCCAACATCACCATTGCCACCACCGAAACCTGGAAGGACAAGGCCGGCGAAAAACAGGAGCAGACAGAGTGGCATCGCGTCGCGATGTTCGGGAAAACTGCGGAAATCGCCGGCGAATACCTGAAGAAAGGCTCCCAAGTCTATATAGAGGGCAGACTGCAGACCCGCAAATGGACCGACAAGGAAGGTCAGGAGCGTTACACGACCGAGATTCGGGCCGACCGCATGCAAATGCTTGGTTCGCGTTCGGGTGGATCCGAGCGTATGGCGCCGCCGGAAGATGAGGCGCCACCGCGTTCTGCCGCTGCGCCCGCGAAAAAGGCTGGCGGCTCGGGCAAGGGCGGTAATTTCGACGATCTTGAGGACGACATTCCGTTCTGAGCAGGCCAGCGTGAGGAACAGAAGTCCGTTCACCCTTGCAGCGGTTAAGGGCCGGAATCGTTCCCGTCGGACGAATTCTGGTACGTGGAACGCGCCACCTGCCCTGAGGATCGCGCCGACGCCGGTTTCTGGAGACTGGCCGGAAATTCCGCGAGAATGACGACTTGCCCGGAGCATCCCTAAGTCCTTGGAATGGTCCGGATTTGCCTTTTGAGAGACTGATGCCATGACCCTTTCAAGTGTTACGCTCGACGACAAATACACATTGCAGTCGGGGCGTGTGTACATTACCGGCACGCAGGCGCTCGTGCGCTTGCCGATCATGCAGCACCTGCGCGACCGCGCCACTGGCGTTACTACGGGCTGCTACATATCCGGGTATCGCGGGTCGCCACTCGGCGGTTTCGACCAGCAATTATGGGCCGCCGGCAAACACCTTGCGGCACATAACATCGTTTTCCAGCCCGGCGTAAACGAGGACCTTGCAGCGACCGCATGCTGGGGAACGCAGCAGGCGCATCTGGACGGCGACAACAAGTACGACGGCGTTTTTTCTATGTGGTACGGCAAAGGCCCTGGCGTGGACCGCACCGGCGACGCTTTTCGCCACGGCAATCTGGCCGGCTCCGCTTCTCTTGGCGGCGTACTGTGCCTGATGGGTGACGATCACACCTGCGAATCTTCCACCACCGCGCACCAAAGCGAATTTGCCATGGTGGACGCGATGATGCCGATCCTGAATCCCGCGGGCGTACAGGAATTACTCGATTACGGTCTCTATGGCTGGGCTTTGTCGCGCTACTCCGGGTGCTGGGTGGGGCTGAAATGCATGAAGGACACGATTGATGCGAGCGCATCGGTCAATGTCGATCCGCAACGTGTAAGCATTGTCATACCGACTGATTTCAGGATGCCCGAAGGTGGGCTCAATATCCGCTGGCCGGATGTTCCCCTTGAGCAGGAAGCGCGGCTGCACACCCACAAGCTTGAGGCCGCAAAGGCATTTGCGCTGGCCAACAATCTTGACCAGGTTGTCCTGGATTCGCCGAATGCGAAGCTTGGAATTGCCACCTGCGGCAAGTCGTACATGGATGTACGCCAGGCGCTGCAATATCTGGGCATTGACGACGCCGAGGCGGCGCGTCTCGGCCTGCGCATCTACAAGATCGGCATGACGTGGCCGCTGGAGCCGGGCGGCGCTGCAAAATTTGCCGAAGGCCTCGACAGGATCATCGTCGTTGAAGAAAAGCGCGGGCTGATCGAGCCGCAGCTCAAGGAAATCCTGTACGGCAAGGCGGGTGTGCCCGAGGTTATCGGCAAGCGAGATGAAGTCGGGAAAATCCTGTTTCGTTCCAATGCCGCGCTCGAACCAAACGAGATTGCCATTGCAATCGGACGCCGCTTGCTCGAACGGGCGAGCGACGCGCAACTTGCCGCACGTGTGGCAGAGCAGGAGCGTCTCGAGGCAAGGGTCGCGGAGAAGCCGGCGATGGACAGGACACCGTACTTCTGTTCCGGCTGCCCGCACAATACCGGCACGCGCGTGCCGGAGGGCTCGCGCGCGCTTGCCGGGATTGGCTGTCATTTCATGGCGCAGTTCATGGATCGCAGCACCGCCGGCTATACGCAGATGGGCGGCGAAGGTGCGAGCTGGGTCGGCGAAGCGCCGTTCGTCAAGACTTCGCATATGTTCCAGAACATCGGCGACGGTACTTACTATCACTCCGGACTGCTGGCGGTGCGCGCTGCGGCCGCGTCAGGTGTGAACGTCACCTACAAGATTCTCTATAACGACGCCGTCGCGATGACAGGTGGCCAGCATGTCGACGGCCCGCTCACGGTGCCTCAGATCACGCTGCAGGTGCACGGCGAAGGCGCCAAGAAAATTGCAGTCGTGACCGACGAGCCTGAGAAGTATCCGCCTGGCGTGGAATGGGCGCCGGGCGTGACCATTCACCATCGCGATGACTACGACCAGGTGCAACGTGAATTCCGCGAGATACCGGGTATGTCGGTCATCATCTACGATCAGACCTGTGCCGCGGAAAAGCGCCGCCGGCGCAAACGCAATCAATATCCCGATCCCGCCAAGCGCGCATTCATTAACGATCTCGTGTGCGAAGGCTGTGGCGATTGCGGAGTCAAGTCGAATTGCGTATCCGTATTGCCGCTGGAAACCGAGTTCGGCCGCAAGCGCTCAATCGACCAGTCCTCCTGCAACAAGGATTTCTCCTGTGTGAAGGGTTTCTGCCCCAGCTTCGTCACAGTGCACGGCGGCGCCGTGCGCAAGGGCCGGACTTCGTCCGCCGGGCAGAACGTCGAGACGCTGTTCGCCGCCGTACCGGAACCGCAATTGCCCGGGCTCGACCAACCCTACGGCATCATGGTTACGGGCGTCGGCGGAACCGGCGTGGTAACCATTGGCGCCATCGTCGGCATGGCGGCGCACCTCGAGCACAAGGGTTTCGGCGCGCTGGACATGGCCGGCCTGGCGCAGAAGGGCGGCGCGGTCTGGAGCCATCTGCAGATCGCGTCCCGGCCCGAGGACATCAAGACCGTGCGGCTGGGCTCGGGTGGTGCGAAACTGGTGCTCGGTTGCGATTTCGTGGTCTCGGCCAGCCAGAAAACCATGGAAACCACGCGCGAGGGCACGCGCATGGTGGTGAACACGCATCAGCAGATGACCGGCGAGTTCACCCGCAACGCAAACATCCAGTTTCCCGCACAGTCGTTGCAGCGGACCATTTCGAAAGGCGTGGGCGAAGCTAATGCCGAATTCGTCGACGCGACGCGCATTGCCGCCGCCTTGATGGGCGACTCGATCGCTACCAACCTGTTCATGCTTGGCTACGCGTTCCAGAAGGGTTTGGTGCCGGTATCTTCCGAGGCGATCAATAAAGCCATTGAACTCAACGGCACGGCCGTGAAAATGAACCAGGCGGCGTTCCTTTGGGGCCGCCGGGCCGCGGTCGATCTTTCCGCGATCGAGCGGCTGATTGCGCCTAAAGCGGCCGCCGCGGCCTTGACGGATATCTCCCAGACCCTTGAGGAAATCGTGAAGCGCCGCGTGGCCTTCCTCACCGACTATCAGGATGCGGCGTATGCCGGGAAATACCGCGATCTGGTCGAACGGGTCAAGCAAGCGGAGTTGTCCCGCGCCAAGGGCCAAAACGGGCTTGCCCAAGCCGTTGCCCGCTATTACTTCAAGCTGCTCGCCTACAAGGACGAGTACGAAGTGGCGCGGCTTTATGCCGATTCTGCATTCATGCAGAAAATAAAATCCCAGTTCGAGGGGGACTACAAGCTGCATTTTCACCTCGCACCGCCGCTGTTTTCAAAGCGCGATCCGGTCTCCGGCGAACTGCGCAAGGCGGAATACGGTACCTGGGTGTTCACCGTGTTCAAGCTGCTGTCAAAACTGCGCGCGTTGCGCGGCACTGCATTCGATATTTTTGGCTACACGCAGGAACGTCGCATGGAGCGTCGGCTGATCTCCGAATACGCAGCGACCATCGAGGAACTTGTCGGCGGGCTGAACAGCCAGAATCATGCGCTGGCGGTACAGATCGCGTCGATTCCGGAGGAGATACGCGGTTACGGCCACGTCAAGGAGCGCAACCTCGGCATTGCGAAGGCTAAAGAAGCCGACTTGCTGGCGGCATTGCGCTCGCCTAAGGCAGTGCGCTCTGCAGCGTAGGGCGCGCCTCGGAGGGCACGTGGATGATCATCTGCCTGTAACAAATGCGCGTTAGGCTCCGGCCGATGCGATTCACGTGCCAGGTCCCAAGCTGAAGCCGAACGACTTTCCCGCCCAATGCGACTTAGCGCACGCCGGTGATGAAAGTGCGGGAGCCGTCGATTCGCCGCTTTCCGCATGTGCCGTGCGTTCGATTTTTATTTCAGACATTCATCTCGGTACGCGCGCCTGCCAGGCCAAACGCCTGCTGTCTTTCTTGCGTCACTACGAATCTCAATACCTCTACCTCGTCGGCGATATCGTCGATTTCTGGGCCATGAGCCGGGTCATACACTGGGCGCCGCAACAGAACACCTTTGTCCAGAAAGTACTCAAGCGGGCGCGTCACGGTACCCGGGTGATCTTCGTTCCCGGCAACCATGACGAAATTCTGAGGGAATACACAGGCACCTCCTTCGGCGACATTGAACTCGTGCAAGAGCACATCCACGAGGCCGCCGACGGGCGACGCTATGCGGTCCTGCATGGCGACGAGTTTGACCAGGTCACGCGCCACCACCGCTGGGTCGCCATCATGGGAGATGTTGCCTACAATCTGCTCGTGCGCCTGAATACATGGCTGTCGCTGGCGCGGCGCACGTTTGGCATCTCCGGATACTGGTCGCTGGCGGGGTATGCCAAGCGAAAAGTGAAAAGCGCGGTAGGTTTCATCTACGACTTTGAGGACTCAGTCATGCACTCAGTCCGCGAGCGCGGACTTGATGGTGTCATTTGCGGCCACATTCACAGCGCGGCCATTCGGGACATCGACAGGCTGACGTATATCAACTGCGGCGATTGGGTCGACAGCTGCACGGCAATCGTCGAACACCATGATGGCCGCATGGAACTTATTCGTTGGGCGGACGAATCGGCCGAGGAATCCGCCGCGCCGCGAACCGCCCTGCAAGCAAGCACAATCAGCTAATTACGAAACCTGTATCAAGCGTCACATCTGTCCACGGCGATGCACGTTCTGAAGCGCCAATCTCCTTCGTAGCCGGGATCAGGAAGTTCAGCGGTCACGGACTTCAGCTCGCGGTCTGCCAGGTGAAAAACCCGGAAAGTGAAGGTGGATCAGGCAAAATACGGTGTGATGACGTCCAGTTGGTCCGTCACCAGGGCATCTACGCCCCAATCCAGCAAGTCCAGCGCCCTTTCCGAGTCGTTGACCGTATAAGCCAGCACGCCGTGGCCGGCGTCGTGCACGGCCTTGACCAGGGCGGCATCGAGATGGCGATGATTGACATGCAAGGCCACGCACTGCAGTCGGTCGAGTTGCGCTTGCCAGTTGGGTGGGGCTTCAGCAACCAGTAGCGCGCGCGGCAGATCAGGGGACTCGACGGCCGCGGCTTCCAGGGCCAGCCCGGAAAACGATGACAGCAGCGGCAGCGGATGCGCACCTGTCCAGAGCAGCTTTGCCATGCGCGCGACCGTTTCGCCAGTTTGGCGTTCCTCTCCGGGATTGGGCTTGATTTCGATGTTTGCCCACAGGCCTGCCTCGCGGCACAGCGCGGATGCGGCGGCAAAACTCGGCACCCGCTCGCCGCCGAACTCGTTACCGAACCAGTTGCCGGCATCGAGCGTCGCGATGTCCTGATAGCTGGCCTCGCCGACGGCACCGGAGCCATCGGTGGTGCGTTCGAGCATGTCGTCGTGCATCAGCACCGGAACCCCGTCAGCGGTCAATTTGACGTCAAACTCGACGCCGGTAAATCCGAGATTGCGTGCCAGGCGAATTGCGGCCAGAGTGTTTTCGGGTGCGAGCAAGCCGCCGCCGCGATGGGCGACGATGCGCGGATAAGGCCACAGCGGGCGCGAAATAGTCATCTTAAGGACTTGGAAAGATCAGCACGGTGCGCTGATTATAGCGGCCGGCCTGACTGCGCCATTGCCTTGTGGCGGGCAGCGACGTCCCCATCTTAGGCGTACGAAGCGGTTGATACGGTATAATTTCCGTTGATTTTGCGAGGGATAACATGCCCATTTACGAGTACAAGTGCACCAGTTGCGGGCACAAGAAGGAAGTCCTGCAGAAAATGTCCGATGCGCCGCTGACGGAGTGCCCGGCATGTGGCAAATCGACGCTAAGCAAGCTCATCAGCGCCGCGGGCTTCCAATTGAAGGGCAGCGGCTGGTACGCAACCGATTTCAAAGGAAGCGGGTCCAAAGCCGCCAAGCCGGGCAAGGAGCAGGACAACGGTGCTTCCAAAGCGGACAGCAAGTCGGGAGACGACGGTAAGGCCGGCGCCGGGAGCAATGCCAAGGGCGATGACAAATCCGTGCCGGACAGCAAACCCAAGGAAGAAAGCAAGGCCGAAAAGCCGGCCAGCAGCGGTGCGAGCCCTGCCGGTCAGTAATGCGCTCCGAAGATTGCGCACGACAGGGGAATCCCTTCAGCACATGCCGTGAACATTCGGGGACGTCCAGCGGGATGCATTGGCAAGACAGGATTCAGGATATCAATTGAAAAAATATCTTATTACGGGGCTGTTGATCTGGGTGCCCCTCGTTATTACCGTCTGGGTGCTGAGTTTCCTGGTCGGAACGCTGGATCAGACCCTGCTGCTGCTGCCGGAGGACTGGCAGCCGCGCGCGTGGCTCGGATTCAACATACCCGGGCTGGGCGTTCTGCTGACCTTGGCGGTCGTTCTGCTAACCGGCATGTTCGGCGCCAATATCCTGGGCCAGCGCCTGGTGCGGATATGGGAAGCCCTGCTGAATCGCATACCAGTGGTCAAATCGCTGTACTCCAGCGTCAAGCAGGTTTCCGACACCCTGTTTTCCTCGTCCGGGCAGGCTTTTCGCAAGGCTTTGCTGGTGCAGTATCCGCGCCAGGGCTCTTGGACCATCGCTTTTCTGACGGGCCAACCGGGTGGCGATGTCGCCAATCATCTGACCGGCGACTATGTTAGCGTCTACGTTCCGACCACACCGAATCCGACTTCCGGATTCTTTTTGATGATGCCCAAAGCCGATGTGATCGAGCTCGAAATGAATGTCGATGAGGCGCTGAAGTACATCATCTCGATGGGTGTCGTGCCGCCGGAAAACCGATCGGGCGAAGTACGCCGGACGTAACGCACGGCGCCCCCATGCGCACCTTTCACACAAAACCTGCCTTCCTCGATTTCCAATTCTATGCGCACCGAATACAGCGGCCTCATTACATCCGGCCACCTTGGCCAGACCGTCACCCTCTACGGCTGGGTGCATCGCCGCCGTGATCATGGCGGCGTAATTTTCATCGACCTGCGCGATCGCGAAGGCCTGGTCCAGGTGGTTTGCGATCCGGACAATGCCGCCACGTTTGCCGTCGCGGAGAAGATCCGCAGCGAATTCGTCGTGAAGATTACTGGTCTGGTGCGTAACCGGCCGGCGGGCACGGTCAATCCAGGCCTGATTTCAGGCGCGATCGAGGTGCTTGCACGTTCGATCGAAATTCTGAATGCGTCGGTGACACCACCGTTTCAGATGGACGACGATAATTTGTCCGAGATGGTACGACTCGAGTATCGCTACCTCGACTTGCGCCGGCCGCAGATGCAGAAGAATCTGCGCTTGCGCTACAAGGTGGCGATGGCGGTGCGGAAGTTCCTGGACGCGCACGGATTCATCGACATCGAGACGCCGATGCTCACCAAGTCCACGCCCGAAGGCGCTCGCGACTATCTGGTACCGAGTAGGGTGCATTCCGGCGAATTTTTTGCGCTTCCCCAGTCGCCGCAGCTTTTCAAGCAGCTGCTGATGGTGGCCGGTTTTGATCGCTACTACCAGATCACGAAATGTTTCAGAGACGAGGATCTGCGCGCCGACCGCCAGCCGGAATTCACGCAGATCGATGTCGAAACTTCATTTCTCGGTGTTGCAGAGATTACCGCATTGATGGAGGCGATGATCCGCAGCCTGTTCAGGGAGGTGCTGCAGATCGAATTGCCGGATCCGTTTCCGCGCATTACGTATGCCGAGGCAATGCTCAAATACGGGTCGGACAAGCCGGACCTGCGCGTGGCACTGCAATTTACTGAATTGACCGATGTCATGAAGTCGGTCGATTTCAAGGTATTTTCCGCTGCTGCCAATGCGCCGAAGGGGAGGGTGGCTGGTCTGTTGATTCCCGGTGGCGGCTCCCTAACGCGTGGCGAGATCGACGGTTATACGGAGTTCGTGGGAATTTACGGCGCCAAAGGCCTGGCTTACATCAAAGTCAACGAGGCGAACAAGGGACGCGACGGCCTGCAGTCGCCAATCGTGAAGAACCTGTCCGATGAAGCGCTCAAGGTGATCGTCGAGCGCTCGGGGGCGAAGGACGGCGATCTGATATTTTTCGGCGCCGACCGGGAGAAGGTGGTTAACGACGCGCTTGGTGCGTTGCGTGTGAAGATCGGTCACGAAAAAGGTCATGCCGAAAAAACCTGGCGGCCGCTGTGGGTGGTCGATTTTCCGATGTTCGACTGGAACGACGACGAGAAACGCTGGGATGCGCTGCATCACCCCTTCACCAGCCCTATGGACGGTCACGAGACGCTGCTCGATAGCGATCCGGGCAGCGCGCTGGCGAAGGCCTACGACATGGTGCTCAACGGCTGGGAAATCGGCGGCGGTTCGGTGCGTATCCATCGCGAGGACATCCAGTCCAAGGTGTTCAGCGCGCTCAATATCGGGCCCGAAGAAGCCCGACAGAAATTTGGTTTCCTGCTCGACGCGTTGCAGTTCGGGGCGCCGCCGCACGGTGGCTTGGCTTTCGGCCTCGACCGCATCGTGACCATGATGGCCGGCGCGGAGTCGATACGCGACGTGATCGCCTTCCCCAAGACCCAGCGCGCGCAAGACCTGATGTGCAAGGCGCCCAGTCCGGTGGACGAAAAGCAACTGCGCGAGTTGCACATACGCTTGCGCAATGTCGAGCAGCCGAAGGCCGGCTAACTGCGCGCGTGCCGCGGACGGCATGAATTGAACTTCAAGATCCCGATTTCGGTGCTGGTGGTGATTCATACGCCCGATCTGCAGGTGCTGCTGATCGAACGTGCGGATCGCCCTGGATTCTGGCAGTCCGTGACCGGCAGCCAGGAGCGGGGGGAGACCTTGCGCCAGACCGCGCTGCGCGAACTCGCGGAGGAAACCGGTCTGGACGTGCACGTGGGCGTGCTGTCGGACTGGAACATGCAGAATGACTTCGAGATATATCCGGAATGGCGCTGGCGTTATGAGCCGGACGTTACGCGCAATACCGAGCACGTGTTCGGGATGTGCGTTCCCCGGCCTGTCCCCGTAACGCTGTCGCCGCGCGAACATGTTGCCTTCGCCTGGCTGCCGTTCGACCGGGCTGCCGAAAAGGTTTTTTCCTGGAGCAATGCCAAGGTGCTGCGCGAATTGCCGCAACGGGCTCGGGTCGTCTGATGCAACGTTTTGCGCGGCGGACTGTCCCAATATGGTAAGGTTTTTTTGCGTTTCCAGTGCTTTGCAATATTTTCGCGCCCTCGGCGCGCAAGGAGCATAAGGTCATGCCGGCAACCGCACTTGCTTTCGACCGTTATAGCCAGCTGCACGATGACGACTGCGAAGGGCGTATTCTCGCGGCGAAGAAAGAACTTGGCAGCCGTGCGGTCATTCTTGGCCATCACTACCAGCGCGCGGACGTTTATCGTCATGCTGACCTCACCGGCGATTCACTCGGGCTGTCCAGGCTTTCCGGAAATACGGTTGCGCAATATATCGTTTTTTGCGGCGTGCATTTCATGGCCGAAGTGGCGGACATTCTTGGCAAGCCCGGGCAGACGGTAGTGCTTCCCGACATGGCGGCCGGATGTTCCATGGCCGACATGGCGAGCCTGCCAAAGGTCGAGCGGGCATGGCGCGAGCTGTCCGAAGTGCTTGACCCCGATCAGACGATCACGCCGGTGACTTACATCAATTCCGCGGCGGACCTCAAGGCGTTCTGCGGCGACCACGGCGGCATAGTCTGCACCTCGTCCAATGCCGGCAAGATACTTGAATGGTCATTTGCGCGCCGCGAGAAAGCGTTGTTCTTCCCGGATCAGCACCTTGGTCGCTGGAGCGGGCACCAGATGGGCATCCCGCTTGAGAAGATGCAGGTATGGGACCCGGATGAGCCTATGGGAGGTTTGACTCCCGAGCAGATCCGCGATGCGAAAATTCTGCTTTGGAAGGGGCACTGTTCCGTTCACCAGATGTTCCAGCCTCAACACATCCTCAAGTTCCGGAATCAGCACCCGGATGGATTCGTCATCTCGCACCCGGAGTGTAAATTTGAAGTTTGCAAGCTTTCGGATTACGTCGGATCGACGGATACGATCATCAAGACCATTGCCGCGGCGCCGGCAAATACGCGCTGGCTGGTTGGCACCGAACTGAATCTGGTCAATCGCATTGCCGAGCAATTCAAGTCGCAGGGAAAGCACGTGCAGTTCATGTCGCCGGTTGTGTGCATGTGCTCCACCATGGCTCGAATCGATCCGCAGCACCTGGCCTGGACCCTGGAAAACCTGGTTGAGGGCAAAGTTGTCAACCAGATCAAGGTTCCACCGCGCGATGCAGACCTGGCGCGCGTCGCGCTGGATCGCATGCTCGCCCTATCCTGAGGCGCAGGAAAATCGCCGTCGCAGCGCGGGCAATTGCTGACCGCGGCAGGAAGATTTTTTTCATGCTGTCGCTGCCGCTATTGGTACTGCCGGTTGCCGCCCAAGCAGCGGAAATTGCCGTGCTGACCACGCGACACGGGGACAGTTTTGAAATCGAAGCCGCCGCCGAGATCGACGCCGAGCTGACTGATGCCTGGGCGGTCCTTACCGACTATGACCGGCTGGTGCAGTTCATACCGGGGATGCTGGAAAGCCGGGTGGTATCGCGGGACGGTTTGCGCGTTATAGTCGACCAACGCGGAGAAACCAGCCTGCTGTTCCTTACGTTCCCGATGCGCGTGCGCCTGATCATCGACGAGCAGCCTTACGAACGCATCATGTCGACCGCTATCGCCGGCAATTTCAAAAACCTGACGGGTGTCTATTACCTTCAGCCCCATGGGGCGGGTCTGACCTTGCGCTACAGCGGCAAGTTCACGCCGGATTTTGGCTTTCCGCCTTTGCTTGGTACGCTGATCGTGCGTAGCACCGCGGAAAAGCGTTTTGCTGCGATGGTGCATGAAATCGAGAAAACACGGCGGCGCTAGGTTGCGGTAACTCGCGGACAAGACGTCTGCACGGGACCGCCCACTCGGCGCTATGGGCGCGATGAAACAACAGACCGCAAAATGGAAAAACTGCAGATCGTCACCTACAACATCCACAAGGGATTCTCGCAGTTCAAGCGGCGCATGTCCGTCCATGACTTGCGCGAAAGGTTGCGCGGTATTGGCGCCGATCTGGTGTTCCTGCAGGAGGTGCAAGGCCTGCACGAAAGACACTCCGTGCGTCATGAAAACTGGCCGGCGGCGCCGCAATACGAATTCCTGGCCGATTCCATATGGAACGATTTTGCCTATGGCAAGAACGCGATTTACGACGGCGGGCATCACGGCAACGCGATCCTCAGCAAGTACCCGATCACGCGGTGGGACAACGAGGACATTTCCATGCATGGCAGCGAGAATCGCGGGCTGCTGCATTGCGAAATTGCCGTGCCGGGATGGCCCGAGCCCCTGCATTGCATCAATGTGCACCTCGGGCTGTTCGGCCACTGGCGCAAGAAGCAGATCACGCTAATCAAGAGTCGTATTGTAAAACTGGTGCCGGCAAGCGCGCCCCTGATCATAGCGGGTGATTTCAACGACTGGCGCCGACATGCCAGCAACGCGCTGGTGAATTCCCTAAATGTTTGCGAGGTATTCGAGGCGACATCCGGCCGCTCGGCGCGCAGTTATCCGGCCATTTTGCCGATGTTGCATCTCGATCGAATTTACGTCCGGGGTTTCTCGATCGAACTGGCCCATGCACATCGCGGCCGCTCGTGGTCGAAGGTGTCCGACCACATAGCGCTCTCGGCGCGACTCACACGCAAGGTATGAAATATCGCGACGGCAATCGCATCGAGCTGCTGTGTAACGGAGAGCAGTTTTTCCCGGCCATCGAGCGTGATATTGAGGCTGCGACGAGAGAAATTCATCTTGAAACCTACATCTTCAAAGCGGATGCGACCGGTGTAAGGATCGCACAGGCGTTGATGCGGGCGGCAAATCGCGGTGTCGCCGTCCATCTGCTGGTCGATGGATTCGGATCACGGATGTTCTCGGAGGAGCTGCAACCGCTGTTGCTGGAAGCCGGGGTGCAGTCACTGGTGTTCCGGCTCGATAAATTCCCGTTCGGATTGAGGCGAACGCGGCTGCGTCGACTGCACCGGAAACTTGCCGTGATCGACGGCAAGGTCGGTTTTTGCGGCGGGATCAACATCATCGATGATGTTGATCCCGCCGTACCGGCCAATCCTCGTTTCGATTACGCGGTGCGCGTGCAGGGCCCGCTGGTTGCGGATATGCATGCCGCCGCGCGCGTGGCCTGGAAGCGGGCGAGTTGGATCCAGACGCGGCTGAGCTGGGTCACTGCTGCCGGCACGAAGGCTGAATCCAAGCGCGAGGGAGAGCAGCGCGCGGCGTTCTTGACGCGCGATAACTTTCGCCACCGGCACGACATCGAACGGGCTTATCTGACCGCGATCAGGACCGCCAATACCGAAGTTTTCATCGCAAACGCCTATTTCCTGCCCGGAAAGCGTTTTCGCCGTGCTTTGTGCGAGGCGCGCTTTCGAGGGGTGCGAGTGATTCTGATGCTGCAGGGGCGCGTCGAGTATTTTCTGGTGCATTACGCAACGCGGGCCCTGTATCACCAGCTGCTCGACGCCGGTGTTGAAATTTACGAGTATCAACGCAGTTTCCTGCACGCCAAAGTCGCGGTCATCGATGGGTATTGGGCGACAGTTGGGTCATCCAACATCGATCCGTTCAGCCTGCTGCTTGCGCGAGAGGCCAATGTAGTGGTCGAAAACAAAGACTTCGCCCGGGAATTGCGCGACAGTCTAAACGCGGCAATGGATGCTGACGCGAAGCAAGTCCGGAAAGAGCATGCGTCGAACATGAGTGTACCGATGCGGCTTAATGCGTGGATTGCCTATGGAGTGGTGCGCCTGCTCACCAGCATTTCGAGTTATGGGCGCGCGCGTGATTTTCTTTGAGTGCAGCCTTGGCGACTTACAATTTTTAACAATATCGCGCCGGTGTGCAGGCAATAATCTGCCTGCAGACCAAGGGTCGGGCCGCAACGGGTTTGACCTTCTGCAGTTCCTAGCCATGTTCTTACGCGTTTTGCGTACGGGCGCATTGCATGCGCCCGTTTTCTTTCGTGCGCCTGCATCGCGGAAAGTTAACCGTCTGGCGTGCGCCGCCGCCGCATTCATGTTCGCCGACAGTCAAATCCGCCGGCGCTTCGTTTGCGTGCCACCAGAGGTTTGTTTGTGGTGGGATTGCGCCCGTGCCAAGTCGTGCTCACAGCTGCTGTCGATAATCATGGCCCTGCGACGTTCGGCCAGCCAGGGATGGCTGGCAACAAACCGGTCGTTCACGATGCCCCGGACGCTTTACCACTGGATGATGCAGACACCTGGAGGCGTTTCTCAGCGCTTTTCCGGCGTCGGTGATGCCTGCGGTACGGGGGGCGGAAGCGCCGCCGGGGAGAGCGGAGCGGGATCTTCGATGACCTTTAGCCCGGTGATGAAATGGCCGGTGTCGCCAAAACATGTCAAGGGCACGCCGATGTGTTCTTCGTAGTCAAGGGAAACGCGCCTTCCGATTGATCGATTGATTTGTGTTGCGGTCGCGTCACTGCGCACGGTGAAGAAGAATTTCTCTGCCACGGTCCCCGGCATGGTCACCAGCGCCAATTCGCCTTCCCATGTTTTGCAAATCCAGCCTTTTTTTGAAAGCTTTTGTACGTAACCGGCGCGTTCGCCGACCGAATAACTCCAGTGAAGTGCCGCCCAGGTGTAGGCAGCCAGCAGCATTATCAGAACAACCAGCGGCACGAAAAGCCAGCGAGCAACGGCACCCATGATCGTGTATTCACTCCCAGCTTTAGAATTCCAAGGTCGGTTTGCATCGGCGAACGCGAGGCGCCCGCCAGCTCCACTGCAAAGTCAATGCGTGACGTATTCAATATACATCATCGGCGCGAGGTCACTGCCTAGAACCACCGGTGTTTGTGATTGTCACTACATTCTGGGGGCCCTGCAGCGCTTGCGATTGCGGCCGGACGTTCTGCACCAACAGCGCCCGACCGTATTACACTTCCGGTTTCGAGGCCGGTTCGGAATCGGCATTTTCCGTGCGCCACTTTGAACAAATCTGCTTCCCCACGGTCTCCCGAAGCCGTAGTCTGGCGTCGTAACGACTGGCAAACCATTCGCAAGTTGCTGCCCTACCTGCTGGAATTCAAGGGACGGGTGGCACTCTCGTTGCTGTGCCTGACGACGGCGAAACTGGCCAATGTCGGCGTGCCGCTGGTCATGAAGGAAATAGTCGACCGGCTGGATGCGACCCAGGCCGTGCTGGTGCTGCCCTTCGCACTGCTCGCCATTTATGGCCTGCTGAGGTTGTCCACTACACTGTTCGCGGAGTTGCGCGACATTGTATTCGTGCGCGTGGCGAAACGGGCTATCCGCCGCGTGGCGCTGCAGGTGTTCCGGCATTTGCACAGCCTGAGCCTGCGCTTTCACCTCGAGCGCCAGACTGGCGGCGTGTCCCGCGACATCGAGCGCGGTACCCGCGGCATCTCCACATTGCTCAGCTACATGCTGTTTTCGATCATCCCGGTCGTGATCGAATTCACCCTGGTTGCGTTCGTGTTGGTGGCCAAGTTCGACTGGCGCTTCATGGCAATCACGATGGGCGCAGTGGTTGTTTATCTGGGCTTCACGATTTCGGTAACCGAATGGCGAATGGACATCCGGCGGCGCGCCAACGAGCTCGATGCCAAGGCCAATTCCCGCGCCATCGACAGCCTGCTCAACTACGAAACGGTGAAATATTTCAACAACGAGGATTTCGAGGCGGACCGGTACGACAACAGCCTGCAAAAATACGAATCTGCCGACGTGAAGAACGAGGCCTCGCTCGGCGCGCTGAATATCGGGCAGAGCCTGGTCATTGCCATCGCAGTTACTTCACTGATGATCCTCGCGGCACAAGGCGTGGTCGGCAAGAAGCTCACGCTTGGCGATCTGGTGCTGGTCAACGGCCTGTTGATTCAGCTCTACATTCCGCTCAATTTCCTGGGCATGGTTTACCGCGAAATCAAGCAGTCCCTGGTGGACATGGACAAGATGTTCAGACTGTTGGCGGAGAACCGTGAAATACAGGATTCGCCGGATGCGGCCGACCTGGCGCCGGAACTGCCGACGGTAAGATTCGAAAAGGTCGACTTCAGTTACGAGCCGCGCCGGAGCATTCTGCATGGCGTCAGTTTCGAGATTCCCGCAGGGCATACGGTGGCGGTGGTGGGCGCAAGCGGATCGGGGAAATCGACCCTCGCCCGTTTAATGTTCCGGTTTTACGATGTGGGCGGCGGGCGCATTGCAATCAACGGTGTCGATATCAGGGACGTGACGCAGAAGAGCCTGCGCGCGGCAATCGGCATCGTGCCGCAGGACACGGTCTTGTTCAATGACACGATCTACTACAACATCGCCTACGGCAATACACATGCCTCGCGCGATCAGGTCCTGGAAGCCGCCCGTTCGGCGCATATTCATGATTTGATCGAATCGCTGCCAGACGGCTACGAATCCATGGTGGGCGAGCGGGGACTTAAACTCTCGGGGGGCGAAAAACAACGGGTTGCCATAGCCCGTGCCTTGCTCAAGAATCCCAAGATCCTGATTTTCGACGAAGCGACGTCGGCGCTTGACTCCAAGTCGGAGAAGGCAATCCAGTCGGAACTCAGGCGCATTTCGGCCAGCCGCACCACGTTGACGATTGCTCATCGGTTGTCGACCGTCATCGATGCCAACGAAATTCTGGTCATGGAAGCCGGGCGCATCATAGAGCGTGGTAATCATCGCGATCTGCTTGCGCAAGCCGGCAGCTACGCGCACATGTGGGCATTGCAACTGGAGGAGGAACGGGCCGTGAAGAAGGCGGAATTGACCGAAGGCCTTGTCTGAGGACTATTGCCGCCATAAAACTCGATTGTTATACCGTTAATTTTTGTATCCGACCCAGAAATGCCCTGTGTAATGAATGCCCCAGGCATTGAAGTTCAAGGACTTATTGAGAGTCTGTTCTTAGTCATTGATTTTTGATTTTATTTTTGATATCTTCCGTATCGCTTTGCGTGTGGACGTCATTAGCAATGCCATGGGCGCCGACAGGTCGACTGAAGCAGTCCCCCAGATCTGAATTTATTATTTAAAAACAATAGATTATAGTTCGAGGCACATTTCAATGAAGGCGATCTTTGGCTTGCTGTTTATCTCTTTGGCGGTTTGCGCCGGACCGGCGCTCTCCGCTGGTGGCATCGTCAAGACTGGGGTCAAGCAATCCCATTTTTTGGCCAAACCCGCAGCGTTGCGTCTGCGCTCCAGCGCGGTTCTTGTCCTTGCCCAGGATTCCGGCGAACCGCTGTTTGCCAAGAACATAGACCAGATCATGCCCATCGCCTCCATCACGAAGCTGATGACGGCGATGGTGGTGCTTGATTCGGGCTTGCCGCTGCTGGAATCGATCGACATCGAAAAGACCGATATCGACCGCCTCAAAGGTTCACGCTCGAAGTTGCAGGTCGGAACGACGCTGATGCGCGCCGAAATGTTGAAGTTGGCGCTGATGGCTTCGGAGAATCGTGCCGCAGCGGCGCTTGCGCGCAATTTTCCGGGCGGTACCGATGCCTTTGTCGCGGCAATGAATCAGAAGGCGGCGGAGCTTGGCATGCTCAACAGCCATTTCGAAGATCCGACCGGCCTGACCCCCGACAACGTATCCACCGCAGAAGATCTGGCCAAAATGGTGGCCGCGGCGCATGCCTATCCGCTCATTCGCGAATATACGACTTCCGATTCTTTCAAGATCCAGTCGGAGGGCAGGCGTCGTCACCGCCTGCTGTCGTACGTCAATTCCAACCGGCTCATCAAAAGCCGACAGTGGGACATCGGCCTGTCCAAGACCGGCTACATCAGCGAAGCTGGGCGTTGCCTGGTAATGCAGGCAATGATCGCGGACAAGCCCGTAATCATCGTGTTGCTCGATTCCTGGGGCAAGCTTTCCAGAATCGCCGACGCCAACCGCATCAAGCGCTGGATCGAGGCGGACGTACTGCGCATTTCCGGCTGATCCGGCCGCCCTTCTGCCCCACTTCCTTCAGGCAGCACTCGTGCCCGGCAGATAGCCGAGCGCGTGAGAGATTTCTTCCGCGACCTGCTTTACCTTGAAGCACCATGCCTTGTCGATCCGATTCGACGGAGCCGAAAGCGACAATCCAGCGATCAGGCGTCCTTCGTCATCGTGGATGCCGGCGCCGATACATGACATGCCATTCTCGGCCTCCTCGTTATCGAGCGCATAACCGAGCTTGCGTACGCGATCGAGTTCCTTGGTCAATGCCTCGATGCTGCGTATGGTGTTCTTGGTGAATACCTCGAGTCCGGTGCGTTGCGCATATTCCCGGCATTTTTCCGGCCCGTCCTCGAGCAGGAAGATTTTTCCCGCCGCCGTGATGTGCAACGGCGCACTCGCGCCGATCAGATGTACGACGCGCATGGCGGTGCGATCCGAGAGCAATCTCTCTACGTAGACCATTTCGTCGCCCTGGCGTACGGAAAGATTCACTGTCTCATGCAGCTCCTGGTGCAGACGGCGCATGAAAGGCAGGGCTTCCCGTCGCAGATTAATGCGCGACTTCACCAGATTGCCCAGCTCCAAAAGGCGTATGCCAAGACGATAGGTGCCCGGCTCGATGCGATCGACCATCCGGAACGCCACCATCATGTTCAGAATCCGGTGCGCGGTCGATGGATGCAGGCTGGTGGAATTGGCGAGACGCTTCAGATTCACCGGTTCTTCATTGCGGGCCAGTGCATCAAGCAAGTCCATCATGCGCTCGATGACCTGAATCGAAGTCTTGCCGTTGGTTTCGGCCACGAGTATTTCGCCTCCGTGGGATTTGTGCGATGCGGCAATTTTACATACTGAAACCGCGGGCGACAACCTCGGCCGGGCGCAAAAGTACCCCATGCTATGATTCGCGCCTTGTTGCGATGCGCCGCCTGTTGGATGTGAGGCGCGCGTCTGGGCTGGTTTCCGGGTGCGCAGCGCGCGACTTGCCCGGTCGCAAAGCCGTAATGGACTTCGGAGCGCAGCAGCCGGCGATGGCGAGCTGGTTTGAGTGCGGTCGCTCCCCAATTCCCTTGGGAGATTCATGAAAGTTGGTTTATTCGTAACCTGTCTGGTGGACTTGATGCGGCCGAGCATCGGATTTGCCGCCCTGAAATTGCTGGAAGCGGCGGGCTATGAGGTCGCTGTGCCACAGGACCAAACCTGTTGCGGTCAACCCGGATATAACTCAGGGGATCGCAAGGCGGCTCAGGACCTCGCGAAAAAAATGCTCAAGGAATTTGCCGGCTGCGACTATGTTGTGGTGCCCTCGGGTTCATGCGGCGGCATGATCCGCGCACACTATCCTGAATTGCTCGCCGAGTTTCCCGAACTGACGCAGGAAGTCGAATCGATCGCGCGCAAGACCTACGAGCTTACGGATTTTCTGGTAAACATCGCGCGTGTCGAAAGCGTTCCCGGCCAATTCAGCGGTTCGGTCACCTATCACGATTCGTGTTCCGGATTGCGTGAGATGAACGTCAAGACACAGCCGCGCGCGCTGCTATCGAAAGTCGCCGGGCTCACCGTCAGGGAAATGCAGCAGCCGGAGCAGTGCTGCGGCTTCGGCGGAACGTTCGCGCTGAAATACGGCGATATTTCCACACGCATTGCCGACCTAAAATGCGAGGACGTGCAGTCCGCGCAAGCCGACGCACTCGTGCTGGGCGACCTCGGTTGCATGCTCAACATCGAGGGCAGGATGCGTCGCCGTGGCGACAACAACACACGCGTATTGCACGTTGCGGAAGTCCTCGCCGGCATGACCGACCCGATTCAGGATATGGACCGCAGGACTGCGGACTGACACCGCAGGAGATATCTATGCAAGTTACATCGAATCAGTTCAAGCAGGCTGCCAGCCGCAAGCTCGTCGATCCGAAGGTGCAAAAGGCGTTGCGCAATGCCAAGGGCAAGCTCGTGGTCGCGCGCGCCCGCTCCATGCTCGAGCTGGATAATTTCGAGGAGATCCGGGAAGCCGCCGCGCGTATCAGGGATTTTGGCCTATTGCACATGGATGTGCTGCTCGAGGAGTGGGAGAAAAAAGCCACCGCGGCAGGTACCATCGTGCACTGGGCGGAAACCCCGCAGCAGGTCAATGATCTTGTGATTGAAATTGCACGCAAGCACGCGGTGCGCAAGATCATCAAGTCGAAGTCGATGCTTGGCGAGGAGACCAACCTCAACCACGCTCTCAAGGCCGCCGGACTCGACGTGCGCGAGACCGACCTTGGCGAGTACATTATCCAGCAATTCGGCGAAACGCCGTCGCACATCATCGCGCCCGCCGTGCACAAGTCGAAGGACGACATCGCCGACCTGTTTGCGGAGAAGCACGGGCGTCCGCGGCTCGACGACATTGCAGCCCTGACCCATGAGGCACGCGAGATCCTGCGGCCGCATTTCCTTGACGCGGACATGGGGCTAAGCGGCGCCAACTTCCTTGTGGCCGAAACTGGCTCGACGATGATCGTCACCAACGAGGGTAACGGCCGCATGACGACGACCATGCCGCCATTGCACGTGGCGATCACCGGCATCGAGAAGGTCGTCCCGACGCTGGAGGACGTATCGCTGTTGTTGCGATTGCTGACGCGGTCTGCAACCGGCCAGTCCATCAGCAATTACCTGTCCTTTACCACCGGCCCGAAACGTCCCGGCGACAAAGACGGCCCGTCCGAATTTCATGTGATCATCGTCGATGCGGGACGCACGAAGGTGCTTGCCTCGGAGATCCGCGAGGCGCTGCGCTGCATCCGTTGCGGCGCCTGCATGAATCACTGCCCGGTCTACCAGAACATCGGAGGTCATGCTTACGGCTGGGTTTACCCCGGTCCGATCGGCTCAATCCTGACGCCGGCCTATGTTGGTATCGAGAACGCGATTGATCTGCCCAATGCGTCTACGCTGTGCAATCAATGCGGTGTGGTTTGTCCGGTCAAGATTCCGCTGCCCGATCTGATGCGCAAGCTGCGCGAGCAACAGGTGCAGAAAAATCTTCGCCCCTGGCCGGAGCGTGCTGGACTCAGGCTATGGGCGTGGACGGCGCAACGGCCGGCGCTCTATGCCCTGATGACAGGCATTGCGGCACGCATCGGCAAATGGCTGGGCGGGCGCGATCGCCTGCTTCACCGGCTTCCGGCAGCGGGTTCGCAATGGACGTCGGGTCGCGATTTTCCGGCTCCTGGCGGCAAGACTTTCCGTGAACTTTACGCGCGCCATAGAACCGGGGGAAAGCGATGAGCGCGCGCGACAATATTCTCAGGCGTATCCGCGAGGCCAACGGGCAGCAGAACGCGACCCCGGGTGGGCGAGAGGCCGTACTGGCACGGATCGAGGGGCATGCGCGCGGGCCGCTGCCGACGATGGAATGGGACACGCGGGCGCGATTCCGTGAACGCTGCATCGCCATGATGTCCACTGTCGACGAGGTCGAGTCGGTTGCCGATGTACCGCGTGCGGTGGCTGCATACCTGAAGCAGAACAATCTGCCGACCAGCGGTGCCTGCTGGCCGGAATTCGCCCAACTCGATTGGTACGGCGCGGGGCTTGCCGTTGAATCGCGCCCGAGTAACGGCGAAGATAAACTGGGCATAACGGGCGTGTATTGCGCGCTGGCTGAAAATGGCACGCTGATGTTGCTATCGGGGGAGGATACGCACGCGACCACCAGCCTTTTGCCGGAAAATCATGTGGCGATCGTGCCTGCTTCCCGCATTGTGCGCAGCATGGAGGACGCCTGGGATCTGCTGCGTGCCGAATGCTCCGGGCTTCCGCGCCAAGTGAACTTCGTGTCCGGTCCGTCGCGCACGGCGGACATCGAGATGACGCTGGTTCTGGGGGCGCATGGACCCTTCCGGGTCCATGTCATCATCGTCGGTCGCTAGGCGCCTGCGGGCGCCGGTAACGAGCTGCCGGCAAAAGGCGCGCAGCCCGGCGGTTTCCGCTGCCATGGCGCCGAATCATTGAAGCTAACCTCTGGTCAATGCCCGGCATGGATGACATAGGCTTTCTACCGTCCTTCCCGCTCGCCGGGGCCAACATGATACTGGTCGGCGCGATTTTGCTGTGCGGGCTCGCGGTCGGGCAGATATTCGTGCGTGTCTTCAAACTGCCGCGCATCACCGGCTTTGTCGCAGCGGGGCTTGCGCTCGGTCCCGGTGCGCTCGGGCTGCTCGACCAGACCATGCTCGGGGAATTGTCCGTCTTCGTCGATATTTCGCTGGGACTGATCCTGTTCGAATTGGGGCGCCGGCTGGATGTGCGCTGGTTCACGCACGATCGCTGGCTGCTGGCGAGTAGCGTGGCGGAATGCCTGCTGTCTTTCCTGTTCGTGTACGCGACACTGCGCTTTTTCGAAATCTCGCCGGTGCATTCGGCGACGGCGGCAGCGATCGCCATGGCAACATCGCCGGCTGTGCTGATCATGATCGTGCACGACCAGCACGCCAAGGGACCGCTTACGGAACGCCTGCTGACGCTCACCGCGCTGAACAACGTGTTCGCATTCCTGCTGATCGCATTGCTGTTCGGATTTGTGCACCTGGAGTATCGCGCGAACTGGTTGCTTGCGGTTTCGCATCCGTTCTACCTGATCGCCGGATCGACCGGCCTGGGGTTCGTGGCCTTTCTCGCGGCGCGCACGTTCGGTCGCTGGCTGGGCAAACGCGAAGACCGCCAGTTCGTCATGCTGCTTGGATTGATCGTCGCCACGGTCGGATGCGCTATTTCCTTCAAGCTCTCGGTACTGCTGGCGTTGCTGGCATTCGGCGTATTCGCCAAGAATCTGGACCGGGACCACGACCTGATGACAGTCGAATTCGGCCCCGGCGGCCAGTTTTTCCTGGTCATGCTGTTCGTCATTACCGGCGCTGGGCTGCGCCCTTCTGAGCTTGCTGTCGCAGGTACGATCGGCGTGGCCTTCGTGCTTGCGCGACTCGCCGGCAAACTGGCCGGCCTCGCGCTGTTCGCGCCCTTGTCGGGCATTGCGCAGAAAAAGGCATTGCTGATGGGAATCGGCATGGTGCCGATGTCGGCCATTGCCGTGGTGATGGTGCAGGGGGCGGCGGCGCTTTACCCGGAATTTGGCGCAAAGCTGTCTTCGATCGTACTTTCGGCCGTCGTCGTGCTCGAATTGGTCGGCCCGCTGGCCACCCAGTGGGCGTTGCGCCGGGCGGGGGAAGCGCAGGCGGCTTCCGGAGTCGGCGCATGACGCTCGAATTCACCCGGTCGGCGCCGTTCACGATGGGCGTCGAGCTCGAACTCATGATCCTTAGTACCCACGACTGGAACCTGATTCGCGGCGCGGAGGACCTGCTGGCGTTGATCGAAAAGGAAAAGCATGCCGGCGATATCAAGCCGGAAATCACCGAAAGCATGATCGAAATCAGCACCGGGGTGAATACGGATTACCTCACCATGCTTGGCGAACTGAACTCGATTCGCGACACCGTGGTCAGTAACGCACGGCGCCTGAACCTTGCTATCGCCGGCGGCGGCACCCACCCGTTCCAGCACTGGAGCGAACAGCGTATTTTTCCGAAGGAACGCTTCTTCCACTTGCACGAGATGTACGGCTACCTCGCCAAGCAGTTCACCGTTTTCGGCCAGCACATCCACGTCGGCGTGAGTTCCGGCGACGACGCGATTTCCCTGCTGCACATGATGTCGCGCTACATTCCCCACTTCATTGCGCTGTCGGCTTCTTCCCCCTTTTCGCAGGGAATGGACACCGCGTTCGATTCATCGCGGCTGAACAACATCAACGCCTTCCCGTTGTCGGGCACCATGCCCTTCGTCGCGGACTGGAGGGAGTTCAACGACTATTTCGACACCATGCGCGATCTCAAGGTGATCGAGAGCATGAAGGATTTTTATTGGGACATCCGTCCCAAGCCGGAATTCGGCACCATCGAGATCCGGGTGTGCGATACGCCTCTGACCATAGGCAAGGCCGCGGCGCTGGCGGCCTATGCGCAGGCGCTGGCGCGCCATCTGATGATCGACCGGCCCAGCGCGCCGTCGCTCGACGTCTATCGCGTCTACAGCTTCAACCGCTTTACCGCCTGCCGCTATGGGCTGGAGGCCGGTTTCATCGACGCCACAACGCGCAGCCAGCGCACGCTCAAGGCAGACATCGCGGACACGCTGCTGCGGCTCGCTCCCCATGCACAAGTCCTCGGCTCGACGGCTGCGCTCGACGAAATCCGGCGCTGGAACGAATCCGCAGAAAACGATGCGTCCTGGCTGCGCGCGGAACTGAAAACGGGCCAGACGCTCAATGACGTCGTCCGGCGCCAGAGCGGGCTGTGGGTGGGCACGGGGGCAGAGAAAGCAACGGATAAAATCACGGGTCAGCCCGCGCCCCAGTAAGAACCCGTCAAAACATTTTGAGCCTGCCGTGCGCGTAGTTATCATCCTGTCCAGTCCATGAGCACCGGCATCCCCTTCGATTTCATCCTTTTCGCCCTGACGCTGGCAGGCGTCGCTTTGTTCCATCGCCATACGCTGGGCGTTGCGGTCGCAGGATTGTGTGTGATCGTCGCCTACAAACTCATTTTCACGGGTTTTGCAGCCGGTCCGGGTGTTGGCGGGCTGATTGCCCACCTGGCCCATGAATGGGTGGTGCTGGCCAACCTGTTCGGGCTGCTGGTGGGATTTGCGCTGCTGGCCGCGCATTTTCATGATAGCCACGCGCCCGAAGTGTTGCCGCGCTTCCTGCCCGACGACTGGAAGGGCGGCTTCGTGCTGCTGCTCATGGTTTTTGTGCTGTCCAGTTTTTTGGACAATATCGCGGCGGCGGTCATCGGCGGCACCATGGCCTCGGCGGTATTCCGTGGCAAGGTCCATCTCGGCTACCTTGTCGCGATTGTTGCTGCGTCCAATGCCGGTGGCTCGGGCAGCGTGGTTGGCGATACCACCACGACGATGATGTGGATCGCCGGCGTGAACCCCGCTTCCGTTTTGCATGCCTACGTAGCGGCAGCGGCAGCGATGCTTTTTTTCGGCGTAGTCGCTGCACGCCAGCAGCAGCGTTACGCGCCGATCGCACCCGATCCCGCGAGTGGTGTGCGGGTGGACTGGGTGCGGCTGGGCATCGTCGGCTTGATGCTGCTGACCGCGATTGCGGCCAATATCACGATCAATGTCGGTTTTGCGCACTGGGCAGATCGCTTTCCTTTCATCGGTGCGGCGATCTGGAGTGCCTTGCTGGTTTCCGTCCCCGTGCGGCAGCCGGCCTGGAAGCAGGTGCCGAATGCGGTCAGGGGCAGCGTATTCCTGCTGTCGCTGGTGCTGGCTGCATCGCTGATGCCGGTGGAGACGCTGCCGGCGCCGTCCTGGCAGACGGCCTTGGGGCTGGGTTATATTTCCGCGGTGTTCGACAACATCCCGCTGACAGCCTTGGCGCTGAAGCAGGGCGGCCATGATTGGAGCATGCTGGCCTATGCCGTCGGCTTCGGCGGCTCCATGATCTGGTTCGGTTCCTCCGCCGGGGTGGCCTTGTCCAACCTGTTTCCCGAATCGAGGTCGGTCGGTGCCTGGATACGGCAAGGTTGGCACGTCGCGGTGGCCTACCCGCTAGGCTTTTTCGCCTTGTTATGGGTGATGGGCTGGCAGCCCGAGGCTGCCCGTGCCCCACGGACGGCGGCCCCTTCCGGGAATGACAGCGCACAGGTCATTGACCGGAACGGCATGCCAGGCCGGCCCCAGGCGCCGACGTTCTTGCCCACAGGGATGGCTTCGCGATAACCTGCGCTTCGCTTCCGGCATAACGAGAAAATCGAAGAAAATGAAGCAGAAAGTCCTGGTCACCCGCGAGGTTTTCGACGAAACCATCGATTTCCTGAAAAGCCACTTCGAAGTCGAGCCCAATCAGGCCGACCGCCTCTACGCGCGCGAAGAATTGATCGCGAAGCTGCAGGGCAAGAATGGCGTGCAGACCTCGTCCAGCGACCGCATCGACGCAGAATTGCTGGACAAGTGCCCGACCATCAAGGCGGTGTGCAATACCGCGGTGGGCTACAACAACATTGATGTCGATGCGTGCACCCGTCACGGCGTCATGGTGACCAACACGCCGGGTGTTCTGACCGAAAGCGTAGCCGACTATTCGATGGGTCTGGTCATTGCCACGTGCCGGCGCATGACGGAAGGCGAGGCCTACCTGCGCGCGGGCGAGTGGAAAGGCACATTCCTCAAGCAGCTGCTCGGTCAGGATGTGCACGGCGCCACGCTCGGCGTCCTCGGCTTCGGGCGCATCGGGCAGGCCATCGCGCGGCGCGCACGCGGCTTCGACATGAAAATTCTGTACCACAGCCGCAACCGGGCCGCGCCCGAAGCGGAAAAGGAATGCGGCGCGACCTATACCGGCAAGGAGCAGTTGCTGCGCACGGCCGATATTGTGCTGCTGATCCTTCCCTTCACGCCGGAAACGAAGCACTACATCGGCGCAAGTGAACTCGCACTAATGAAACCCAGCGCCGTGCTTATCAACATGGCGCGCGGCGGAATCGTCGACGACGCCGCGTTGATCGACGCACTGAGGGAGAAGCGCGTCTGGGCGGCGGGGCTGGACGTCTATGAGGACGAGCCCAGGCTCAATCCGGGTTTCCTCGCATTGCGCAACGTCGTTCTGTCGCCGCATATAGCGAGCGCGTCGGTTCCGACCCGCCAGGCCATGGCCATGACGGCCGCCAAGAATCTGGCGGCGGCACTATCCGGAAAAGTGCCGCCGAATCTGCTCAATCCGGATTACAGGAATTTCCTCAAGGCGTAGCAAACCCATTCGACGCGGCGTTGGCGCCACGTTCGGTATCAGAAAATGACAGAACTCTACAAACTTGGATTACGCGAAGCGGCATTGCGCATCCGTTCCGGCAAGCTCACCAGCGCCGACTACACGCGCGATTTGATTGCGCGCATCGATGCGCGCGAAAAGGACATCCAGGCCTGGCAGTGGCTGGACCGCACGCGCGCCATGGTACTGGCGAGTCGGGCCGACAAGGCTGACAGCGCCACGCGGGTCTCGCATCCCCTGCATGGCGTTCCGATCGGGGTCAAGGACTTGTTCTATACGGCGGGCATTCCCACCGAGATGGGCTGTCGGGCGTATGCCGGCTACGTGCCGGACGTTACGGCCGACGTGGTCGCGCGGCTGGAATCCGTAGGCGGCATCATGTTCGGCAAGACGGTTACCACGGAGGCTGCATTCATGGTGCCGTCAAAGACGCGCAATCCCTGGAACATCGCACACACGCCGGGTGGATCTTCCAGTGGTTCGGCCGCGGCTGTCGCCGCCGGATTTGTCGCCGGTGCGCTCGGTACCCAGACCAATGGTTCGGTGATCAGGCCGGCGGCGTTTTGCGGAATCGTGGGCTACAAGCCCAGTTTCGGCCAAATGTCCGCGCGCGGCGTCATGCCGTTTTCCACCACCCTGGACCAACCAGGCGTGTTCGCGCGCTCCGTGGCCGACGCTGCATTTCTCGCCTCCAGCCTGACTACGCAGCGCAGCGTCATCACGCCTGAAGTCCGGCCATTGCGCAGTGCGCCGAAGCTCGCCGCGGTGCGCTCCCCGGTGTGGTATCTGGCGCAGCCGGATCAGCGCGCGCAATTCGAAGCGGACATCAACCGCTTGCGTGAGGCCGGGGCGTCGGTCGATGTATTGGAAATCGCCGGCGAATTCGACGGCGCGCACCGGATTCACCGCACCATCATGCTGTTTGAAGCCGCGCGCCTGGCCAGGAGTGCAAGACAGGTCTGGCGCGACGGATTTTCCGATTACCTGAACCGGGCGCTGGACGAAGGCGAAAACATGCGCGAAGCGGATTATCGCGACGCCCTGAAACAGCGTACCCACCTGCAGCAGAGCCTGGCGGAATTCTTCGACCGCGGTTATTCGGCGATCATGACCCCGCCCGCCGCAGGGGAGGCACCGGCCACGCTCGACAATACCGGCGATCCGCGCTTTTGCAGCATCTGGACGCTGGTCGGGTTGCCGGCTATCGTGATTCCGACGGGAAAAGGCCCGAAGGGTATGCCGCTGGGTCTGCAACTCATCGGCGCGGCGGAGGAAGAGAACTATCTTCTGGCCACTGCGGCCTGGTGCGAGCGTTATTCGCCGTTCAGGGCGCTGGTCTGAACGCGCCCGGTTCAGGAATGAGCGAGCCGCTCCT
Organism: Betaproteobacteria bacterium; assembly: GCA_039931685.1. Taxonomy (GTDB): domain Bacteria; phylum Pseudomonadota; class Gammaproteobacteria; order Burkholderiales; family JACQAP01; genus JACQAP01. Next base: position 1,332 of record JBDTRK010000024.1, on the reverse strand, counting down.
GGCCGGCGCCAAACGCGCCGGCTGCCGATAGTGCTTCCGGCGCGCATGGTCTGACGACGCAAAAGTCGCGACCCGGCGACGGCTGGTTTGCGGGCAGAGTCGTTTACAATTGCGTCGTTACGCTGCGTCCTTCGTTTTTTTGCGTTCAATTCGCATGAGTTCCGTTCCCCCGCTTCCCGATTCCGCCGTGCCGGTCCCCGACTGGCGCGTGGTGCGCGCATCGGTTGAGCGCGGCATGCTGCGCGAGCGTGCTTCCCTGCGCGGGCGCATGAAGCGTCTGGAGCAGGCGTCGCGCGGCGGCGCGGACATTACGGCCGAGATCACGAGGCTGCTCGCCGACGCGAGCAACTCCGAGTCGCAGGTGCGCCAGCGCCAGTCAAGACTGCCGAAGGTTTCTTATCCCGAGGAATTGCCGATCAGTGCGAGGCGCGCGGAGATTGCCGCTGCCATCAAAGCGCATCAAGTGGTGATCGTCTGCGGCGAAACCGGTTCGGGGAAAACCACGCAGCTGCCCAAGATTTGTCTTGACCTGGGTCGCGGCGTGCAGGGCATGATCGGCCATACTCAGCCGCGCCGGATCGCAGCGCGCGCCGTCGCGGCCCGGGTTGCCGCGGAACTGCATACTCCGCTTGGCGACGCGGTGGGATTCCAGGTCCGCTTTGCCGACAAGACCAGCGCCGACAACTACATCAAGGTCATGACCGACGGCATCCTGCTGGCGCAGACGCAGGCGGACCGCTGGCTGTCGCAATACGACACGCTGATCATCGATGAAGCGCACGAGCGCAGTCTGAACATCGATTTCCTGCTGGGCTACATCAAGCAGTTATTGCCGCGCCGGCCGGAGCTCAAGCTGATCATCACCTCGGCGACCATCGACGCCGGGCGGTTTTCCGCGCATTTCGACAACGCCCCGGTGGTCGAGGTATCCGGCCGGCTTTATCCGGTCGACGTCTGGTACCGGCCATTCGACGAGGACGACGAGGACGAGCATGAGATCGACTTGCCGGAGGCGATCGTCCATGCCGTCGACGAGGTCACGGCGCGAACAAGTTCCGGGGACGTGCTCGTGTTCCTGCCGGGCGAACGCGAGATCCGCGATGCTGCGGAGGCATTGCGCAAACATCACCCGCAGGGCATGGAAATCCTGCCCCTGTTCGCCCGGCTGTCGGCGCAGGACCAGGAGCGCATTTTTTCGTCCGGCGGCGCCGCGCGGCGCATCGTGCTGGCCACCAACGTGGCAGAGACTTCATTGACCGTGCCCGGCATCCGTTTCGTGGTGGATTCCGGCCTGGCGCGCGTCAATCGCTACAGTTACCGCAACAAGGTCGA
>JBDTRK010000023.1:0-35088 GCA_039931685.1 Betaproteobacteria bacterium | reverse complement strand
CCTCATGGCAGCGCTCGCATTGCGGACCTTCCTGGTTTGCGTGCTTGTCGTCCTTGCGGTGACAAGTGATGCATTCGCTCTTGAGTCTGTCGCTGAAGGATCCGTCCAGGTGACATGACTTGCAGGCAATCGCGGAGTGGCGCCCCAGAAGAGGGTAACGGGTGTTGCGCGCATGATCGAACGTCGTCGCCTTCCACGTCGATTCCCGGTGACAGGTTTCGCAGCGCGTGCCGAGACCGCCGCGATGGACATCCTTCTTGGCGTGGCAGGCATTGCAGTCAGTCGCCGTCTTGTCGACATAAAGGTTGCCGCGGTGGCAGGCATCGCACTTTACGCTGCGATGCGCATCACGCAATTCGTAACGCGTATCCAGACTGTGATCGAACTTCGTCGCCTTCCACGACTTCTCGGCATGGCAGGATTCGCATTTGCCACCAAAACGCCCCTTGTGCACATCGTCCTTCTGGTGGCAGCTGTTGCATGCAGTCGGAGGCTTGTCGTTGAACGCCTGGCTCTTGTGACAGGCCAGGCAGCGCGTGCCGGCATGTGCACCGAGCAACGGAAAATTCGTGCGTCCGTGATCGAATGAAGTTTCCTTCCAGCTGCGGTCGTTGTGGCACTTTGCGCATTCACTACCCAGGGTCCCCTTGTGAACGTCGTCCTTGCGATGACAAGCGGAACATTCGTGGGGTGTTTGCTTGAAGGCCTGATCGCGATGGCAGGCTGAGCATTTCACTGGTACGTGCTTGCCCGTGAGCGGGAATTGCGTCTTCTGGTGGTCGAACAGGACGTCCTTCCAGCCGCGATCGCTATGGCAGTTGCCGCAGTTCGCGCCCAGGGCACCTTTGTGGGTATCGTCCTTGCGATGGCAACCGACGCACTCCCTGGGCATATCCTTGAATTTCTGGTCCCGATGACAGGCGGCGCACTTCGGCTGTACGTGTTTTCCGGTCAGCTTGAATCGGGTCTTGTCATGATCGAAACGCACCTCCTTCCAGAGCGTCTCGTTATGACAGTTCGTACAATCGGTCCCCAGCTTCCCGCGATGTACATCGTCCTTCTTGTGGCAGCCATTGCATTCATGCGCAGCTTCGCGATACTTCTTGCCCTCGGCATGGCAGTCGCGGCATTTCACATTGCCGTGTCTGCCGCGCAGCAGGAAGTCCGTACGCGTGTGATCGAAGCGATCCTGGTCCAGGACCACGACGCGAGCGGCCCTACCCTTGTGCTCCGCATGGCACTCGCGACAGGACTTGTCCGTTGCATGGCCGTGAAAGCCGGTCCGCGCAGCCCTGTCGCGTCCGACTTCCTTGTGGCAATCGATGCACAGCGCATCTTGCTCCTGCTTCTTGAACGGCAGATGGCACTTGCGGCACTGCGCTTCTATATCGGCGTGCCCCTGAATGACCTTGCCGGGCATCACCAGGGTCTCGACCGTATCCGCGCGCAGCGGCTGCGGATGCAGGGCGCCCGCCACCAGCAGGCAGGCCAGTAGCCCGCGCATCAGGCAACCCATGGGTCAATACATGTGCACGGCAACAACGTGATACACGGCACTGACGACGAGCAGTGCCACGAATGGAATGTGCAGAACGTGCCAGAGCGAAAACAGGCGTTCGTAAACCGAGAACTGCGCGACGCGTTGCAATCCTACGAGGTATTCGTCGATCTGCGCCGCCAGACGCTTTCCGCCTGCCTCGCGGCGCAGCGCGTGGTGAATCGCGCTGGCGGCTTGCTTGCGCCGCCAGCCGATGGTGAAAAACTTCAGCGCGCGTCCCACCGCGCCCGTGGCGGGACGATTAACCCTGGCTTCGTAGGCTTCCAGAACGGATTTTGCACTTAGTGGCAATGCTCTGCCACCCTGGATGGCCTCAAGCGACTCCGCAAGTGCGGTACGCAATTCCTTCGCCGCCAGCTTGCGACCGTGCAAAGTATGGTGCACGCGCGTGTAGATGAAGCGTCCGACGATACCGCTTCCAGCCACGATGAGCATGCTGGCCATGGCTACGGTCGCGTTGACGGAGCCAATCTGGAAGCGCGAGTGGAACAGGATCAGCAGCGGGCCGCAGATGCCGAGCAACATGTGCAGGTTCAACCATTCTCGCAGAGGTCCCGCCGTGCGCAGCCAACGCAGATGCTTGCGCAACGGGTAAAGAAACAAGACCAGCATCATCACCGCGCCGGTCAAACCCAGGTCATAGCCGGCGCGCGAACCCGGCGTATAGCCCGACTGGTTGATCACACGCCAGCCAAACACCGCCACGGCGCACACGACCATAAGGGCGAGCAATGCCGGCGCTCTACGTGGCACGGGTCTTGATTGTTTGGGGGGTGCGATGGATACGAAGGGGGTCATGGCCGGAATCGGTTTGCAATGAAGATGAGAGGTCGCGGGCAGTGCCCGCAAGACCCATGCCACGGCGTTGCGCCATACGTCTTCAAGTCATTGCGTTCATTCGATCGCGCAATTCGGGGCAGCCAGTCGTCGCCGCATGGCGACAGTGGTGACGCAATTGGTTTAACGAGGAACTTTCAATACATATGAATATCGACAGCACTGTGATTTATCTCGGCCCGCTGGTACTCGCCTTCCTGTCCTATGGAGTGATTCGTTCACGACGAGGGCGCCGCGACAGCCAACGCCACCAGGAAGCGGTTGCGGCCGGTTTGACTGAGCCTGCCTCACTGCATCCGGTTTTCGACACTGCGCGCTGCATCGGATCGAGTGCGTGCGTATCCGCCTGTCCTGAACACGCGATCGGGATCGTGGAAGGCAAGGCGCAACTGATCAATCCGGCAGTGTGCATTGGCCATGGTGCCTGCCAGGCCACTTGTCCGATGGATGCCATCAAACTGGTCTTTGGTACCGAAAAGCGCGGCATCGATATTCCGCAAGTCGATCCGGCCTTCGAGACCAATGTGCCCGGCATATTCATCGCCGGAGAACTCGGCGGCATGGGACTAATCCACAAGGCCGTTGAACAAGGCCATCAGGCAATCAACACCATTGCGCAGCGGCGTGCCAAGGACAATATGCTTGATGTCGTGATCGTGGGAGCCGGTCCCGCGGGGCTGGGGGCGGCTCTTGCTGCGCAGGAAAAACGCTTGCGCTTCGCCATTCTCGAGCAGGAGGTCTCGCTTGGCGGCACGGTATATCACTACCCGCGCAACAAAATCGCCATGACGTCACCAATGCAGGTGCCGATGTTCGGGCGCATCAAGTTCGGCGAGGTGCGCAAGGAAGCGCTCCTTAAATTTTGGCTTGATGCAATCCGAAAGGCCGCATTAAAAGTAAATTTTCGCGAACGGGTGGATGCCATAGACAAGGTCGACGGAGGTTTCATGGTCAAAACGGCGACGCGCAATTACGTCGCCCGTAGTGTCCTGTTGTCGATTGGCCGGCGTGGCACGCCGCGGCGACTGGCAGTCCCCGGGGAAGATCGTTCGAAGGTCGTCTATCGACTGGTTGATCCCGCACAGTATCGCGGTCAGCATGTGCTCGTCGTAGGCGGAGGAGACGCGGCAATCGAAGCAGCGGTCGCGGTTTCCGAAGAGCCGGGTACGACCGTATCGCTGTCATATCGAGGGGCGGCCTTTAATCGCATCAAACCCGCGAATCAGGCGCGCCTGCAAAATGCCGAAAAAACTGGACGACTGCGAATATTGCTGGAGTCGGATGCAATGGCCATATTTTCGGACAAGGTCGTACTCAAGCGCGAGAACAAGGCCTTCTCGATCCGCAACGACGCGGTCATCGTCTGCGCCGGAGGCCTGCTGCCGACACAGTTCCTGCGCGATCTGGGCATCCTCGTCGAGACCCGTCACGGCACGGCCTGACACTTGCGCCTGTCGCGCGAATACTGGCGCCGCTTCGCACGGCAAAAAATGGTCCGAGTTTTTAGGTATCCTTGCGGTATCTACCCAACAGCGACGGCAGAAACAAGATGGCTTCCACGCTCTCAATCGCCTATTTCGCCAACCACGATCTGCTCGGCGTCGTATCCGAAGAGGAATACGAGCGATTCAAGACCCAGCTGCTTCAGTCGCTCCAGGACGAGTGGCCGGACGCCACCGTCGCCATCGATGACGATGAAGAAGTCTATTTCGAAACGAAGGGCATCAGCGGCCAGGCCGAGCTGGACGTGCGCGGCCGCATAGCAGACATCGTGACCGAAGTGATCGATTCGGGTGATTGGCAGGAAGAGGAAGATGATTTCTACGAAGAAGACCAGGACGTGATCGGCGACATCGAAGAAAAAGACGACTACTGACCGATCCTACGGACCTTGATACCTCCATTGCAGGATTCTATTCAGTCGCACCCGATCAGCGGTGGGTCCCAAAGCACGCTAACGTTGGCTCATCAGGACATTTCGGCGGTTCAAGGCTGGAACGGCAGCTTTCGTCAAAATTTCCGTTAACGCACAACCTGGTCTGACGAGCGCGATAGCGGCCGATGGTTGTGATCAATCGGAATTGGTGGGCCCGGTCGGACTTGAACCGACGACCAAAGGATTATGAGTCCTCTGCTCTAACCAACTGAGCTACAGGCCCGTGTGAATTACGATACAAAAATGGCCGGGCGAGAATCCCGGCCATTTTGTTTCCCTTGCGGGAAATTCGATCAGTTATTGTCCAGGAAGCTGCGCAGCCGTTCGGAACGCGACGGATGGCGCAGTTTGCGCAACGCCTTTGCCTCGATCTGGCGAATGCGTTCCCGCGTCACATCGAACTGTTTCCCTACTTCTTCCAGCGTGTGGTCGGTATTCATCTCAATGCCGAAGCGCATGCGCAGAACCTTGGCTTCGCGCGGTGTCAGCGTGTCCAGCACGTCCTTGGTCGCATCGCGCAGGCTGGTATAGATCGCCGCGTCCGAAGGCGCCATGGTGGCCTGGTCTTCGATAAAATCGCCCAGATGCGAATCGTCGTCGTCCCCGATCGGCGTTTCCATCGATATCGGTTCCTTGGATATCTTCAGGATCTTGCGGATTTTCTCTTCAGGCATCTCCATCTTGACCGCCAGCGTGGCCGGATCGGGTTCCGCCCCGGTCTCCTGCAGGATCTGGCGCGATATCCGGTTCATCTTGTTGATGGTTTCGATCATGTGCACCGGAATGCGGATGGTACGCGCCTGATCGGCGATTGAGCGCGTGATAGCCTGACGGATCCACCACGTTGCATATGTGGAGAATTTGTAGCCGCGGCGATATTCGAACTTGTCGACCGCCTTCATCAGGCCGATATTGCCCTCTTGGATCAGGTCGAGAAACTGCAGACCGCGATTGGTGTATTTCTTTGCGATTGAAATGACGAGGCGCAAATTGGCCTCCGTCATTTCGCGCTTGGCGCGGCGCGCCTTGGCCTCGCCGGTGGACATCTGACGATTGATTTCCTTCAGGTCCTTGACCGGAAGGCCGACACGTTTCTGCAGGTCGATCAGCGACTGCTGCTGCTCCATGATCGCCGGTGCGAATCGCGACAGCACTTCGCTGTACGACTTGCGGCCGCCAATTTCACGCCCGACCCAGTTCAGATCTTCCTCGTTGCCCGGAAAGGTCTTGATGAAATACGCCCGTGGCATTGCCGCCTTTTCTACGCAAAGCTCCATGATCGCCCGCTCGTAAGAGCGCACCTCTTCCACCAGGCGGCGCAAACCGTCGCATAACGCCTCGACTTGCTTGGCCGAAAAACGGATGAACATGAGCTCGCCGGAAATTTCCTCCTGTGTCTTCATGTATGGACGACTGCGCGGGCCGTTCTTGGCCAGGGCCTTGATCATCTTGTTGTACAGAACACGGATCTTGGCGAATCGCTCCAGAGCGTCCGATTTGAGCTGAAGCAAGGCCGCAGTCTGCACGGCGGCGCCATCGTCGTCGTCAGCGTCATCGGTACCAAGATCTTCCTCGATCTCGTCTTCGGAAATCTCTTCGGCCAGCGCTTCCTGCGGCGCGTTCGGATCGATCAGGCCGTCCACGACTTCGTCGATGCGCATTTCTTCGCGCTCGATCTTCTCGGCGAGAGCCAGGATTTCAGCAATTGTGGTGGGACAGGCGGAGATCGCCTGAATCATGTGCTTCAGGCCGTCTTCGATGCGCTTGGCGATTTCGATTTCGCCTTCGCGCGTGAGCAGCTCCACCGAGCCCATCTCGCGCATGTACATGCGGACCGGATCGGTCGTACGCCCGAACTCGGAGTCGACCGTCGACAGAGCCTGCTCGGCTTCTTCGACCACGTCTTCGTCTGGCACCACGGCCGGCGTGGATTCATTCATCAACAGGGTTTCGGCGTCGGGCGCTTCGTCGTAAACCTGGATACCCATGTCGTTGATCATGCTGATGATGTTCTCGATCTGTTCGGCATCGAGCATGTCATCAGGCAGGTGATCGTTGATCTCGGCGTAGGTCAGGTAGCCGCGCTCCTTACCCAGGACGATCAGGTTCTTGAGGCGCATACGCCGGGCTTCAGCATCGATTGGCTGCTGCGCCTGCACCTGCTCCTTGTTCTGTTCCTTGCGTCTTTCCCTAGCCATATACCTTATTCCCTCGAAAACAACTGCTTATGTACAGCCGCACAAAAAAGAACCGCGCATTATACCGGAGTCACCCAGGCCCTTCACGTCGGTGCAGATTCCTGAACATTTCCTTTTCCTCAACGGTCATTTGCGATGGAAGTAGGTTCTTCTCGGAATACGCGCTGGCGCGCGCAGTTCGAATCTGCTCATTGAGCCCTTGCCATGCCCCCATAAATTCGACTTCAAGTTCCGCACTTTCGAGGTGCTCCCAACTTAGAACGCCAGCTTCAACTTCGCGGGCCACGTCTTCAAACGGGGCACCACGAAAATGCTCCCCGATGCTGCGTAAATTGGGCTGGTTTCGACACAGATCAACAAGCTTGAAAAGAAACTCCATCTCGGCGGGCGGAATTTGGCTTCCAATGCCTTCGTAGTCGCTAACGGAAGGTGCCAGGGCCGCTAGAGACGGCTTCAGCGCCAGGATTTCCGCCAGCTTCCGGACGATAGACGGTTTTGCGGCAGCGCGGCGCGCCGGCACCTGCGCGCGTGCAGATATAACTTTGATTTCAAAATTGCGTTCGAGTTCGGCTTGCGAAACACCGGCAAGCTCGGCGATCTGCTTTCGCAGCATCAGCGAGAGCATAGGAGCGGCAACCTGTTTGACCAGCGGTTTTGCATCTTGCAGGAACTTTGCCCGTCCTTCGGCCGTACGCATGTCTACGCGTGCGCTCAGTTCCTGTACCAGTATTTCGGATAGCGGCGGCGCCGCTTCAATCAGCTTTCCGAACGTTTCACTGCCGTGGGCCCGCACAAAGCTGTCCGGATCGTGCTCAGACGGCAGAAAAAGAAACCGCACCTGCTTTCCGTCCTGCAAGTGGGCAAGACTGTTTTCCAGCGCTCGCCAGGCTGCGCGTCGCCCGGCGACGTCGCCATCGAAGCAATAGACAATGTTGTCGGTCTGCCGGAGCAGCTTTTGCACCTGCCACGGCGTTGTCGCCGTGCCGAGCGTCGCTACGGCGTAGCCAATGCCGTATTGGCCCAGTGCCACCACATCCATGTAACCCTCGACCACGATCACCCGCCCCGCTTCGCGGATCGCGCTTCTTGCCTGAAACAGGCCGTAAAGTTCGCGCCCCTTCTCGAAAAGGGGCGTTTCCGGTGAATTCAAATATTTCGGCTCACCCTGGTCAATGACCCGTCCGCCGAAACCGATGATCGCGCCACGCTGATTATGAATGGGGAATATGATGCGATCGCGAAAGCGGTCGTAACGCCGGCCTTCTTCGCCGGCGATCACCAGTCCTGCTTCCGTCAGCGATTTCGACTGGTACTCCGGAAATACCGCTTCCAGATTTTGCCAGCTGCCCGGGGCGTAACCGAGGCCAAATCGCGCGGCAATCTCGCCGGTCAGTCCCCGATTCTTGAGATAGGCAACGGCCTTTTCGGAGGATTTGAGTTGCGCTTTGTAAAACTGCGCGGCCCTGAGCATGACTTCGGTCAGGTCTTCGGCAGACTGCGACTTTTCTGTACGCGGCGTATCCGCAGCCTGCTCGGGCACCACCATGCCAACGCGTCCGGCAAGATCCCGGACGGCATCGACAAAACCCATGCCTTGGTGCTCCATCAGAAAACTGATGGCAGTGCCGTGTGCTCCGCAGCCGAAGCAATGGTAGAACTGCTTGGTCTGGCTGACCGTGAACGAAGGCGACTTCTCGCTGTGGAAAGGGCAGCGGGCGGCATAGTTGGACCCGGCGCGTTTGAGCGGGACATAGGACTCGACTACATCCACGATGTCCACCCTATTGAGGAGGTCCTGAATAAACGACTGCGGAATCATGCGTCGGGATGTCTCGCGGTCAGTTCCTGCTGGTTTCAGGCCTGGCGGCCGTCGCAAGGTCGTGGCGGCTTTCGGGGAATTATAGGTCAGTTTCCGTGAATTGCCGGCAAAGCCCGGTTACCTTCGCCAAGCCACCTTCTCCCGTCGAGGCATTGCGGGTGTGGCACCGGAATTACTAGTCGGGTTCGTGCCCGACCCTAGCCCGATAGCCTCGCTTTCACGATAGCCGACACCTTGCCGATGTCAGCACGACCGGCCAGGACGGGCTTCAGCAATGCCATGACTTTGCCCATTTCGGCCATCCCATTGGCGCCGCTGCTCGAAATCGCTCCGGACACGGCCGCATCGACTTCTTCGGCAGACAGTGCGGCCGGCATATAGCCTTCCAAAACACCGATCTCGAATTGTTCCTTATCAACCAGATCCTGACGGCCACCCTTGCCGAATTGTTCGATGGAATCGCGCCGCTGCTTGATCATTTTTTCAATGATTGCGAGAACATCGACATCCGTCAGATCAATACGCTCGTCCACTTCGCGCTGCTTGATCGCCGCCAGGAGCAGGCGAATGGCCAAAAGCCGCGATGCGTCTTTGGCGCGCATTGCGGTCTTCATGTCTTCAGCGATTCTGGCTCTAAGATGCATGGCAAAGGATATGGGGGTGGATTTCAGAAAAGCAAAACGGTGAATGGGTATCCCATTCACCGTCCGAACCGCGACCTGCTGCCGGTTCTAGTAAAGCTTGGGCGGAAGTAACTGACTGCGCAGACGCTTGTGATGGCGCTTGACCGCGGCCGCCAGCTTGCGCTTACGTTCGGATGTGGGCTTTTCGTAGAATTCACGCGCCCGCAACTCGGTCAGCAGACCGGTTTTTTCCACCGTACGCTTGAAGCGGCGCATCGCCACTTCGAACGGCTCATTTTCCTTGACACGAATCGTCGGCATAAAAAATACTGTCCTGGCAGGTTCAATCAAAACGAAGGGCCGAATTCTAGCAATAATCCCCTGATTTGCAAATATAAGCTGCAGACTGCGCGGCTTGTGCATCGCGCATGGCTGGCGAAATTTCCCGCCGAACCACCAAGCAAGCCCCTAAACTCAAGACCTTATGCTAGTTCTCGGAATCGAAACCTCATGCGACGAAACCGGCGTGGCCCTGTTCGATACGCGGGCCGGCCTGCTTGGCCACACCCTGTTCTCCCAAATTGCCATGCACGCGGAGTACGGTGGGGTGGTGCCTGAACTGGCCTCCCGCGATCATATCCGTCGGTTGCTGCCGCTGACCCGCCAGTTGCTTGACCAAACCGGTCGGACGCTCGCAGATATCGATGGGATTGCCTACACACAGGGTCCTGGCCTCGCCGGCGCCTTGCTGGTCGGCGCAAGTGTGGCGGCAAGCCTTGGGCTCGCCCTGGGCGTCCCCGTCGTCGGGCTGCACCACCTCGAGGGGCACCTGCTGTCGCCATTGCTCGCAACCCCGGCTCCAGCTTTCCCTTTCGTGGCATTGCTGGTTTCCGGCGGGCACACCCAGCTCATGAGGGTGGGCGCGGTCGGCGACTATGAATTGCTCGGGGAGACCGTGGACGACGCCGCAGGGGAAGCTTTCGACAAAACCGCGAAGCTGCTCGGGCTACCCTATCCCGGCGGACCGGCCCTGGCCAGGCTTGCCGAATCCGGAAATGCGAGGCGATTCAAATTGCCCCGACCAATGATCGCCAGTGGCGACCTGAATTTCAGTTTTTCGGGGCTCAAAACCGCTGCATTAATGCTTATAGGCCGCGAGGCTACGGACGCACAAAGCAAGGCGGATATTGCTGCCGCGTTTCAGGATGCAATCGTCGAGGTGCTTGTCGCCAAATCGGCTGACGCCGTATCGCGTACCGGACTCGACCAGTTGGTGGTGGCCGGCGGTGTCGGCGCCAACAATCGATTGCGCGTAACCCTCGGTCAAAGAGCCGCGGCGGAAGGATTCGGCGTGTTCTACCCGCCGCTGGACTTATGCACGGACAACGGGGCGATGATCGCTTACGCGGGCGCGCAGCGGCTCGAGGCCGGCGTCTGCGGAACTTACAGCTTTTCGGTTCGTCCGCGCTGGGACCTGGAACTGCTCAAGCGCCCCGCCACAGCCTGATCCGGCTCTCGGTGCCATTCATCAGTCGTTCGATATTGCCGCGGTGACGCGCTAGCAGTAGAACGGTCATCGCCAACACCATCCAGGCGTAGGGCCCCCAGCCGAGATAGTAGACGGTCGCAACCGGCGCGGCCATCGCCGCCGCGATCGCTCCGAGCGACGAATAGCGTGACGCAAGCACAGCCGACAGCCAGATCAGCAGCACGACCCCGGCAACGCGATAATCGAGCGCCAGCAGGATGCCTGCCGCAGTGGAAACGCCCTTGCCGCCTTTGAAGCGGAAGTAAACCGGGAACAAATGACCGCAGAACGCGGCTAATGCCACTGCGGCAAGCGTGATTTCACTGACATCGAATGCCGGGGCAAGTTGGCGTGCCGCCCACAATGCCAGCGCTCCCTTGGCCGCATCACCGACCAGAGTGAGCAATGCCGCCGCTTTCTTACCGGTCCGCAGCACATTGGTTGCTCCGGGGTTACCGGAGCCGTAAGTGTGCGGATCGGGCAAACGGAAGCACCAGCTGACGACCACGGCAAAGGAGATCGACCCCAGCAGGTAAGCCGCGACTATGAATACGATGGGTGCCATTGTTGTTGTTCTCCCGTTACCCGCGCGGATGATGTTTGGCGTGCAATTGCTTGAGCCTTTCGCGCGCAACGTGCGTGTAGATCTGGGTCGTGGAAATATCCGCATGTCCAAGCAGCATTTGCACGACCCGCAAATCTGCGCCGTGATTGAGCAGATGCGTGGCGAAGGCGTGACGCAACGTGTGCGGGGATATACCTCTGTGAATACCGGCACGGTTGGCGTAGCGCCGAATCAGATGCCAGAAAGCCTGCCGCGTCATCGATGTCCCACGTGCAGTGACGAATAATGCGTCTGTCTGCCGTCCGCTCAGGATTTCCGGACGTGCATTGTCGAGGTAACGCCGTAGCCAGGTCAGGGCTTCCTCGCCCACCGGAACCAACCTTTCCTTACCCCCTTTGCCGACGACCCGCACCACGCCCATATCTTGACTGAGTTGGCCAACCTGCATAGACACCAGCTCGGACACCCGCAGCCCGCTCGCATAGAGCGCCTCCAGCATGGATTTGTCGCGCAATCCCAACGCCGTTTCGAGGCTCGGCGCTGCCAGCAGCGCCTCGACATCCTCCTCCGTCAATACTTTCGGCAGGTTACGCGGCAGTTTTGGAGACTCAATCTGCAATGTCGGATCGCCCTGGACGCGATTGTCCCTGAGCAGATGGCGGTAGAACCGCTTCAGGCTGGACAATAACCGCGCCGCAGATCGGGGCTTGGCCTTGCGCTGAAATTTGTAAGCGAGATAGTCGAGCAGGTCGGCGCGCTGCGCCTGCAACAAATCCGCACCGCGATCCGCGAACAGCCATGTGGAGAAAAGGCGCAAATCGCGGCGATAGCTTTCAATCGTGTTGCGCGATAGCCCGTCTTCGAGCCACAGTGCATCGCAAAACTGGTCGAGTAGTGCTTCGTTCATTGACATCAGTATGCGCCTGGATTTTCATGATGGAGCAACCAGCGCTTGACGTCGATGGCGACGCCGCTACGTGCATTCATGAAGCCGCCGATTCCCCGACTGCCGACGACGCGATGGCAGGGAATCAGGATTGGCAGGAGGTTTGCGCCACAGGCGGTTCCGACCGGACGCGACGCCGACCCGATCTTCCTGGCCAGCTCCTGATAAGACAGGACCGCGCCAACCGGGATCGAGCGGACGGCCTTCCAGACCCTGGTCTGAAAGTCCGTGCCGTTGTAATCGAAAGCGAGGTCGAACTCGAAGTTCGGCTCCGTAAGATATGCCTTGAGCTGGCGGCACACTTCAATTGCGAATGCGGTCTGCGGCGTCAGTGGTGCCGCCCCAAGCGGCAGGTATTCGATGCGCGCCAGTTTCGTGCCGATGGTACGCACACCGACAACCGCGAACGGCGTTTCCAGTTTCGCCTGCCAGGATTCCAGCAGCGTCTTCACGGTTTGCAGTGTCCTCGTATCGCTCCCATGGCAATCACCTGAACAAGTCGAAATTGCGGCCGCGAACCCATTGGCTGCATGCCGCCGGACCCCAACGCTACAGACCAGGCTCAGCCGACCTGCACCAGGGACCAATTCTGCACACCTCCCGACAATGCGGCAATGCTTGCGGAGCCAACGCCGTGTCGAACAGCGTAGTCCCCAGCGAATTTTTCCGCAGCAATCCGTCGCCGGCGGGATCGATTACGGGCATGCACAGAGGAGGAAAACCTGGCCACATCTACATCCAGGGTTGCGGCGCGGTTCTATACGCTCCTTGGGCAAGCAGGCGCCGCGGCGGCCTTCCCCTTCCCGCACTACAATCGAAGCAAACTTGGGGCCCTGCAGGTTCTGCGGCACGACGCTGGCAAAAATTTCCACAGGTACCCGAATCAAACGGCATCAGGAAGCAAACCAGGGGATTGAGAGACACGGCGGAAAATTTTCTATTCGAGCGCGCGCGCTCATGCAATGCGCTGTTAAATGCAGACGGGCAAGCGAGTTGGATATACTTTGTACGTCAGCAACCGGAGAGACTTTAGTGACACGACTGGACCAACCGAAGATTTCCACCTGCAGTTTCGAAGCCATGCAGTTGCACGTGGGCGAACGCCTGCAGCTGGAGTTGACGGCCGACGTGGCGCACACCCACCATTACACAACCTTGGTTGGCTTCGTTCCCGGTCACAGCGTGCTGATACGCACGCCGATGGTACAGAACCTTCCACTACCGCTACCGGAAGGCGCGGGTGTACTGGTGCGCACTTTCTCCGGCCGCCACGCCTTCACCTTTGAATCGCGCGTAGATCGTGTCTGTCGGTCGCCTTATCCTTACATACACCTTGCATATCCTGCGCAGGTGCAACAAACCCTGATACGAGGAGCGCTTCGCGTGCGTGTCGGTCTTTCTGGAATGACCTCCGGTTCGGGCGATCTGGCCGACGGACCGACACATGCCGTCGCGATTTCCGACCTGAGTGTTTCCGGCGCTCAATTGGAAACGGAACTGAGCCTCGGGCAGCCGGGCGGAAATTTCGATCTGGCATTCAAATTCGTGATCCAGCCGAACAATTACGAGGTGAAATTGGTGACATCCGCGCAAATCCAGAACTCGCGCAAGATCCGAAAAGGAAAAGGCCCGGAAGAACTGTTCTCGCACGGAGTGCGCTTTGGAAAGCTGCACGCTACCGAGGGACTCCTATTGCAAAGTTATATCCAACAGGTCTTGCTGTCCGACCGCTCACGCGTGGTCTAGGCGCCATCCAATAAAAAAGGCGGCACCAGGCCGCCTTTTTTATTCAATGCAAAAATACTATTGCTCGCTGGTCGCAACCTTCTCGGTTTCGAGCTTTTCCCGGATACGCGCGGACTTGCCGGAACGGTCACGAAGGTAGTAAAGCTTGGCGCGGCGCACATCGCCACGTCGTTTGAGCTCGATGCTCGCGATCAACGGAGAGTAAGTCTGGAAGGTGCGCTCCACTCCTTCGCCCGACGAGACTTTGCGCACGATGAACGAGGAATTGAGCCCGCGATTTCGGATTGCGATCACCACGCCTTCGTAAGCCTGCACGCGTTTACGTTCGCCTTCGACGACATTCACGTTGACTATAACCGTGTCGCCCGGCGCAAATTTTGGGATTTTCTTCCCGAGGCGCACGACTTCTTCCTGCTCGATTTTCTGTATAAGATTCATTTGATCAGCTCCCGCGCTTCCTTCGATTCTGATTTGTATTCTTCCAACAATGCCAATTGTTCTGTGCTCAGCGACAGATTTTCCAGCAATTCCGGCCGTCTGCGCCAGGTCCGTCCCAACGACTGCTTCATGCGCCAGCGTGTTATCTGTGCGTGATGCCCCGATAACAACACCGCCGGCACCGCGTCACCACCGTAAATCTCCGGCCGGGTGTACTGCGGACAATCCAGCAATCCGTTCGCAAACGAATCCTGCTGCGCCGACTCGGCGTCGTTCAACACCCCAGGGATGCGCCGAATCAGCGCATCCATCAGCACCATCGCCGGCAGTTCTCCGCCCGACAACACGTAATCGCCAATCGATATTTCGTCCTCGATTTCGGCATGCAGCAACCGCTCATCGACGCCCTCGTATCGACCTGCCAGCAAAACCAACCCTTCGTATCCGCCTAACTCTTCCACAATTTGCTGGGTCAACGGCCTGCCTTGCGGAGACAGATAGACGACCCGGTTACGCCTGACACCGCAACTGACCTGCCGTTGCCGTGCCGCCCGTAGCGCCTTTGCCAGCGGCTCCGCCATCATCACCATACCCGGGCCACCGCCGTACGGCCGGTCGTCCACACTTCGGTAGGCGTTCGCGCTGAAATCTCTGGGATTCCACAACACCAATTCATAGTGGGCGTTGCCGCGCGCACGTTGCGTGATGCCGCTGCCCGTGAGCGCCTCGAACATTTCCGGGAACAGCGTGACAACATCGAGATGCATCATCGCCGCACCTCGGTCAAGGCGACTCCCAATCCACTATTACCTGTCTGGCCTTCAAATCCACACTGACTATGACGTCCTGGATGAACGGGACCAGTAATTCTTTCTCACCCTGCACAACGAGCACAGTATTGGCACCCGTTTCAAGAATCTTCGCAACGTATCCCAGTTTGGCTGAGTTGCTGTGGCTGACCTCCATTCCAAGCAGGTCATTCCAATAGTACTCACCCTCCCGGTTTTCCGGCATTGCGGCACGAGGAACCGCCACCTCGCTGCCTTTTAACGCAATAGCCGCATCCCGGTCGACGAATCCTTCCAGCCGGGCAACGATCATTGAACCATGCACCGCGGATTCAGCAATGCGATGCTGTCGCCATTGCCCTTCCGCGCTTACCCACCATTCAGGGTAATCGAGAAGCCCTTCAATTTCCTGCGTAAACGGCTGGATCTTGACCCAGCCTTTGAGCCCGTGCGGAGCGTACACACGCCCCATCACTACCAAGGCCTCAGGACTTGGCTGTGTCACCAAACTGCTTGACCAATCGCGCAGCGGTATCAGAGAGCTTGGCCCCTTTGCCCTGCCAGTAGGTCAAGCGATCCATCTGTATGCGCAGCGTCTCCTGACCTTCCGGAGCCCTGGGATTGTAAAAGCCGACACGCTCGATAAAACGACCATCGCGCGGGTTGCGCGAGTCGGCCACGACCATGTTGAAGAAGGGACGCTTCTTGGCGCCACCACGCGAAAGCCGAATAACCACCATGTGCTAGTACCTCAAAAGCGAAGCGCGCGATTCTACGCCGGTATCCGCAGAATCCGCAAGGTAAATGGGGGCAGGCGCTGCGGCCACCAACGGTGAAAGTGCGTCCAATCCTGATCGCGCGAAATACGTGAAAAGTCTCGAAAAAAATCTATTTTTATGTTTTAGTTCAATTACTTGATAAGTGTCGCTGCAGGATTACCGGCGACGAATCGGCTATCCAGAAACTCCACCACAACCTTGACTAACTGGTCCTCGCGCCCCTCGAAGAAATGCTGCGCGTCGGGAACGATGATCTGATCTGACCCAGGGACTTTCACAATCTGTTTTCGACGCTCGTAAGCCCCGACCTGGGTAATTTCCCAATCCTTTCCACCAAAAACATCGAGCACCGGAATTTTGATCCGGAACATCTCTTCGAGGCCATTGATAATGCCGATGAATACCCACGCCTTTACGGGTGTGGAATCGGCATGGATTAGGTACTGGTTTGCCATCGTCGCACCCAGACTGTGCGACACAATGGCAATTTTGTCGAAACCCTTGTCCTGCAGGAATTTGGCGGCCAGCGCATAACGCTCCTCGGCATTCGGATAGATTGGCAGGTAATCGCCGACCTTCGCTCCAGGCCCCAGTACCGGCAGCTGAATTGCCAGTGTGCTGTAGCCTTGCTCCGCAAGCCTGACGCGCAAGACGCCATATAACTCATAGTCGGGATTCCAGCCGCGACCGTGACCGATGATCACCGCACCGCGCGGCTTTTCGGCCTGAGTGTAAATCGCCAGGAATTCGTGGCCGCTCTTCTGTTTTATCCATGTCACATTACCGACGAGTATCGCCGGCACGATCTGGTCCGACCAGCGCTTTTCCCGCTCGTAGTCCGGTTCTTGCGCATGGACAGCGGACGTGAACAGCACCGTAAAGAGAATTGCTGCAAATAAGCGCATGCGGTTACCTTGGATGACTTGCGCAGACGGAAAATCCGTCAACCCGTGAATGTAAGATTCCGATGGCGAGTGTGACCACCTAACCAGCCAGCCGTTCCTGACGCATCAGCGCAATCCGGGAATTCCGCCCTTGACAGAACGCATCATTTTCTGCAGGCCGCCCTTGCCCATCATTTTCATCATTTTCTGCATTTGTTCGAACTGTTTGAGCAAGCGATTGACCTCTTGCACAGTCACGCCTGATCCTGCGGCGATACGACGTTTCCGGGAGGCTTTGATGATGTCCGGGCGGGCGCGTTCCTGCGGCGTCATCGAGTCGATAATACCCACCGTGCGCCCAATCACACGATCATCCATGGTCGCGCTCTGGGCAGCTTGCGCCAGTTGCACAGGAAGCTTGTCTATCAGCGCGTTCAAGCCACCCATCTTCTTCATTTGCGACATTTGATTGCGAAAGTCACCGAGATCGAATCCTTTTCCCGACTTTACTTTCTTCGCCAGCTTTTCCGCTTCGTCAAGATCGACATTGCGGCGGGCTTCCTCGACAAGCGCCAGCACATCTCCCATACCCAGGATGCGGGCAGACAATCGCTCCGGATAAAACGCTTCGAGACCGGAAAGTTTCTCGGATACGCCAATAAACTTGATCGGCCTGCCGGTCGCCTGTCGAACAGATAGTGCCGCACCGCCGCGAGCATCGCCGTCGAGCTTGGTAAGTATTACGCCGGTCAGGGGCAACGCTTCCGAAAAAACCTTCGCGACGTTCACGGCGTCCTGCCCCTGCATCGCATCCACCACGAAGAGTGTTTCGACTGGCGTCAGGACGTCGTGCAAACGCCTGATCTCCTGCATCATCGCCTCGTCGATCGCGAGGCGACCCGCCGTATCGACAATCAGCACGTCGTGATAATGCTTGCGCGCATAGTCGTGCGCGGCGACCGCTATGGCTTCGGGCTTTTGGCTTGAATCCGATGCAAATATGTCCACCCCAGCCTGATTCGCCAGCTTGGACAATTGCTCGATTGCAGCGGGCCGATATACGTCGCAGCTCACGAGCAAAACTTTCTTCTTCTGCTCATGAAGAAGTTTCGCCAATTTCCCGGCCGTTGTTGTCTTGCCCGCACCCTGCAAACCGGCCATCAGAATAACAGCCGGAGGAACCGTCGCGAGGTTAAGTGCGTCATTGCGGGTGCCCATCAACTCAGTTAGTTCCTGATTGACGACACCCACCAAAGCCTGTCCTGGCGTGAGGCTCCCGATCACCTCCTCGCCGATCGCCTTTTCCTTGACCCGTGCTATGAAATCCCTGACTACCGGAAGTGCAACATCGGCCTCCAGCATCGCGATACGAACCTCACGCAATGCATCCTGAATATTGGCGTCAGTCAGTCGAGACTGACCGCGCAGTGTTTTTACGACACCGGCCAACCGGCTGGTAAGGTTGTCGAGCATGCGTCAGGAACCCGGAATGTGATTCAGAAGCAAATGTTGTAGACTTGGCGAGCAAATATTTGCCGTCAGAATGAACGACATTCTACTTCATCTCCTACTCAGTTTCGGTTATGCAGGCCTCGCGCTAACGCTGTGGCGCGAAGCGCGTGCGCCGGCTGACGCGCAAAATGTACCGTCGCGAGCATCATGGACACACGTCGCCCTCATCGTGCCACTAGTCCTTCATGCGCTCCTAATTGTTCGCTCGGTATTCGAAGGAGATGCGTTGTACTTTGGTGTCGGTTCCGCCATTTCGGTAATCATCTGGTTAACCGTGCTGATTTACTGGACGGGAAATTTCTTCTATAGGCTGGAGGGTCTTCAGGTTATGGTGTTGCCCATTGCCGCCGGGCTTTCACTCCTCCCCCTGGCACTGCCGTCAACGCATCCTCTGACCAATACGCATTTAACGGCGTTCAAGGCTCACCTGATTATTTCACTGCTTGCATACAGCCTATTCACGATCGCCTCACTGCATGTGCTGATGATGGCCATTGTAGAGCGACGACTTCATCGCGGCAATCTTCCGCCATTCATGCGCAATCTGCCGCCGCTTCTGACCATGGAACGATTATTGTTCCAGATCATTTTTGCCGGATTTATCCTGCTGACCTTGACGTTGGGCAGCGGCATGCTGTTTTCGGAGGAGTTGTTCGGCAAACCGATGCAAGTCAGCCACAAGACGGTGTTCGGTATTTTGTCCTGGATCATATTTGGCGCCATGCTGGCTGGGCGCGCGCTATACGGATGGCGCGGACGCGTTGCCATGCGGTGGACGCTGGCGGGATTCCTGTCGTTGTTCCTCGCCTATATCGGAAGCAAGTTCGTTCTCGAAATTCTGCTGCAGCGCTGAGACCGCGGGCAGGTGCTGGCTCCAATAACGCCGCAGTGGCCGCGCCCGACACTGAATTTTCCGTCTACTGACTGCGTGGTGACCACACTTGGATGAAATTACCTTATCTACGCTGCTGATCTCATTCTTTGTACTGCTTGTCGTCTCCGCGCTCTTCTCCATTACCGAAACCAGCATGATGGCACTCAATCGCTATCGATTGAGGCATCTGACCAAGACCGGTCACAGGGGTGCCCGGCTAACCACCCAACTTCTCTCGCGCACCGATCGGTTGCTTGGCGTAATTCTCCTGGGAAACAACCTTGTCAATGCCGCTGCCGCAGGAATCGCCACCACCATCGCATTGCGCTACTTCGGACAGGACGAAATCGCCTTCATAGCCGCGACCGGCATCGTCACTTTCTTCATTCTCGTGTTCAGCGAGATTACGCCGAAAGTGATCGGGGCAAGTTACCCGGAGCGCATAGCGTTCGCCTCCAGCTATGTCATCGCACCGCTGCTCAAGATTGCGTACCCGATTGTATGGTTCGTGAATTTGTTCGTGCGCGTCCTTTTGTGGATTCTGCGCATTACGCCTCAATCCAATCAGGCGCACACCCTGTCGATGGAAGAGTTGCGTACGCTCGTGCTGGAAGGCGGGAATTTCCTTCCGCAGAAGCATCAGAAGATCCTTCTGAATCTTTTCGACCTGGAGTCCATCACCGTCGAAGATGCGATGACACCGCGAAATCAAATCGAAGCGATCGACATTGAGTCGCCATCCGATGAGGTTCGCCGCCAGATCGCGGCCAGCAATCACACCCGCCTGCCCGTCTACCGCGAACGCCTTGATGACATTATCGGAATCGTACACATACGCAAAGTGCTGAATCTTTCGGAAGGCGAACACATCGATGCCAAGACCTTGATTGAAGTACTGCGCGAGCCGTACTTCATTCCCATGGGAACGCCATTATTGACCCAACTTCAGAATTTCCAGGAGCAGCAGGATCGAATTGGCCTGGTAGTGGATGAGTACGGTGAGCTGAAAGGCCTGCTAACACTGGAAGACATTCTTGAAGAGATAATCGGCGAATTCACGACCCAATCGCCGCTGCAGACGGCCCGTTTTCGGCGACTGCAGGATGGTAGCCTCATTGTCGAAGGCGGCACTCTGCTGAGGGACATGAACCGCAAACTGGGATACAAATTCCCGCTAGACGGACCTAAAACCTTGAATGGGTTGATTCTCGAACATTTTCAGGACATTCCGGAGCCCGGCACGAGTCTGAAACTTGCCGGCTACCCGCTGGAAGTCCTGCATACGCAGGACCGAGTGATCAAGTCCGTACGTCTGCTTCCGCCAGATAAGGACTAAGAATCAGGGCCATTTATCAAGTACTTCCATCTTTACTTTAACGACAGGCGGGTGCATTATTCTTAAGTAATCAGTGTAATGGCGGCTTCAGGCGCCAGTATTCGAGTGTGACTAGAAACCTAACGAGGTAACGCCATGGCTACGGCAGCGGCTGCAAGAGATAGAGTGAAAGAATATACCTTTCTCTGGGAAGGCAAGGACAAAGGCGGAAAACTCGTCAAAGGCGACATGCGCGCCGGGGGCGAGCACGTCGTATTGTCCCAACTGCGTCGGCAAGGCATTGCGGTTATAAAGGTCAAGCGCCAAAGGGGTGGTATCGGCGGCAGTGTTACGCAAAAGGACATTACCCTCTTCACCCGCCAGCTTGCCACCATGATGAAGGCTGGGGTGCCGCTCTTACAGGCATTCGACATTGTCGGTAAAGGACATTCCAACCCGGCAGTCGGCAAGCTGCTGATGGACATAAAGAATGAAGTGGAAACAGGCAACAGCCTGACCAACGCATTTCGCAAATATCCGCTTTATTTTGATGCCCTGTTCTGCAACTTGGTGGGCGCCGGAGAACAAGCCGGTATTCTCGATAGCCTGCTGGATCGTCTGGCTACATACAAGGAAAAAATCCTCGCGATCAAGAGCAAGATCAAGGCCGCTCTGTTCTATCCAATTTCGATCATCGTGGTGGCATTCATCATCACCGCCATCATCATGATTTTTGTCATTCCCGCGTTCAAGGAGCTATTCTCGAGTTTCGGCGCCAATTTGCCTGCCCCGACTTTGTTTGTGATGGCGATTTCGGATGTCTTCGTTAAGTGGTGGTGGGCGATTTTTGGTGGTGTCGGTTTCGGAGTGTGGTTTTTCTTTTACACTTGGAAACGATCGGTACGGATGCAACAGGTGCTGGATCGATGGTTCCTCAAATTTCCCATATTCGGCCCGCTTATCCGCAAAGCCACGATTGCCCGCTGGACGCGGACTCTATCGACCATGTTTGCCGCCGGTGTACCGCTGGTGGAGGCGCTTGATTCGGTAGCCGGCGCTGCAGGAAACTTCGTCTATTACCAAGCAACCAAGAAAATCCAGCAGGAGGTCAGCGCCGGTGTGAGCCTGACCGTTGCAATGACCAATACCAACGTATTTCCGAATATGGTCATTCAGATGGTGTCCATCGGTGAGGAATCCGGATCGCTGGACGGAATGCTGAGCAAGGTTGCCGATTTCTTCGAGCAAGAAGTCGACGATGCAGTAGAAGCCCTTTCCAGTCTTATGGAGCCGATGATCATGGTCGTGCTGGGCGTGCTGATCGGTGGAATGGTAATTGCGATGTACCTGCCTATATTCAAGATGGGTCAAGCCGTATAAGCGCCTTTCTCGGGCAGTTGTGCGCCCGAAGAATTCGGGCGCTTCTTTTACCAGCAGGAAATTGCGCATAGCCCGCGCCGATCCGTATCCATGTCGCTCATCCAGTTCTTGCAAAATCAACCGATGGCGCTCGCCGCTGTGTGTGGCCTGCTGGGACTGATCGTCGGCAGCTTCCTCAACGTCGTCATTCATCGGCTGCCAAAAATGCTGGAGCGTTCATGGGATGGACAGGCGGCGGATTTGCTGGAACAGAAAAACCTGCCTGACGTGGCAAAGCAAGTGCGCTCGACCGATGCAGGGCGTTACAACCTGATGACCCCAGCGTCTACTTGCCCTCAATGCGCGCACAAAATCCGGGCCTACGAAAACATCCCGATCATCAGCTACCTTTTTTTGCGCGGCCGATGCTCGTCGTGCAAGGCGCTAATCAGTATGCGCTATCCGATTGTCGAGACAATTAGCGGAGTTGTTGCGGGTTACGTGGGCTGGCGATTCGGACTGACTCTGGCAATGGCGGGAGCATTGGTTTTTGTTTGGGCCCTTATTGCACTTACCGCTATTGATATCGATACCCAATTGCTTCCGGATGACATTACGTTGCCGTTGCTATGGCTCGGACTGCTGGTCAATCTCAATGGTGGTTTCACACCACTTGGCTCTGCCGTGGTCGGAGCGGTAACCGGTTATCTTTCACTCTGGGCTGTGTATTGGCTATTTAAACTGACCACAGGGAAGGAGGGCATGGGTTACGGTGACTTCAAGCTCCTTGCTGCCATTGGTGCCTGGATGGGATGGAAGATGTTGCCCATAGTTATATTGCTATCGTCACTCGTAGGCGCCACGGTCGGCATTGCTCTGATCGTTTTCACCCGGCACGGCCGAAATACACCCATTCCATTTGGCCCGTACCTCGCCGCCGCGGGACTGATAGCCATGTTCTGGGGCGACACGATCAACCGGACTTATCTGCAGTTGTTCTAGGCATGGCTTTCGCAGTTGGCTTGACTGGTGGAATCGGCTCGGGCAAGTCAACGATAGCCCGGTTGTTCGCGGCGCAGGGCGCGGGCATAGTGGATACGGACGAGATATCTCACAAGCTCACGGCGCCCGCGCAACCGGCAGTGGCAGAAATCGCCCGCAAGTTCGGACCGCAGTTTGTCTCACTCGATGGCAGCCTGAACAGGGCAAAGTTACGCAATCTGGTGTTTTCGAATTCATCCGCCCGGAGCGACCTGGAGGCGATTCTGCATCCGCTGATCAGGCAGGAAACCATCGGCCTGCTCGAAGCGTCTACAGCACCCTATGTCATTCTCGTCGTGCCGTTGCTTGTCGAAAGCGGGGTCGAGGCCTATCGAAGCATTGCAAATCGGATACTGGTCGTGGACTGTGAGCCGGAAACCCAGATTAGCAGGGTCATGGAGCGAAGTGGGCTGTCCCGCGCGGAGGTGCTTGCAATTGTCGCTTCGCAGGCCACCAGAGCACGTCGACTACACGAGGCAGACGACGTGATTCACAACGATAACGGATTAGACTCGCTACCGTCGCAGGTAACTGCGCTGCATCTGCGTTACCTCGGATTGGCATCAAATGGCTGATTGGCGTCATTTCGCGGTGGCGCTTGCAGCCTAGAGCTTTATTTTTCGGCACATTTCGGCAATACTTGACCCAACTCCGGCGCCCGCTCCCCTATTGTGATCAGCTACGAGTTCCCGCTCAACGAGAGGATCCGCACCCTGCTGCGTCTGGACGACTTGTACCAGCGAACGCAGTATTTTGCGTCGAAAAGCGATCCGGAAGAGCATCATGTTGCGCTGACTTCATTATTCGAGATATTGGATGTTGGCGGCCGCGCCGATCTCAAGTCCGATTTGATGCAGGAACTCGAACGGCAGAAGCAGCATCTCGATACGCTGCGCAATAACCCAGCCATTTCCCGAGAAGCGCTTACGACCGTTCTTGTAGATATCGAGAAAGCAGTCTCCGATTTGTTTCAGTCGTCCGGGAAAACGGGGCAAGAGTTGCGGGAAAACGAGTGGTTGATGGGAATCAAGCAGCGTTCCGCGATTCCTGGAGGGGTGTGCCAGTTCGATCTGCCTTCATATCACTTTTGGCTTAACCAAAGCGCAGAGGTGCGTCGCCGCGATCTGGACGAATGGTTGGCACCATTCCTACCCCTTCGAAACGGCGTGCGCATTGTACTGAAGCTTCTCAAAGAGAGCGGCAAAACCGCCGATCAGGTGGCACGTCAGGGCGTTTACCAGCAGACTATGGCAGGACGGCTCGCCCAGATGCTGCGAATCCGGCTCGACGACAGATACGATTGCGTGCCCGAGATCAGTGCCAACAAATATGCGCTCAACGTCCGCTTCACGACCGCGATCGGCTCGCAACGCCGGACCAGTGTTGACGACGTCAGCTTCGAACTCACCTTCTGTAATCTGTGATGCCTTCAGGAGCCACGCCGGCACGCAAGGTCCATTGCCCACAATGCAATGCGCAGATGATTTGGAGTACGGACAACGCCTTCAGGCCGTTCTGCTCGGAGCGCTGCAAACTCATTGATCTCGGGCAATGGGCAACTGGTGCCTATCGCATCCCCCAAGTTGAGCGGGATGCCGGAGATAGCGGCGAGGATGAGTTCAGGAACGAAGAACCTTAATCTTCTTTCCAGGCACACCGCATCATCGCAATACCGTGCGCTCCCCAACTGCGCGCCTCATCAAGATTCGACAGCCGCATTCCTCCAAGCGCAAACACAGGCAACGTATAGGCATTTATCAATTCCGCGAATCTTGTCCAGCCCATTCCCGGTATTCCCGCATGGCTGGGCGTCACCAGCAGCGGCCCCAGCAGTACAAAATCCAATCCCAGTTCTCGTGCTTTCTCAAGCTCGGCGGCATCGTGGCACGACGCGCTACACCACTCCACGTCAGGACGCACTTTTGCGGCCATCAGTTCGCGTGAAGGCATGTGCAGGCCGACTCCGAGAGTCATTGCAAGTTCGGGATCGCCGTTTATTAGTACCGTGCCACCGACATCGCGGACTTCCTGAACCACATCTGCGGAGAATTTTTTTCTGATATCGGCCTCCAGATTCCCTTCTCTGACTTGAACCAACCTTAATCCTCCGTCGAGCGCCAGTCGTACACGCCTCAATGCCAATTCGACACCGGATTCCCATGCATTGGTGATTCCCAGCCTCGTGGAAAGAGACAATGCCTTGAGAACAGGGCCGTTGGCCGGAAGCATTGGCGAAACGGTTACGTGCTGGTTTTGTTGCCAAGACAGGACCTGACCTTCACGGGGACGCGGCTCTCCGCACCAGCGCGTTACACGGTGAAAATGCAGCCTCACTTCCGCATGCGGGTACGAATGGACACGGGTAATCCAAGGATAGGCAAGTTCAACGTCGATGCCGAGTTCTTCATGCAACTCGCGATTGAGCGCGTCCGCGATCGGTTCGCCCGGCTCGACCTTTCCACCTGGAAACTCCCAGTAGCCTTCGTAGACCTTACCAGCTGGCCGTTGCGCGAGGAGGTAACTGCCGTCGGATCGCTCGATTACCGCCGCTACGACATCCATCACCGCTTGTGTCATTCAATGCCGCGCCGTTCAGCCATTCTTTCGCCGCGCTCCGGATGCGACCTTGTGCCGACCAGCCCAGTCGCGGGCGAAATGCCAAGCGACACGTCCACTGCGCGACCCGCGCGTAAGCGCCCATTGCAAAGCTTCGTTGCGCACTTCCGCGCCGC
Source organism: Betaproteobacteria bacterium (assembly GCA_039931685.1). Classification (GTDB taxonomy): domain Bacteria; phylum Pseudomonadota; class Gammaproteobacteria; order Burkholderiales; family JACQAP01; genus JACQAP01. Next base: position 9,610 of record JBDTRK010000023.1, on the reverse strand, counting down.
GTTGTCGCGCCACAACGCCCAATTGGCCGAGCCAGTAATCGACTATCGCCAAATACTCGTTCTGGTCGAAAGGGTAGAAAGAAACCCACAGGCCAAACCGTTCCGATAGCGAGATCTTCTCTTCCACTGTTTCCCCTGGATGGATTTCCTCGCCAAGATACTTCGTTTCCAGGTTCTCCCGCATGAACTCGGGCATCAGATGCCGCCTGTTGGAAGTTGCGTATATAAGTAGATTTTCCGATGTCGCGGCAATTGATCCGTCGAGGATCACTTTCAATGCCTTGTATCCAGGCTCGTCCGCGTCGAAGGAAAGGTCGTCGCAAAATAAAATGAATTTGAATGGGATGTCGGCGATCGTGTCGACAATATCGGGAAGATCCGTCAGGTCCTGCTTGTCCACTTCAATGAGCCGAAGGCCTTTCGACGAATATTTGTTCAGCAATGCCTTGACTAGGGAGGATTTACCGGTTCCGCGTGCACCGGTAAGTAGTACGTTGTTGGCCGTAAGGCCTTCAATAAATTGCCGGGTATTGCGCTCGATCAGGTTGATCTGGTCATTTATGCCCTGCAGGTCCGATACGCGGATCTTATGCGGATGCGCTACCGGCTGAAGAAAGCCGACCGGTCCGCGTTTACGCCAGCGGTAAGCGAGCCCTTTTTTCCAGTCCGGCACCGGATGTGTCGGCGGCAGGGTCGCCTCGAAACGCGCTAACAACTGCTCGACACGACTGATCAATTTCTGAAAATCGTTGCTCACGGATGTCAACTGCGATAGTCCGCATTGATGCGAACATAGTCATGGGAAAGATCACACGTCCACACCGTCGTGGAAGACGCACCTCGATTCAATTGCACCCGCACCGTGATTTCGTCCTTCTTCATCACTCGCTGACCGTCTTCTTCCTTGTAGCTCTCTGCCCGCCCTCCGGCCGTTGCCACGAGAACATCGTCGAGAAACAGGTCGACCTTCGCAACATCAAGGTCGTCGATCCCCGCGTAGCCGATTGCCGCCAAAATTCTGCCTAGATTCGGGTCTGATGCAAAAAATGCCGTCTTGACCAGGGGTGAATGCGCAATTGCGTATCCGACCTTGCGGCATTCGGTTTCATTCATTCCTCCGTCTATCCGGATGGTGATGAACTTGGTTGCGCCCTCGCCATCGCGCACAAGCGCTTGCGCCAAGACGGTCGCAACCTCTGTTACGGCGTCAAGAAATAACCTAAATTCGACAGAATCGGATTTGGTGATCTCCCCCGCGCCTCCCTTGCCAGTGGCGACCATCATCAAAGCGTCGTTTGTGGAGGTATCGCCATCGACAGTGACGCAATTGAACGTGCGCTCCGCCGCGTAAGATATCGCCTGCTGGAGCAATTTCTGCTCAACCGCCGCGTCCGTGGCGATGAAGCCAAGCATCGTCGCCATATTCGGGCGAATCATGCCCGACCCTTTTGCGATTCCCGTAATTGAAATCGCGCGTCCACCGAGGTCTATGCGTCGTGAATACGCCTTTGCCACTGTGTCGGTGGTCATGATCGCGCTCGCCGCGTCGGCCCAGTTCTTTTCTCCCAATCCAGCGACGCAATGCGGCAAACCGGCGACAATGCGATCCACGGGTAACGGCTCCATGATGACCCCGGTGGAAAACGGTAACACTTGCTCTGGCTCACATCCAAGTAATTTGGATACTTCGATGCATGTTTGTTTTGCCCTTGAAATTCCATCTTCGCCGGTACCGGCATTTGCGCAACCTGTGTTCACCAGGAATGCGCGCGCGCGGCCGCCGAGCAGATTCGCCTTCGCAACAGTAATGGGCGCGGCACAAAAGCGATTCCGAGTGAATACCCCGGCGACTGTCGATTGCTCTGCCAATACCATCAACAACAAGTCCTTGCGATTGGCCTTGCGTACTCCGGCCTGCGCTACGCCTAGTTGCACCCCCTTAATTGGCAGTAGCGAGGAAGGATCGGGCGCTGCAAGATTTACGGCCATACAAAACTCCCGGCTCTTAGTCCAATCGGATATCGATTTGCGCGCGCCCGAGGCCAGGCTTCAACCGAGCTTGCCGTGACACTGTTTGTATTTCTTCCCTGAACCGCATGGGCAAGGATCGTTACGCCCCACCTTCTGGCCGCGGACAAAAGGTTGATCCTTTATATCTGCATTGGCCTTCTCGAGTGCTTCGTCGTGATCCGCATTTTGGTGATACTGCAGATTCTTCAGTTCCGCCTGTTCCTGTTTTTCGACAACGGCTTCGACTTCCTCTGCTGTTTGAATTTGCACAATCATCAACTGGCGGGTCACTTCAGTGCGTACGGTATCCAGCAGCAACGAGAACAATTCGAAGGCCTCGCGCTTGTACTCCTGCTTTGGATTCTTCTGTGCATAACCACGCAGATGGATGCCCTGCCGCAAATGATCGAGTGCAGAGAGATGCTCGCGCCAATGACTATCCAGGAAATTCAGCATGATTGCGCGTTCGTAATCACGCACCCTCTGCGGCTCCACTGCCGAGAACTTTTCCTCGTAGTACGCATTGGCGGCATCGATTACTCGAGCGCGTAGATGCTCCTCATCGAGACTCTCATCTTGCTCTAGCCATTCCTTGAGGGGAAGCTTCAGCCCGAATTCCCCTGCCAGTGTTTTCTCTAGGCCGGATGCGTCCCACTGCTCCTCTACGCTTCCGGGGGGAATATGCTGCGTGATCAATGTATCCACTGCGCCTTCGCGCATCGATCGAATCGTGTCGGATATATCGGTAGCCTCCAGCAATTCGTTTCTTTGCTGGTAGATAACCTTGCGCTGATCATTCGATACGTCGTCATACTCGAGTAACTGCTTGCGCATATCGAAATTGCGCGCCTCTACCTTTCGTTGCGCATTCTCGATGGCTCGCGTTACCCATGGATGCTCGATCGCTTCGCCTTCGGGCATTTTGAGACGGTCCATGATGGCCGCCACGCGATCCGATGCGAAAATGCGAAGTAACGGATCCTCCAATGACAGATAGAAGCGACTCGAACCAGGGTCGCCCTGCCTGCCGGACCGGCCTCGCAGTTGATTGTCCACCCTTCGGGATTCGTGGCGCTCGGTTCCGACAATATGAAGTCCACCGGATTCAATAACTTGCCGATGCATTTTTTGCCATTGCTCGCGCATTTCGGCGACGCGCTTTTCCTTGTCCTGATCGGACAGGCTGGCATCGTTGCGGATCTTGTTGATCTCAGGTTCCGGGTTCCCGCCCAGCACAATATCGGTGCCTCGGCCCGCCATGTTTGTCGCGATCGTCACCATTGTCGGCCGACCGGCCTGAGCTATGATTTCGGCTTCGCGTGCGTGTTGCTTTGCGTTCAACACCTGATGCGGCAGCTTTTCCTTATCCAGCATATTGGCTAGTAGTTCGGAGTTTTCGATGGATGTCGTGCCGACCAGTACTGGCTGACCGCCTTGATAGCAAGCTCTGATGTCTTCGATTACGGCCTGATTTTTTTCCTTGGCCGTGCGATAGACCTGGTCAAGACGATCTTCCCGAATCATTGGCATGTGCGTGGGCATGATGACTGTTTCCAGCCCATATATTTGCTGGAATTCGTAGGCTTCCGTGTCGGCCGTACCGGTCATTCCGGCGAGCTTGCCGTACATGCGAAAATAATTCTGATAGGTAATCGAGGCGAGCGTTTGATTTTCTCGCTGAATGCGCACACCCTCTTTAGCCTCAATGGCCTGGTGGAGTCCATCGGACCAGCGTCGCCCCGGCGTCAATCGACCGGTAAATTCATCGACGATTATAATTTCGTCGTTTTGCGCAACGTAGTGCTGGTCACGATGAAAAAGCGAATGCGCGCGCAAGCCAGCATAAAGGTGGTGCATGAGATTGATATTAGCGGCATCGTAAAGACTGCCGTTTTCGGGCAATAAACCGGCGCGGGTCAGAAGTTCCTCGGCGCGCTCGTGACCGGTTTCTGTCAGCAGAACTTGGTGCGCTTTCTCATCGACAGTAAAATCACCCGGACCATTCTCTTCCTTAACGCGGGTCAGCTTTGGAACAATTTCGTCCATTCGGTAATACAGTTCCGTGCTGTCTTCCGCCTGGCCGGAAATGATCAGGGGTGTCCGTGCTTCGTCTATAAGGATCGAATCCACCTCATCAACGATCGCATAAGAAAGTCCACGATGCACACGTTCGGACGTCTGAAACACCATGTTGTCACGCAGGTAGTCGAACCCGAATTCGCTGTTCGTTCCATAAGTGATATCCGCAGCATAAGCCTGCTGCTTCAACTCGTGCTCCATTTGCGATAAATTTACGCCAACCGTCAGACCGAGGAAACGGTACAACTTGCCCATCCACTCCGCATCGCGACTCGCCAGGTAATCGTTTACCGTTACAACATGCACTCCTTTTCCCGCCAGCGTATTCAGATAAGCCGGTAATGTCGCAACGAGAGTCTTGCCCTCGCCGGTCCGCATCTCCGCTATTTTTCCGTTATGCAATGCAATTCCGCCGAGCAGCTGCACGTCGAAATGTCGCATGTTGAGAACGCGGCGACTTGCCTCACGCACCGTGGCAAAAGCCTCCACGAGTAGTTCATCCACGGACTCGCCGGCGGCTGCGCGCTGCCGAAAGACCTCCGTCCGCGCTGCCAGATCGGCATCGCTTAGCTTCTGAACCTGCGGTTCCAGCGCGTTTATGGCATGCACTGCGTGCGAATATTTGCGCAGCAGGCGGTCGTTGCGGCTTCCAAATATCTTTTTGAGTATGGTATTGATCATTGCTCAGGATGTCCTTAAAGCAAGAGGGGTGGGGACGCCTGCCCCCACCCCTCTGCTGGAATGCTTGCTATGTTTGCGTTTAGCCCGGCACCTGAAGGAAGCGAGCGGGATTCTGTGGAGCTCCCCATTGGCGCACTTCAAAATGCAGATGCGTTCCCGTAGAGCGGCCTGTCGTTCCGACCTCGGCCACCTTCTGACCGCGCAATACCACGTCACCTACTTTCGCGATCAGCTTAGATGCGTGGGCGTAGCGTGTAATCAGGCCGTTGCCGTGATCTATTTCTATCATATTACCATACTGCGGATGCAGGTCCGCGTAGACCACGACGCCTCCTGCCGCCGCGGTAATTGCCGTTCCTTCTGCAGCCATGAAGTCCATGCCTTCGTGGAACGCATTCCATCCGGTGAATGGATCGATTCGCCAGCCAAAATTGGAGGAGTACCAACCGGTAGACACCGGCAATTGGGTCGGCAGCAATTGCTTCTTGGCGTGAGACAACGTCAGCATTGATTCAAGGACGCCAAGTTTGTCGGTGCGGTCATCGACCTGAAGAGAGAGAGTATCGACTTTATCGAGCAATTCGCTCATTGACAGCTCTTGCGCAGGAACGGATGAAACCCCGCCACCACGCGCAGGCGTTTGGTCGAACATGAATTCCTGCGGTTTGATACCGGCAAGTTTTGTAAGTCGCTCGCCTAGCGTATCCAGGCGCAACAATTTGGCCTGCATCTCACCGAGCCTCGCTGCCATTGTATCGAGGCTCTCGCGCAGATAAGACTGTGTCTTTCGGGTTTGCTCGGCTTGTACCGCCTCCAGTAACGACTGAAGATATGGACTCTGGTTTGTTACTGCGTAGCGCAGTGAAAAATAATTGAGCAAAACGGCGAGCGATACAACCACCAAGCACACCAGCAGGCCGAGAAACGCCATTTGAGGCGTACTCAGCGTGAAGCTGCGCGCCTGTGCCAATTTATTGGAAACCAGAATAATATTCATCCGTTCCCCTTCATGTATTTCTTCAAAATCAGGCCATGACCGACAAACGCGTAGGCCTACTACTCGACAGTCTTCCTGAACTGCAAGCGTTGCGTGGCGAACTGCGACAACTCGCCGACCTGCAAAGTACGCTGGCGGACGCACTTCCTGAAAATCTTGCGGCCTGCACCAATGTCGCACTGGTTAAGGCCGGCGAATTGGTTCTGGTCAGCGAGAACGCCGCAGTCGCTGCCAAGTTAAGACAGATGGCGCCAAGAATCCTGATCGTTCTGCAAGACCGGGGCTTCAAGATTAATGGAATTCGCCTAAAAGTGCAAGTAAGTGTCCGAGATAACCCATTGCCGCAAAAACAAATTTCACTTGGCTCCGAAGCCCGCTCTGCCATTGATTCGCTATCGGAACGACTGAGTCCATCGCCGCTACAGGAGGCACTCAAACGCCTCGGAAATCACGGCAGGACAAAGCTCAAATAACGACAGCCAGTCGTTCCAGTGCAAATAAAGCAAAAACTATCAATAGGATAACGGTGCCGAACTTCAGAATTTGCCAGCCGAATCGAAGCCACCGTCGATCCCTGGTCACAATGTAAACTGCGAACGATGCGCCGATGACGAGGATGAGCAACGCCCCGAGAATGCGCAGAATTAACATCGGATTGCCGGGCTATGAGGGTCGGTCTGTGACAGCGCGAACCTGAATACTCAGGTAGTCTGCATCTGCAGCCTGAGGTAGGCTGGCGCTTCTTCGGGCTTGAGGAAAGTGACAAACTCCCAAGCCGCAGCATCCTCCAGCAAATGCCGTAGCAATTCATTGTTGAGGGCATGGCCGGACTTGAATGCTGAATATGCGCCTATGACCGGATGTCCGAGTAGATACAGGTCTCCGATCGCATCCAATGCCTTGTGCTTTACAAACTCGTCCTCGTAACGCAACCCGTCCGTGTTCAACACCCGATAGTCGTCCATTACGATCGCGTTATCGAGACTACCGCCAAGGGCCAGACCTTGAGCGCGCATGTTTTCGACGTCCTGCATGAAGCCGAAGGTTCGCGCTCGGCTGACTTCCTTTACGTACGAGGTGTGTTCGAAGTCAACGACGACCCGCTTGTTGGAGTGTGCAAATACCGGATGCCTGAAATCGATACTGAAATCGACTCGAAATCCGTTGTACGGCTCAAACCTGACCCACTTGTCGCCGTGCTTCACTTCGACCAGCTTACGAATGCGGATGAATTTCTTGGCAGACGACTGCTCCTCGATACCCGCCGACTGAAGCAGGAATACGAAAGGAGACGCCGAACCGTCCATGATGGGAACTTCACCGGAGGTCAGATCCACATATACATTGTCGATGCCCAAGCCGGCCAGTGCCGACATCAAGTGCTCCACCGTCTGCACACGTGCACCGTCGCGTTCCAGGCAGGAAGACAATCGCGTATCACCCACTGCATATGGATCGGCCTTTATTTCGACAACAGGATTCAAATCCACACGCCGAAAGACGATTCCGCTGTTCGGCGCCGCCGGCCGCAGCGTCAGGTAGACCTTCTCTCCGGTATGCAACCCGACACCGGTGGCGCGAACGATGTTTTTCAGCGTGCGTTGTTTGATCATGTCATGCGCTCAAGCAGTGCGAGAGTGGACCCACATCGTTGTCAATGCTAGATAAATGATTGATTAGATTACCATAGAAGCAGTCCATTCGCCAGCCCCGAAAATCTTGCTGTGGCGCAGCAAACGAAGAGCCCGCAATCTGCCTAATCGGCCTGCTTTCGCAGAAACGCCGGAATGTCCAGCATCTCCACTCCTGACTGTTTCATCGCCTCGACTGCTGCGTCACGCGATCGCCGGCGCATGACTGCGGGCGTCTCGAGATCCCCATAGTTCACTTCGATCGGCGTGGCATCGGTTCCGGTTTTCACCATGGTCAGCGGCTTTTGCTGACGATTGTTGGCTGCACCACCCAAGCCGGTTGCCACCATGGTTACGCGCAAGCGATCTTCCATTGCCTCGTCGATCACAGTGCCAACAATCACGGTCGCATCTTCGGCAGTGAACCCTTTTATGGTGTTCATAACCTCGTGCACCTCTTTCATCTTGAGGCTGGAACTCGCAGTAATATTCACGAGGACCCCGCGTGCGCCTGCCAAATTTACGTCTTCCAGCAGCGGGCTGGCAACAGCTTGCTCAGCCGCTGAATGGGCCCGATCAATCCCGGCCGCGACCGCCGAACCCATCATTGCCATACCCATCTCCGACATCACGGTACGCACATCGGCAAAATCCACATTGACCAGGCCTGGACACTTGATTACCTCAGCAATGCCAGCGACGGCGCCGTGCAAGACAGTGTTGGCCGCCTTGAATGCATCGAGCATGCTTACGTCTTCTCCCAGAACCTGCATTAGCTTGTCGTTCGGAATTACGATCAGGGAATCGACGTGACGACACAGTTCTTCCAGCCCCTGCTGGGCGATTTTCTGGCGCTTGCCCTCGAAAGCAAAAGGTTTTGTTACGACGGCGACCGTCAGGATGCCTAATTCACGCGCAGCCTCGGCCACGATCGGCGCGGCGCCGGTGCCGGTACCGCCTCCCATGCCGGCGGTAAGGAACAGCATGTCCGCACCCTCGATTAACTCGATGATGCGCTCACGGTCTTCAATTGCAGCTTCGCGACCGATATCCGGGTTCGCCCCCGCCCCAAGGCCCTTCGTAACATTCGTGCCGAGTTGCAGCAACGTTTTGGACTTGTTGCGTTTCAAGGCCTGCGAGTCGGTATTGGCGCAAATGAACTCCACGCCATCTACCCCCTCGTTAATCATATGGTCGACCGCATTGCCACCGCAGCCGCCCACTCCGATCACCTTGATCACCGCTTCTTGAGGTTGTGTATCCAAGATTTCGAACATTTGTAGTCTCCTGTGTGAGTAGTTGAAAAACGTTAAAAAAACAGAATTCCCGGAATCCCCGCCTGCTAAAAATTCGTCTCGAACCATTTCTTCATGCGGCCGACGATCTGCTTGAATGACCCGCTCTGCATCTTCTCTATCTGATTGCGCTGATGCTGGCTCAACCCGGCCATCAGCAGGCCTACGCCGGTCGAATATCGCGGATTGCGGATCACTTCCGATAACCCACCCGCGTAACTTGGCAACCCCAGCCGCACGGGCATGTGGAATACCTCTTCCCCGAGTTCGACCATGCCCTGCATCGCGGCGCTACCACCGGTGATCACGATGCCCGAGGAAAGCAATTCTTCGAAGCCGCTGCGGCGCAACTCGGCCTGCACCAGCGAGTACAGCTCTTCGACACGGGGTTCGATGACTTCGGCGAGAGTCTGACGCGACATCTTTTTTGAACCGCGCTCGCCAACGCCAGGCACCTCGACCATCTCCTGTGGATCGGCCAGTTCGCGAAGTGCACACCCGTAGCGACGCTTGATCTCTTCAGCTTCTTTCGTCGGCGTGCGCAATGCCATTGCAATGTCGTTCGTGATCTGATCGCCCGCAATCGGTATCACGGCGGTGTGCCTTATTGCTCCTTGGGTGAAAACGGCAATATCCGAAGTCCCGCCGCCGATATCGACCAGGCAAACGCCAAGGTCTTTTTCGTCCTCTGAGAGAACCGCCATTGCCGAAGCCAGCGGCTGCAGGATCAAATCGTTGACTTCCAGGCCGCAGCGACGTACACACTTCATGATATTTTGTGCGGCGGAAACGGCGCCCGTGACGATGTGCACTTTCACCTCGAGCCGCACCCCGCTCATGCCAAGCGGTTCGCGTACGTCTTCCTGGCCGTCGATTACGAATTCCTGGTTCAGCACATGCAGGATCTGCTGGTCGGT
>JBDTRK010000022.1:0-36031 GCA_039931685.1 Betaproteobacteria bacterium | reverse complement strand
ATGGCATCTGCGGCAGGACCCGTTTTCATCCTATCGCGCCGGCTTCGAGGTGCGAACCTATCGCCTGTGCCGGCGCGTCCTGATGTTCCACCATTTCGCCGACGAGCTCGGTGTTGCGGATTACCTCGTCCGTGCCACCCACTTCACCCAAGACCAGGGGACGATTGCCTCTTTCATCACCGCCGTGACCCAGTCCGGCTACAAATTTGTCGGCGGAACTTATCGGAAGAAATCGCTGCCGCCGGTCGAATTCGAATACAGTCGGGCGGTCATCCAGGAAAAGATTTGCGAGGTGGACGCGGCCAGCCTGGAGAATCTGCCTCAGGGGCTGGATAACAGCCGCTACCAGTGGGTCGACCTCGACGGTGAAGGACTCTCCGGGATTTTGACGGAGCAGGGCGGCGCCTGGTTCTACAAGCGCAACGAAAGTGCCCTGCCTGAAGTCGATCAGGCAGGCAATGAATCCACCGTTGCCCGCTTCGCTCCGCTTGAACGCGTAGCCTCCATTCCGTCGTTCTCCGGTTTGGGCGGCGGCCAGCAATTCCTCGACCTCGCGGGGAACGGACAACTCGACGTGGTCGAATTCGATGGACCGGCCCCGGGTTTTTTCGAGCGCACGCCGGATGAAGACTGGGAATCACACCGACCGTTTACCTCGCTGCCAAATGTTGCCTGGCGCGACCCCAATCTCAAGTTCATCGACCTGACCGGCGATGGCCATGCCGACATCCTGATTTCCGAAGACGAAGCCTTCAGTTGGTACCCCTCCCTGGCCGAGGCCGGTTTCGGGCCCGGTGAGAAAGTCCGTCAGGCCATCGACGAAGAGCAGGGGCCGCGTCTCGTGTTTGCCGATGGCACCCAATCCATCTATCTGGCGGACATGTCAGGGGATGGGTTGACCGACATCGTGCGCATTCGCAATGGCGAGGTTTGCTACTGGCCCAATCTGGGTTACGCCCGCTTCGGCGCCAAGGTCACCATGGATCGCGCGCCATGGTTCGATGCGCCCGATATGTTCGACCAGCGCCGCATACGCCTCGCGGACATCGATGGTTCCGGCCTGGTGGATATCCTGTATCTCACCGGCAACGGCGTGCATCTTTACTTCAACCAGTCCGGCAATGCCTGGAGCGAACGGCGCACCGTCAGTACTTTTCCGCGCATCGACAATCTGTCGACCGTGTCGACACTCGATCTGCTGGGCAATGGCACGGCGTGCCTGGTCTGGTCGTCTCCCTTGCCCGGCGACGCGCGTAGCACCATCCGTTACATCGATCTCATGGGAGGGCAAAAACCCCATCTGCTGATAAAAACCAGGAATAACCTCGGTGCGGAATCCGAAGTCGAGTACGCCGCTTCCACCAGGTTTTACCTGAAGGACAAGCAGGCCGGCAAACCCTGGGTAACCAGGTTGCCTTTTCCCGTGCATTGCGTGGAAAAAGTCACGGTGCGCGACAAGTGGCGGGGCACCGCATTCAGCAGCACCTACAGCTACCATCACGGCTACTTCGACGGCGTCGAGCGCGAATTTCGCGGCTTCGGCCGCGTCGAGCAGGTGGATGTGGAGAGCTACGGCGCGTTCGCGCAGGGAAATGCCGGCAGTCCCTACATCACCGACGATCATGAACTCTACCAGCCTCCGGTCAAGACCATCACCTGGTACCACACCGGTGCCGCTGCCGAGCGCGACCGAATTCTTTCCCTCTTCAGGCAGGAATACTTTTCCGCTCCCGGATTTGCCGAACACGCGCTGCCGGAGCCGAAGCTGACACCGGGAGATCTCACTGCTGAGGAATGGCGCGAAGCCGTGCGCGCCTGCAAGGGAATGGTGCTGCGACGGGAAGTGTTCGAACTCGACGTCGACGCACTCACTCGGGGCGAAGAGTTGCCAGTGCGTCTCTTTAATACGGCCTATCACAACAGCGATGTCAGTCGCCTGCAGCCGCAGGGAATCAATCGCCACGCCGTGTTTCTGGTGACGGAAAGCGAGGCCATTAGTTATCACTACGAGCTTGATCTGCGCACTACGCCGCTCAAGCCTGATCCGCGCATTGGCCACACGTTCAACTTGAGTTTCGATGCTTATGGGCGGGCGTTGCAAACCGTGGCCGTGGCTTATCCACGCCAGGGGTTTTATGCCGATCCCACAAGTACCCTCGAGGCTGGACAACTGGCACTCATCCGCAAAGTGCAAGGCGAGCGGCATCTCGGTTATACAGAGATGCACTACACGGCTGAACTGCCCGACGATCCGCATCAGCACCGGTTGCCTGCGCCTTGCGAAGTGCTCACCCATGAATTGACTGGCGCCGACCTTATCGGGGGATTTGCGCCAAGCGCCGGTAATTATTTCTCGCTCGGCGATTTCAGGTCATTCAAGCTTAGCGACACGCTGCCGGGTCAGGGAACGAGGCCCGTCACCAGGCTCGAATACCATCAGCAGCCAGCCAATGAAGCCGCCCACAAGCGCATCGTCGAATGGGTGCGCATGCTCTATTTCAAGGATGACCTTTCAGGGGCGAAACCGTTTGGGGAATACGCGCGCCTCGGATTGCCTTACGAAACATACAAGCTCGCACTGACCAGGAGCCTGCTCGATGCGGTCTTCGGCGCGAAGCTGACGCCTGACGTGCTCGCAAAACTGGATACGCCTGCCACTTCCGGGTACGCACGCGGCGCCGTGCTTTCTGCGTCGTTTACCGACCAATGGTGGATGCGCTCCGGTATCGCCGGCTTTGCCAACGATGCAGCATCGCATTTTTACCTTCCGGAGCAATACACCGATCCATTCGGCAACAAGACCACAATCGCCTATGACGGCAAGTACGATTTGTTCATTCAGTCCAGCACCGATGCGTTGGGCAACACAAGCGGCTTGGCAGAGGATCCGGTTACCGGCGAAGCGCGCTTCGACTATCGCGTTCTCGCGCCCGTCGAACTGGTGGATGCAAACGGCAACCGCGCGGAGGCGTGTTTCGATATCCTCGGCATGGTCGTGGCCTCGGCGGTGAAAGGGAAGGGAAGCGAAGGCGACGACCTCATCGGTTTCGACGACGACCTTGCCAATCCGTCGGACGCCGACGTGCAGGCCTTTTGCACGGACAGCGCCATGAATGTGCAGCAAGCCAGGGATTGGCTGGGCCATGCCACGGCGCGCTTCGTCTATCACTTCGGCGAGCAGCGGGCTCCGCAGGGAAATCTGATTGCCTGGGCGGATCGACCCGCCGGTGCGTGCGGCATCCAGCGCGAGATTCATTTTCTTGCCCCCGGCGGTGCGACCAGCCCATTGCAGGTTACTCTCGAATGCTCCGACGGCACTGGCAACGTGCTGATGAAGAAAGTTCAAGCGGAGCCGGATGCTGCGTTGCCGGTCGCCGGGCAAAAACTTCGCTGGATCGTCAACGGCCTCACGGTGCTGAACAACAAGGGCAAGCCGGTCAAGCAGTACGAACCCGACTTCAGCGCGCTCGGCTTTGGTTGCGAATTGCCGCAGGCAAATGGCGTAACGCCGATCATCTACTACGACGCCGCGGGACGAGTGGTGCGCACCGAAATGCCGGATGGGACCTTCAGCAAGGTCGAGTTTTCGCCCTGGCATGTGAAGACATTCGATGGCAACGATACCGTTCTGGAGAGCGACTGGTACGCGCGAAATTCCGCAGCCGGTGCGGCAGTGGAAGACCGGCGCGCCGCGCGCCTCGCCGCGCTGCATGCCGACACGCCAGCCCTGACCCTGCTCGACAGCCTGGGACGGGACGTTATCGCGATAGCGCATAACCGCGTGCCATCGGAGGCCCCCGGGCTGGCCAACACCGCATTGCCTGATCGCCCCTGGCTGGATGAGCGTTACCTGACCTTCAGCAAGCTCGACGCCGAAAGCAAGCCGCTCTGGATTTGCGACGCACGGGGCAATCTCGTTATGCAGTACATTTCCCCGCCGCAGGCAAATCACACGCCGCTCTACGACCAACCCGCCCCAGACTGGAAGCCTGCCTACGACATGCCGTCGAATGCAGTGCCTTGTTACGACATCGCAGGCAACTTATTATTCCAGCATAGCATGGACGCCGGCGATCGCTGGATGCTCATGGACGCGGCGGGCAAGCCGATGCTTGCGTGGGACGCGAACGATCGGGGAGCCGGTACTCCCATGCAGTCGCGCCAGTATCGAACCGACTACGACGTATTACATCGCCCCACTTCCCAGTGGTTAAGCATCGGCAACAATGCCACGGCGTTAATCGAAGCGTTTGAGCACTGCGATACCAGCGACCCCAATGGCGCCATTGATCTGGACGATGCGAAGCAGCGCAATCTGATCGGCCAGTCAGTCAGGCACTGGGACCCGAGCGGACTGGCGACCATCGAGCGCATCGATCTTTGCGGACAGCCGTCGCATGTCACGCGAACGCTGGTGAGAATGGCGCCCGATCCCGCTCTGGAGCCGGAACTGCTGGATTGGTTGCCGAGCCGGACCTCGCCACTGGAAAGCGAAACCTTCATCATGCGTACGGCGTTCGACGCGCTAGGCCGCATGACCACGCTGTACAACTGGCATCGGGACATCACCTTCTCGGCCAATGGAACACAACAAGCCACCCCCGGCGCAACCAATCGCGTTGCCGTATACGTGCCGGAGTACAACGAGCGCGGTGCGCTCAAGGCGGAATGGCTGCATGTCCGGGCCAGCAAGACCACGAATCCGGACGGGCGCGTGAGTTTCGTGAGCGACGCGACCCGCAGCAGCCAGGCGATCAAGGCGATCAGCTACAACGCCAAAGGCCAGAAGCTGAGTCTTGCGCTGGGAAACGGGACCCTGACCCGTTACTCGTACGACGACAAAAACTTCCGGCTGACGGCGCTCACCACAGTACGCGCCGTTTCTCCCAAGGGCATGCAAGATCTGAGTTACACCTACGACCCCGGCGGCAACATCACCCACATAAACGATGCCGCGCAGGAGACGGTGTTCGCCAACAACTCGGTCATCCGTCCGGAGCACCATTATGTTTACGATGCGCTGTACCGGTTGATCGACGCGACGGGGCGCGAAAACCCCAATGCGCCGGCACCGCCGCAAAGCAGCGAAGGGCCGTGGCCGCAAAGCCAGTTTCCTACCGCGGACCAGCCACGTAATTACTCGCAGCGCTACCTCTACGACGAAGTCGGCAATTTCGTCTCCATGCAGCACCTGCCGGACAACGGCTCCGGCTGGACGCGGCACTACACCACCCGGACGGACTGCAACCGGCTCGACCAGACCTGGTATGGCAACGATACGATCAATGCCGTCACCTACCGCCATGATGTCCACGGCAACATGCTCAACCTCAATCGAACGCCCGAAGACTGGGGGCTGGACATCCGTTGGGACTGGCGCGACATGATCCGGGGTTTCGATTGCATCGGTGGAGGTATCGCGAGATATCACTACGGCATCGACAAGCAGCGTACGCGCAAACAGATCACGCGCAACGCGGCTGCGGGTGGGACCACGACGGAAGATCGCATCTACCTGGGCGGTTATGAGCTCTATCGGCGACTCAATCCGCAAGGCGATGTCGTTGAGGAGATCGAATCATTGCACCTGTTTGAGGGCGAACAGCGGGTCTTGTTGGTGGATGATGTATTGAAAACGGATCGTGCCCATGCAGACAATACTTCGTACAAAACCGAACTGGTATTTCGATATCAATACGGAAATCATCTGGTTTCGACATGTATGGAATTGGACGATCATGCGAAGATAATTTCGTATGAGGAATTTCATCCGTATGGCACCAGTGCTTATCGGGTGATGAAGAGCGAAATTGAAGCACTGGCGAAACGGTATCGGTATACGGGGATGGAGCGGGATGAAGAAAGTGGGCTGAATTACCACGCGGCAAGGTATAACTTACCATGGTTGGGGAGATGGGGAAGTGCGGATCCGAAAGGTGTTGCGGTTGGTATAAATTTTTTTCAATCGATGTCAGACAACCCGATAAATTTTTCTGATCCGGATGGGTTAGAGGATGGTCCACCTAAGCCAAAAATTCTAATCAATAATGGACAAGTGAATATAGAAGGATTTTCTAGAGTAAACAAAATATTTGAAGAGGGAGTCAAAGAACTAGATTTTGAATCAAAGAAAAATTTAATTCCTTATCAACAAACGTATTCCGGATCAGCAGAATTTTCTGCGAAGTGGGGGGCTAACGAGAAAGGTTTGATTTTCAAAGGATCGCCATTTGAAATTACAACTACAGGCGATCTGAGAAAAATGGAACTGCCAAATTTTGTGCGAGCGGAGCAGATCGGTGAAAAGCTTTCTGAGGGGAAACCTATAGTACGTTTCGAAATGATGTTTACCCATGATGGCACTGTCGACGACGTACAAAGCGGTAAACCGTTTCTAGGAACATGGGGCGGAAAACATATCACGTATGCATTCAGGGCGAATGGACTTGAAATTGACCCAGACACTCTCGTGGTAGACAAGAGCCAGTCAAAATACATTCTAGCCTCAGCAGATGTAAGGCAGGCAAAGCCTTTGCCATCGACAAATGTTTCTGGAAGTGGCCCGGGGCCAAAACCCGTAGAGGTGATCAAATTTGAAAAGCCGCCTAAACCATCAGTCAATGGATCAGGAAGTAATCAATGGATTAATCCAGCTATAGGTGGAGGAGATAGGTTGGCTAACGTTGGCAGGCAACTGCCTTTCGTTCAAGAAATGGAGAATTTGATTTTGCAATCTGCATTGTCACTAAAAAATAACGCAGGAGACTCGAAGTTAATTGGAGGCGCCGCAGTTGGAGTGTTCTCGATTTCGCAGGCTGTCCCAATTATTGCAGCAGCTGGCACAGCAGGCGCTGTTGCTGGTGAAACAGCGAGAATAGGCGCGGAGAAAGCAGGTGCCAGTAAACTAACTTCAAATACCATTGGTTTAGCAACTGCCATTGCAACTGGGGCATATCTTGGAACTTTCGTTGGTGGCCCAATCGGAACATTCGTTGGCGCTGGCGTCGGGGCGCTTGTCGGGGGCGGACTTTACCTAATGAGCCGGCCTTGATGAGCGACACGTAAGGAAGAAAGGCGAAAAGGTAAAAAGGGTCAGGTTTCGCATATTGCATAGCCGGGACAATCACAGAGTCGGTGGCTTGATCTCTAAGGAAGAGAGAATGCCGCGAGGAAACGATCCAAGTTCAAAGGCAGGTTCGTCTCGAAAGAAAAATGAGGGAATGCTAGGCGCGAGGTGTCAGGATCTGCAATATCGAGTCCAAAACGACGAATCCGGACATTGTAGAAGGAGAGAGTGAAGCAGGTCGGGCGAGGGCTTTGGCATAACCTGAACAATTACGGAACCAGCGACCGAATTTTGAGGGAGAAGAATAGTGGCCAAAAAGAAAACCAAGTCGAAAGGCAAAGCCGGCGCACCTGGGACCGTCTCCAAAGCCAAACCGGCAGCCTCAGCTATCTCAAAGGCAACGAGCAGCAAACGCCAAACCCGTTCCATTGAAACGGGCAAGGACAGTTCCGCCAAGTATGTTGTGCAAGGTTCAGTAACTCACACCGACAAATCCCCCGCTATCGGATTCAAGGTAATCGCCTTCGACAAGGACATCGGTGGCGAGGATCGCCTGGGCGACGCGCTCACCGATAAGGAAGGGCGTTATCGGATCGAATATTCCGATGCCGACTTCCGCCGCTCACCGAAGGAAAGCCGTGGCGCGGATGTATACGTTCGCGTGTTTTCCGCCGGTGGCGAACAGGTGTTCGAGACCAAGACCAAGCGCAATGCGTCGGCAGATTTAGTACTGGACGTGCAACTTCCCCTCAAGAAATTCGTCGTTCGTGGCCAGGTCCGTCTTGCGGACGGAACTCCATTGGCCGGCGCCGTCGTGCGAGGCTACGACAAAGATCTTCGCACGGAGAAACCGCTCGGGGAACCCACCATCACCGATAAGGACGGCCGTTACGAGATCGTCTACACCGCCGGGCAATTCGCTCGCGCCGAAAAAAGCAGTGCCGATCTCATCGTCCGAGTCGAAAATCCGGGTGGGGGCGAACCCACCGCCTCGACCATAATTTTCAACGCGCAGCCGGAGGAAACCATCCCTCTTGTGATTAGTAGCGATGCCCGTAGCCTCTCGGAATTCGATCTCCTGATTGCCGACATCGCCCCGGTGCTGGGTATGGTCGCTCCGGCCGACTTGACCCCGGAGGACATGGCATTCGTGGCAGGTGATACTGCGGAGCCATTGGAGCGGATCAGATATCTGGCGACCGCGGATAAATTGCGCTCGAGGTTTGACGGGCTTTCATCCGACGCGTTCTACGCCTGGTTCAGAGTGGGGTTAACCACGGATCCGGATGCGTTATTTGCGCAGGACAGGGAAATCCTGAATCTTGCCCTCACGCAAGCTTGCGACAAGCACATTATTGCCGAGGCGAGGCGGGCCAACATATCGGCATGGATGACTACGGTGGACTTTATACAGGCGCGCAAGTTTGATGCGCCGACGGAGCCCGGAGCCCAAACCAGCAGTGGAGATGTGGTCCGGATCGCGGGAATCAAGTTCGACTCGGATGAAATCCGCTTGCGTGTTGTTGGAGTATTGCAGCGGATGGGACAGGCACCCGCCGAAAAAGCCGTCGAGGGATTAATCGGGTCGGGGTTGTCGCGCGATCAAGCCACAAGGCTGGTCGATTTTCAGCAAACAGTGGCGATGACGTCCGGGCATCTTCCTCTGGTGCGTGCACTTGCGGACAACGGGTTGCTCTCTACCAGTAGCCAGGCCGCTCTTTCACTGGACGATTGGCGGAAGATGCTAGGGACCCCGGTCGACGGCCAACCGGTCGGCGTACCCGCGCAGTTGTTTTTCAATGATGAGAGTGATCGCGCGGACCTATATGCCGAACTGCTCTCCGATCGCGCGTCGGCAAAGGCCCCGATGGTCGCGGTGATCGAGGCGCTCAAAACCATTCCCGAGGCGATTTTCGCTCGATATGGAACTACACAAGCAGACACGTTGCGCTTCTTCCAGAACAACATGGATTTTGTCATCGGTATCGATCGCGCATCCAAGCTCGATACTGCGCCTGCGGAAGAGCGCGTCCGGCGCCTCGATGGGATCGCGTTGCCCGAGGAGACCCTGGTGGCGGTGGATGTGCTATCGCGAACCGCAGCGCTTGCCGGACTCAGAGCCAAGGCATTCGAACTCGATCCCGCCGTCATCCCGGACGTTGTTCGCGGGAGCAACCCCCTTGATGGATTCGACCTGCCTCATAGACGCACTGTCGATCTCTGGAAGGAGTTGCTCGAAGGTGGAATCACCTCCGCCGCCGACGTGGCGTTAATCTCTCTACCCGGGTCCGAGTTGCTCGGAACGATTGCTGGCGTGGTCCCCCCAAAGGACGTGGGACACGCGACTGATGGCGTGAAAGGCAGGGCGGTTCAATCCGCCACTGTTGCGGTCTGGAAGCGAATTGAAAGCCTGTCCCGGGAACTTGGTGCGCCTGCCGCGATGAGGATCGGGGCGCCCCCGGTCCCGCGTGTTGGAGGCGGTGCGGACCGCAATGCGTCGTTTGGATTCGAGGACGCATGCGAGTGCACGCACTGCTCGTCCGTTGTCAGTCCCGCGGCCTACTTCGTCGACCTGGTGGATTTCGTCCGAGATTTTCCGATGTCAGTAGCTGCGGCCGAACCGGTGCTCTGGTCGATCGGGGACAAACGCAGGCGTGAGATTTTTCACATCCCGCTGTCCTGTGAGAACAGCAATACGGCATTCCCCTTGATCGATGTCGTCAACGAGCTACTGGAAGACCTGGTGGCGCCGGCCTCTGAAATTACGATCGGGCAGATCATTCAACTTCCTGTCGGCACGACTGCCCCTGCGGGCCCGATTGGGTTCCTTCCTGTGTTTGCACCACGCTGGAATGGGACGGTGCCGCCTGGCCGATCGTTTGCGCCGTTCCTTCTCCCTTTTGAGGTGTTCGCTGACATCGTAAGTGAAACCGTCAGCGCGGCTTTACGCATTACTTTCGCGAGCTCGCCGAATGGTGTCAATCTCGGAGAAAAAGCGACCGTGACCGCAGTCGGCGAAGGCCTGTGGCTGCTGATCGACGGCGGCGATGTCTTCGAGATCAAGGGAGAAAAGGGCACTGCAGACTATTGGCAGATCGCGGTGAAGGCGCGCTACCGGCAGACGGGTCGCAGCAGCGAGGAGCTGAGCGCTGTGCCCGAGCACTGGAATCTGGCCGCATATCAGATCCTTTCGAGCAGTCTTCATCCGCTGCCTCTTCCGTTCGATCTGGCGCACGAAGAGGGACGCGCCTATTTGAACGAATTGAAGCTCAACCGCGCAAAACTGATCGACGCAATGTCGCCCACCACGCTTGCCGGCAGGTCGATTACTTTGGCGATGGCACGAGAGATACTGAACGTGGCCCCGGTGGAAGCTCAGATCATCACGGGAGCGGTGGGCTCGTCTGCCGCCCTTTGGGGTTATGACGGGACCGCCGTTGCGTCCTGGACTACACTGGTTTCCAGCGTGCCGGAATTCCTGCGGCGTTCGGGCCTTGATTACATCGAACTGATTAATCTCCTCGGGACGCACTTCGTGAATCCGGATCGCAGCTCGGCTGTCGTGGGGCCTGCCAATGATCCGCTATCGTGCAAGCTGGCAGATCTGACGATCACGGGACTAAATGCAGCGAAGCTTGGCCGCGCGATGCGGTTCATTCGTTTGTCGCGGCGTTACGGCTGGGCAATATTTGACCTGGATCGCACGCTCACGGCTCTCGGCGATTCCGACCTGACCGAGAGCACGTTGGAAAGCGTCGCGATCATCAAGACGCTGAACGATCGGTTGCGGATAGACCTGAGCGAGATGCTGGTCTGGTGGGGAAACATGGACACGACCGAGTATCCCGACGCGAGCGGGCCGGGAAAACCCACGCTTGCGACGTTACACGATCGCCTGTTCCGCCGCACACGTACCGTGCGCTCCGCTGCGGTGGATTCAGGCGCCGATCAACTGCGCCGTGCGGTGCTGGCCGCGTGTGGACTCTCGACATCCGACCTTGACGCCCTCTCGGCTGAAGGGATTCTCACCGCCGCAGATACGTTGACGCCCGACAGTATTCCGCTCGTTTCGCTGTTGTTCCGTTACGGATCTCTCGCTCGCGCCTTGCAGGTGGACGTGCCAACGCTGCTTCGGTTGTCAAGAATTACCGGGCGCGCCCCGTTCGGCGACACGGCCACCACCCTGGCGTTCATGGCCGGCATCGACCGGCTGCGCACGACGCCGTTCACGCTCGGCGAAATGGAATACCTCCTTGGACTTCCCTCCGTTGCATCTCCCGGACCAGGCATGACCGTGGATGCGATTACCGAGACTTTGACGTCACTGAACGCCGCGCGCGAAGCGATTGCCACCGAGACGCAAGCGAGCGACGATCCCAAAGGCGAGCGGTTGCGGGCCGTGCTGGTTCAACTAGGGTGGCCGGACGAACGGGCGGCAACGCTGCGTGATGCGGCGACACGTTCAAATTCGGTGCCACTATCGCTCGCCACGGATCTAACCTGGGCGGCGCCGTCCGATCTGCAATACGACGATTCCGCCCACACCTTGTCGTTTGTTGGTGTGATGCATACGACGCGGCGCGCCGAGCTGCTCGCAGCGGCGGACTTGCCCGGTGCAGTTGTGGCCAAACCGGGTGCTACGATTACCACAGCAGCCGTTGCGGCGTCGCGCACGGCCATCAAGGCGGCGATCGAGGCACTCTACGATGCGCCGGCGAGCCTGATTCCCGGCGGCACGTTCGATATGCTGGTATTGCCAGTACGCGAAGCGGCCTTGGACTGGTTGCCTGCCGCGTTGAACGTTCCCCCAAATCTCTCCGCGCGGCTGAGGTACGACACGGGAGCGCGATCACTCACATTAGTGGGAGATTTGAGCGCTGCCGATCGAGCCGCCCTGGCCACGCCCCTCGCGATCAACTCGACCAGCGACCCGGTCCAGTACGCTCGATGGACGGATTTCAATGACGCGCTGGATTCCTTTGCCGGTACCACGCTCGCGCAGTGGCCTGAGCTGGCGCTCAATCAGTGGAAACCCCTCGCCACCCTGCGTGCGATCGGGGCTGGTGGCAACCCGGTCACCACTCTTCTGGAAAAGGCGCTGAATGTGGTCCGCGCCGGCAAGATTCGGGAGGCTACGGTCCGTGCTGTCGCCATGTCCTCCGGCCTGCCAGTGCCCGTGATTTCGCGCAGCGCCGACACACTCGCCGTTCTGGAAAGCGGCAGCATTCTCGGGGCGGGCTTGCGTCCGGCGGACGGTGCGGTGGCAATTCTGATCCGATGGCACAAGGTCGCACTGCTTGCAAACAAGTTAATGCTGACTGGATCCCAGATCCGGTGGCTGTGGTCTCAGGGTGCGGCCGTCGGGTTCGCGAAGCTGGACGCAATACCGGCGCTGAGCGCCGACGCACACGCGACGTTCGATGAACTATCGAGCTGGATCAGTTTTGTCATCCTGCGTGACAGCATCGCTGTATGGCAACGCCCGGTGGAGCGTGCCCTCGCCGATCTCTCGGGCTCCCAGCTCGACGCTGCTGCCCGCCTTGACCTAGTCGCCGGCGCTACTGGCTGGAGCCCGGAAGACGTCAAAGCATTCGTGCCCGCCACCGCCTTCGGCGACGTGAAGGCAGCGCCTACTCTGCTGGAGCAACTCGCACGCGCCATGCGGCTGGCCCAGGGGAAGAAGGTCAAGCTGCAGGATCTCATCGCGGCGGCCCGTCAAGATCTGGATGCGACGACGACAGTCCGCCTACGCAGCATGCTCCAGGAACATCTCGGCAATAAGGACTGGTTGAAGACCGCCCAGCGCATTCACGACGATTTGCGCGAGAGGCGCCGTGATGCCCTGGTCGCGTACGTCATCAACCACGTAACCCCGGGCAATGGCGCGCCACCGACTATGCCCGACGGCCGCTTCGACTCGGTCGATTCCGTGTTCGAATACCTTTTGATCGATACGCAGGTCAGTCCGTGTGTTCAGACCAGTCGCATCCGCCAGGCGACCGCATCATTGCAGATGCTGATCGAACGCGCGCTGGCGGGTGAAGAGACGGTAGATCCGTCCGCTACCCTTCTTCCGGGCTGGAAGTGGCGTTGGGAAACGTGGGAGAAGCGCTATCGTGTCTGGGAAGCCAACCGCAAGCTGTTCCTGTACCCGGAGAACTGGCTGGACCCAGCACTGCGCGACGATCGCACCAATGAGTTCAAGGCGCTCGAGGGAGATCTGTCCCGCCCCGACCTGACGCCCGACGCGGCGTTGGCTGCCTACGAACGCTATGTGCGTGAGGTCGATCAGTTGTTTCATCTGGAGGTTGTCGCCTTCCTGGTGGAAATCGACAGTAACCATCAGGAGACATCACACGTCTTCGCGCGTACGCGCTCAGCGCCGAGGACGCACTACTACCGGCGCTTCAACCGGAACCGCGGCAGTTGGCAAACCCCTGCTGCGGAGTGGGCGGCAAAGCCGGGCATTTGGTCCGCATGGGACAAGATCGATCTGGATATTCCAGGTGATCACCTGATTCCGCTGCATTTGTCGGCCGGACCGGGCACAGGCGGGGAAACGGGAAGCAACCTTGCGCTGGTCTGGCCGGTGTTTCGAAAGGCCACCGGCCCGGATCGCCGCACGAAGGAAGAGCGCGCCGCAGGTGTCGCGATTCGCGAAGAATGGAAAATCCAGTACCACATGTCGCGTTACCGCAATGGCCAGTGGGGCAAGGATGAATTGGCGATCGGCCTGGACGGTATTTCAGATGCATTGACGATTCCGTATCACGATGTTCGCCAGGATGAGCGTGACTTCAATTTCGCCTGGCGCCGATACACGCTCAGGGAGTCGGAGACGACCACGACCGACAAGCCAAGATTGGTCATGTACTCGCGTGTCCCGGACACTTTTTCGCTGGCCGCGGTTGCAACGAATCCGCTGCTGGATACGATGGAAGAAGCGAACAGGCTGCGAGTAATACTGCATAGCAGCGGCATCGCGGTGAGCGGTCGCAAGGTGAGCGCCACGGTGTACGTTCGAATCCCCGCACGTTTATCCACATCCATTCCGTATCTGAGTACCCGCCCCTCGACACAACTGCCCGCGTCTTACCTCAGTTTCGACGTGATTTCGTACACAGACGCCGACGGGAAATGCGATTTCGGCGTTTCATTCGAAGATTTCGAGAGAATGTTCTCACGCAACGCAGCTTATGTTCGCAACCTGCTGGTTCACGACAATCCTGCTCTGTTTCCTTATTCCCCCTATACGCCTACCGGGGTGGTGCCCGATCAGGCTGCGCAGAAGCGATATAGCGATACTGTAGAGGCACTGTCTGCAAACGCGTTTGACGTGTCCTTGTTCATGGGCATTTCGGTGAACGTGGAAGTCCCCGAGGCCGATCTCGTCGCGACACCGGGTGCGGACGCAGCGAGTGTCAACGGCAAGATCGCGCTTCGGCGGGATTTGCCATACGACGCGCCAAGCGAATTGATTCTCGAACTGGACGTCCTCACATCACGATGGGCCCTCGTTGGTGCGGGCATGCTCTCCACGGTTGCGCAGTGGATCCCCCTGACCCTGCCAGTATCGACGATCGAGTCGGCGGGATCCCTCGTGGTCAACGGGCCGTGGTTCCGCAGCGTGGACGGGCAGGGCGCGCGGGTAGTTCGCTCGTCGCGCCGCCACGAATCGACGTACCTTCCGGGATACTCGCCGCCCCCTCGCGAATACGCGGTGGTGTGTCATGATGAAGTGGGAGAGAGCGAGCTTGCGATGGTGGGAGTTGGTGCCGTCGGTTCGGTTCCACTGCAGCCGGACCGTATGAATTGGAATCTGCTGATCGGCTCGACGAACGCAGATAGCCCGCTTGCCGATCCAAGTCTGTTTTCCGCTTATTCGCCTGCGTCTCCCTACGCGTGGGAAGCGGGTTTTCACGGCCCATTTGCCATCGCGCGCGCATTGAGCGGAGCAGGGCGCTTCGAGGCCGCGCAGCAATGGCTGCGGCGCATCTTCGATCCCACCCCTGCCACGGGCACGACCGGCCAGCCGGAAGCGGACCGCGCCAGGAACTGCTGGAGATTTCCGCCCTTTGCTTCATTGGTGCCCGCGGCGACCCCCGACGCCGACCTTCTCGCACAAGTCAATGCGTGGCTGGAGGCCCCGTTTCGGCCACATGCAGTGGCTCGGTTGCGTCCGACGGCGTACATGCGCGCCACGGTCATGGCTTATCTGGACAATCTCATTGCATGGGGAGACCGACTATTTGAACGTGGAACACCCGAATCCGTCGATGAAGCCGTCTTGCTGTACGTGCGGGCCGAGAAGATCCTGGGTGCGCGGCCTGCTCGCATTCCTTCGCGTGCAGCACCCGTGCCTCACAGCGCGGCGACCTTGCCCCGAACGGGGAGCGCTGCCGATCAGATTGGCGAGTATTGGGTCGCGGTGGATGCGCTCGCTGCTGGGAACGCACTTCCGGCTGGACAGAATATCGTCTCCATGCTGCTCTTCTGCATTACGCCCAACGAGCGGCTACTAGAGTACTGGGACACTGTGGCCGATCGCCTGTTCAAGATCCGCAATTGCCAGGACATTGCGGGACGCGCCAGAGTGTTGCCACTCTTCGAACCACCTATCGATCCGGGGTTGCTCGCCGCGGCCGCCGCGGCCGGCTTGAACCTCGACGATGCGCTGGATGACGCAAACATGGACGTGCCCGCACACCGGTTCGGCGTCCTGATTCAGAAGGCGACAGAACTGTGCGGCGAGATCAAGAGCCTGAGCGCCGAGTTACTCGGCGCGCTCGAGAAAAAGGATGGCGAACACCTGACGCGCGTTCGTGCCGGTCACGAGAAGGCGATTCACAACTTGCTGCTGGACGTAAAGCAAGCGTCGCTCAGGGAGGCAGGCGCCGCGCGCGATACTCTGGAATTCGCGCGTACCGCCGCGTTGCGCAGGCTGAACGATGCCCGCATGTACGTCGCCAGGAAAGAAATCCAGCCTGCGATAGGAGATAGCATCGAAATGGTGTCCGTTCCCTCGCTAGGTCTGAAGATTCAGAACATCGACCCGCCCGATACCACCCTTCATCAATTGCTGAACCCGCACGAATTCGTCCTGGGAAGCGGTGAAGAAAGCTCACCGCTCTCTGGGTGCCTCATGTTGGAAGAGGAGGCGAGGGAGCTCAATTTGCTGGAGGATGCCCGCGTCGCTCAGCAGAATGCAGAGGACTTCGAGAAGTTGGGTGGCTATCTTCGCTACATTCCGAACTTCCACGCGCACGTCGAGCCGTTCGGTGTCGGGCTCGATCTCGAAATCGGCGGTCGAATGTTTGGAGAGATCATGGGCGTCGTGGCCCAGGGCTTTCACCACAAGGCCAACCAGAAGAATCAGCAGTCCTCCCGTCATGCCCGGGCCGGATCGTTCCTGTTGCGGCAGGCCCAGTGGGCCCAGCAGCACAACCAGGCAGCGCTCGAACTCATGCACATCGACAAGCAGATCCTGGGTGTGCGGATTCGCGAGGAGATTGCGCAAAAGGATCTCGATGTCCAGCAGCGACAACTGGACAATGCTGAAGAAATGGAGAGCCTGATCCGCGACAAATTCTCGAATCAGGCATTCTACGATTGGATGTCACGGGAGCTGCTGCGCCTGTGCGACCAGGGTTTTGCCCTCGCGCTGGATGTGGGCAAGAAGGCGCAGCGGGCCTTTCGCTATGAACTGGGACGGGACGACTTGCGTTTCATCGGCGGAGACTACTGGCAAGATGGCCGTGCCGGACTCCTGGCCGTGGAGCGTCTGCACCACGATTTGAAGCGAATGGACGTCGCGTACCTCGAGGAAAACCGTCGCGAATTGGAGCTGCTGAAACACGTGTCCCTGCGCGATCGGTTTCCCGAGGCGTTCTTCGATCTGGTTGAAACGGGTGCATGCGAGATCGAGCTTTCCGAGACGCTCTTCGACGCGGACTACCCTGGCCAATACATGCGCCGTTTGAAGTCGGTGAGCCTAAGCATTCCGTGCGTCGCCGGCCCCTACACCAACGTGAATTGCACGTTGTCCCTGCAAAACCATCGCACGCGTCGCAATCCCGCATCGGGCACCGCGTACGCCGAGGCTGCCGGTGAGGACGGGCGTTTCTCATACGGTTTTGGTCCGATGCAATCCATTGCAACCAGTACCGGCCAGAACGATGCCGGGGTGTTCGAGGTCAACTTCCGCGACGAACGCTATCTGCCTTTTGAAGGCGCCGGTGCGATCAGCAATTGGAGTCTCGAGTTGCCTGCTGCTCAGAATCGATTCGATCTGAGGACTGTTGCGGACGTTATCCTGCATCTAAAGTACACGGCGCGCGACGCGGGTGGATTGCTCCGAAAGGGAGCGGCACAATCATTGAACGCCGTAATGGAAACGCGCGCAGGTACGCTGGCTCTGGATCTGCGTCGGGATTTCCCCGATGCCTGGTTTGCCGCTCAACAGGCAGCGGCCAATCTTCGGGTGGTTCTCACCCCGCGCCATTTTCCTTTCCTGCCGGACTCGGCCGGCGTGGTGCGCATGTTCGTCACCGATGCAGCGGATGGATCGCACGAGGGACCAAGAATCAGGGGAGGCGATTCTCCGATCGCAGTCTCGTCGGGCACGGTCGCCGTCACCGCGGATCTGGTTCTCGGTGGAGATGAAAACGACAACAACGTCACCCGTGAAGTTACGCTTTCAATAGGTCACGATGCGATCCAAGGCCAGGATACGAACATACTTTTGATCGATTACGCACGAGTGCCGCGGTCGACGCAGTCGTAGGCGCGCGTGAAAGCACGGCGCGGGTTCAGAAGGTCTGCATAGCGCGCGGAAAGTTGGGGTCAGGCTTGGCATGTTCAATAAAAAAACCAATATACCAAGCCTCACTCGATGCACCTTTAAGAATGGCACAGCCTAGCCGATCAAGGAATAAATAGTCTCAGGGCCAAATTAATTTAAATGCCGATGCTTTCGAAACTGCTCTTCCTTGGAAGCTTGATTTCTTCGCTCTCCGCTTTTTCTTCCTTTGCCGTCTCAGTCGACTGCTTCACGGACGACACCGCCCGCGTAGAACAAACCCGCCGCTCCGTCGACCAGGACGACCCGGAGGAAATGAACCGCTGGTACAAGCAGGCGATAGACGCGAACCACGCAGCCATGATTCACAGGGTGGCGCGGCTAAGTATCGCGAGGCAGGATGTAGGGACGGCTTACCGGATGTACGAGAAGGGCGCGCACCTTGGCGACTATCAGTCGATGGTCGACCTGGGCGTCATGTGGCTAAAGGGGGAAGGGCGCGACGTCGATCTGGCTAAAGCCTATGCCTGGTATCTGCTGGCGGGTGAATACATTCCGATGAACTGGGACGAGAATTTCTTCCCGCCCGAGAAGATCAAGTGGCACAAGACGCTGGCCGGCGACCTGGAGAAGAAGATGACGCCGGTGCAGGTGGAAGCGGGCAAGCAATACTATGAAGAGCAGAAGAAACTGATCGTGTGCGATTGGTATGCCTGGCTTGCGGACTATTTGAAGTTGGCGAAGAAGCGGCAATGAAATCGGGATATAGGCCAAAAAGGGACAGATTTATTTTCCCAACGAGCGATTCGGCTCGACCGAGCCCGCGATGTGCGCTCTGAGCAATCAGACTCAGGCTGACAGCAACAGATAACCGCCGAATCCGACCATCAGCACGCCGCTTGCGCGCGCGATCCATTCTCCGCCCGGCAATAGCTTCTCGACGAATACCAGCGCGGCGAGCGCCGCGGCCCAGAGCAGGTTCATCGCGCCGCCGACGAACATCAGGGCCATGAGGACCGCGCAGCAGCCCAGGCAGTAGGCTCCGTGCTCACCGCCCATGCGCAGCGCGCCGGCCCAGCCGTCGTGCCAGCGGTTGATCACGAAATCGAGCGGCGAACGGCAGTTCGAGAGGCAGGCGTGCTTCAGCGGCGTCCACTGGTAAATGCCCGCGGCAACGAACAGCGCGCCGCCCAGGATCGCGCTGCCGGTTTTCATCGAAGGCAGCAACAGCGCGGTGCGGTCCAGTTCCCACTGCGCCAGCGTTGCGGCAAGGCTGAACCCGCCCCACACCACCAGGTAGCCGGCGGTGAACGCAAAAGTCGGCAGGAAGGGCTGGCCGCGCTCGCGCTTGCGCCGGTTGACGGTGGCGAAGGTCAGGATGAGTGGCGTCGCGCTCGGCAGCATCATGCCGACCATCATCATCCACCACATTGTGAACATCAGTACGAAATCGGTCACCGACCACGCCGCCGGCATCGGCGTCATCGCGCCGGCGACCATGTCGGGCATGCCGGGCATCGCCGGGTCCATGCCGGCCATGTCTGCCATCTGCCGGGCGAGGTGGATAAGGTAAAGCCAGGCGACAGCGCTGACGCCGAGCAGCGCGGCGACGATCAGCGCGCGATCGCGCGACGCCAGCCGCGCCGGCGCGGGACCTTCGGCGGGCACGGGGTCGCTCATGCGCGGGCGCGGCGTGCGGTCGCGGCGATCGGGTGCCGGGGCGTGAACATGCCGGCGCGGCCTAGTTGGCCCAGTCGAACGGCGCAAAGTGGCCGTTGTTGTTTTTTCCGACCAGGTCCAGGTCGAGGCCGAAGCCGTGGACGTGCATGTGCTTCGATTTCGCGAGCGCGACCTTGCGGTTGGCTGGATGCGAGGTGTTGTCGAGGTAAATCGGCTCGCCGTTGTTGTTGCGCGAGGCCACGCCCGTCACAGCGAACTCCAGCAGTCCGGGAATCGACGCCGAACGCTGCAGCCCGTCCATGCCGAACGTGATGGGTTTGACCTCGATACCGCGGAAATCGCTGACCAGGTTGTCGCGGATGCGCGCCGGCGTGCCGCCCGCCTGGCCGCTGACGATGGCGCTCAGCGCCTTGAGCTGTTCATCGTTCGCCGCAGCGTCGACGGCGCCCGCGAAAATCCAGTGACCTTCGGACATGATCTTGCCCGAGCGGATGACGAATGCGAACGCCAGGCCGTCCAGCTTCACGTTGCCGCAGTTACCGCGATCGATGCGGTAGACCTGCAAGGACGTGCACTGGTCGTAGCTCACCGGTTCCTGCGGATTCGTGAAGATGCAAGGGCAGAGGTAGTCGCAGTTGCAGCTTTCCATGTATTCGCCGGCGATCTTCCATTTGTTGTCCGTCATGGTTCTTCCTCCCTGCGGTGGCCCGCGTCGCGGCCGGGCGTGTCCGGCACCGTGCCAGTCTACCGAGCGCGCGCGGCATGGCGCAATGGGCGGTGACCGGCAGCGACCGGGACCGGAACTGATAGATGAGGCAATGCCCGGACGCCCATCCTGCTCGGACTGTACTCGCCATATTGCCGGGGTGCGGAGTCAAGCCGATCATTGCCGGCTTCCTGGATCCGCCCGCGATGGGCCGGGATAAACGGCGTTATGCTGTTGTTGCGCGCGTGGACTGACGCCGCCGTCAATGCCTTGCGCGCAGATTGCCCGCGGATTGGCGCTGCCTCGTGCATCCGCGCAGACGCCCATGCCCGAACCGTTCCAACCAACAGGAGAAGCAGATGTCCAGTGTCGGTTATCATGAACCCATTGAAGAATTGTCCGACGCAACGCGCGACATGCACCGGGCGATCGTGTCCCTGATGGAAGAGCTGGAAGCGGTGGACTGGTACAACCAGCGCGCCGACGCCTGCAAGGACAAGGACCTCAAGGCCATCCTCGAGCACAATCGCGACGAGGAGAAGGAACACGCTTCGATGGTGCTGGAATGGATTCGGCGCAAGGACCCGAGATTCTCCAGTGAGCTCAAGGATTACCTGTTCACGGAAAAACCCATTGCGCACAAGTGAAAACGCGCGGCCTGCGGATGGTCGGCAGGCGGGACGCCGGGCGCGATCCGCTGCGTTGCCGATTCCGTGCGGAAATTGCTGATGAGCGACGGCGGATCGCCCGGCGCGCAGGCGGCACCAGACTGAACACTTCGACGGAGGACAATTCATGGCAGACCAGAACAAGACCAAAGTCATCATTCTTACCGGCAGCTACCGGATCAAGGGTTACATCGATCTGGTGCCTGGGGCGCGTGTGACGGACTACATGACTGAGGCCAAGAGTTTCATCGCGGTCACTGATGCGGAGGTCTGGGAGGCAGGGGAGCGCCGTGTTCTGGCCGCGCCATTCCTGAATGTGCGTCGCGACCACATCCAGGTCATCACGCCCGAAGGCTGAGCACGCCGTAGGCCCGCAGGTCCCGCGCTAGCGCGAGACGCCTGCCGGCTCAAGCCGGCGTCATTCGTCGGCAGCCAGCGGATCGTAGCTGGATTCGATGCGCGAACCTTCCCGGCGCATGCGATCGAATATGCGCTGGCTATAGCCGTCGTCCGGCGTGCTGTTACCGCGCAGCACGTCGCCGATCAGGCCAAATACCGTGTAGCGATCGCGCAATCCAGCATCCTTGACGGCCTCAACCAGCGCGGGCTTGACCTCGGCCGCGGCAAGTTGTCCATCGAGCAGAAGAGAAACTTTGAGCGACATGACTACCACCTCCGGTTGCGTTGCGGGCCAAGCACCGGTTCCAGGCGTTTGGCGATGAACTCGCGTGCCCGGAAAATGCGGGTGCGCACGGTGCCGATCGGGATGTCGAGCATCCCGGCGATCTCGGCGTAAGGCTTTCCTTCGACTTCATAAAGCATGAGCGCCTCGGCAAGGTCGGGTTGCAGCCGGGACAGTGCTTTGCGCACGACGTCGGCTATTTGACTTGCCATCAGCGTGCGCTCCGGATCCGCCGCGTCGGATACACCCGGCTCGAACGCTTCGGCGCGTTCCTCCGGCGCATCGTCGCCCAGCAGCACATTGTTGCGCGAGCGCTTCAGATGGCTCAGCGAGGCGTTGGTTGCGATGCGGTAGAGCCAGCTGAAAAAGCCGCTGTCGCCGCGAAAGGAGGCGAGCCCGCGATGGGCACGGATGAATACGTCCTGGACAATGTCCTCGACGTCGCCCGAATTGCGCACGTATCGCGCCACGTGGCGCGCGATGCGCCGCTGGTATTTGACTACCAGCGCCTCGAACGCTTTCGCGTCGCCCGCCTGCGCAAGCCGTACCAGTTCCGCGTCCTGATCTGTTATCTCCATGATCGGGCAAGGATACGCAAGCGGGCGGGGCGGCGCAATCGCGCCTTCCCCGTGGACGGAGTGCTGCCAGCTCAACCGGCGCGCTTGTCATGGCGAATGACCGCATAAGCGCTATGGTTGTGGATCGATTCGAAATTCTCGCTGGTGACGACAAAAGCGGCAACGCGGGCATCGCGCTTGAGTTCGAGCGCAACGTCTCGCACCAGATCTTCCACGAACTTCGGATTGTCGTAGGCGCGCTCGGTGACGTACTTTTCGTCCGGGCGCTTGAGCAATCCGTAGAGTTCGCACGAGGCTGCGCGCTCGGCGATCGCAATCAGATCCTCGGGATCGAGAGGCGCGGCGAGAATGGCCGAGATGGTCACGGCCGAGCGCTGGTTGTGCGCGCCGTAGTCCGAGATTTCCTTGGAGCATGGGCACAGGCTCGTCACCGGCACCGTCACTTCGACCGCAAGCTCCAGATCGTTCAGGCTGCCTTGCGCGCGCAGGCAGACGTCGTAATCCATCAGGCTTTCGACATTGGACACCGGTGCCCGCTTCATGACGAAATAGGGAAAGCGCAGGCTGAACGCGCCGCTTTGCGCGTCAAGCTGGCCCAGCATGCGGCGCATCAGGGTGGGCAGGGCGGCAACGCCCAGCGCATCCTCGTGCGCCTGCAGCACTTCCAGAAAGCGCGACATGTGCGTGCCCTTGACCACGGCCGGCAGTGCGACCGACATTTCAATGGTGGCGATCGTAGCGATGGGTGCGCGCCCTGGGGTGGCAACCCGGATCGGATGGCGCAAACCGCGGATACCTACCTGGTCGATGGCAAGTGCGCGATGGTCCGCCATGGACTGAATGTCGGGCAGGGGCAAGCGTTCGGGAGCATTCATTGCGGCAGGTCCTCGTATCGGGTTGGCAAATCGCGGGGAAGAGACCCTGGATAGGTAGCCTGGTTTCATTTTTTTAGGACCGGGGTCGCCAATAAATCTGAAACCCGACCGAGGCACCCGGGTCAGAGAGGCCGTGATGCAATTCAGCATCGCGCTTTGGTTCCCTTAAACCCTGGAGGAAAGCATTTCATGAAAGCTATATCCCACCTTATCGCCGCAGCAACCCTGATGGCTGCCACGTCGATGGTATTCGCTGCCGACATCGTCGACACGGCCATCTCCGCAGGACAATTCAAGACGCTGGTGACGGCTGTGCAGGCCGCCGGCCTGGTCGATACCTTGAAGGGCCCAGGCCCGTTCACGGTCTTCGCGCCCACCGACGAAGCCTTTGCCAAGTTGCCCGCAGGCACGCTCGACGCGCTGCTCAAGGATAAGAAGAAACTTGCAGCCATCCTGACTTACCACGT
The DNA here is from genome assembly GCA_039931685.1 of Betaproteobacteria bacterium. Lineage (GTDB taxonomy): Bacteria > Pseudomonadota > Gammaproteobacteria > Burkholderiales > JACQAP01 > JACQAP01. Next base: position 12,511 of record JBDTRK010000022.1, on the reverse strand, counting down.
CGTGCCGGGCAAGGTCATGGCCAGCCAGGTGATGCCGGGCCAGGTCAAGACGGTGCAGGGCCAGTCGCTGACCGTGAGCACGATGAATGGCGCCGTAATGGTCAACAACGCCAAGGTCGTCAAGACCGACATCGTCGCGTCCAACGGCGTAATTCACGTTATCGACACCGTCGTTTTGCCGAATTGATCAGACTGCAGTCTGGACATCCTCGCCCGGCTTCGTGCCGGGCGATTTTTTTGGGCCTGGCCGCCTTAACTCACCTGGTGCGGAGCACCTGCTCGCAACGTGCTCCCCCGCGCACGCGGACGAAACGCTGATTCTGGTGCGGGCGCGGCCTTATGTACCGGCGTACAGCGATCGCCGCAAGCCGACGACTTCGTTTGCAACCAGCGCGGCCAGGACCATGCTGCCACCGACCAGCGCGGTCTGGCTGGGCCGCTCGCCGATCACCACCCAGACGGACAGCGTGCCGAAGACGATTTCCAGGATGGAAAGCAGTCCGATTTCCGCCGAGGCAAGGTAGCGCACGGCGGCGAGCATCAGCAACAGGCCTACGGCAAGTTGTACGACTCCCATTACCGCGAGCAGGCCGAGATCGGCCGCGCTGACCGGCAGGGGCAGCGCGAAGGGCAGCGCGATCAGCATCGAGAAAATGCCTGCCAGCAACACTGCCGGCATCATGTCCACCGACACGTGATGTTTTCTGAGGATGACGATGTTCACACCAAAGCCGATGGGAATGCACAGTGCGATCAGGTTTCCCGCCCAGCCGCCGCTTGCCAGTGCATCGAAGAACATGACGACGATGCCGCCTATTGCGGCGATCATCGCCAGCCAGGTGCTGGTCGAAACTTTCTCGCCGAGAAACAGGTAACCGCAGAGCGTGGCGACGAATGGCGAAATGCTGCCGACCACCAGCGTATTGGCGACGGTGGTCAGCGACAACGCCAGGATGAAGCTGATCATCATGCCGGCGAACAGCGCGCCGGTCACCGCCCCGGTCCAGCCCATCATGCGGATGCGCCCGGGCAGGTTGCGGCCGTAGCGCATGAACAGGACCGCGAGCATGAAGGCCGACATGAACAGCGAGCGCCAGAAGGTGATCTTCCAGCCGTCGGTAACCGTCATGTTGCGTACCAGGATGCCGGCGGTGGCCCAGCACAGGGTCGCGCCGACCATCAGGGCGATGCCTTTGCGGTGCTCCGCGTTTGTGCGCATCATTTATACCTTTCAACCATAGCTCTCACCGCCGAGGACGCGGATACCCTACGTGCGTAGCACGTCGGGTATCCGCGTCCTCGGCGGTGAGAGAGAGGCTTCAGCAAGTAGCAGAAGGTGGAGGAACGCCAAGCTTCTCGCTCCAGGTTTGCAGCGAGGGCAGGATGCCGGGGTAGAGTTCGACGCCGTCCCTGAGTTGCTTCTCGCGCCGGCGCAGGCCGGATTCGCCGGGCAGGCGCACGCGGTCGAAACCGGGGCGCGGCGGCGTGTTGCGGCAGGCGTTCGCGATCCATTCGGTCTGGCGCGTGAAGTCCTCGCTGCCGCCGAACAGCGCGGGATCGAACACCTGCACGCAGACATTCGCCGCCCAGCCTTCGTTCGGGTCGGCGCGGCCGTGGCCGGAGAGTCCCTGCGTCAGCGCTTCCACCAGCAGGCCGAGCGCATAACCCTTGTGTCCGTGATCCAGCCCGCCGATCGGTAGCAGGCCGCCCTTCGGTTCGTTGAACACGACTGCGGGGTCGTCAGAGGGATTGCCGTGTCCGTCGAGCACCCATTGCCCCGGCAGCTTGCGGCCTTCCTTGTTGAGCCGGCCGGTCAGTCCGTGGGTGGTGATCGACATCGAAACGTCGATCATGACCGGGTCGCTCTTTGTCGGCCAGGCCGCCGCGATCGGGTTCGGCGTGTGCGTGCCGGTGCCGCGGCCGCCATGCGGCACGACGCCGCCGACTTCGGGGCCGGAAGAAATCAGCATGGCCATCATGCCTTGGTCCGTGACCTTCTTGAGATACGCGGCGAGGCAGGCGATGTGATGGCTGCGGCGGATGACCACTGTGCAAGTCCCCATTTTCTTCGCGCGTTCCAGCGCGAGATCGATCGCCTTCGCGGTCAGCCACACGCCAGGCAGACGCATGCCGTCCCAGGTCACCGCCGCCGGGAAATCCGCGATCACGCGGGGCGATCCGGACTTGGTCATGCCGCCTTTTTCCAGGTCGTTCAGGTAGGGCGCCAGCAACTGCAGTCCGTGCGTCGTGTGCCCGAGCAGGTCGCCTTCGATCAGGATCTCCGCGACAACCCTGGATTTGTCGGTGTCGAGTCCGGTCCTGTCGAGCAGGTTTGTCGCAAAGCGCACGAGGTCGTCGGCGCGGTAACGAATTGCAGTCATTGCACAACTTTCGCGTTGATCTTGTCGGTAGAGGATCGAGCCCGTCACGTCGTCACGTGTCACGACCGTCACGGGCGATGGCGCCTCGCGCCGGCGCCATCACATCATGATGATCTGGCGGACGGTATGGCCGGAGGCGAGGCGGTCGAAGCCGACGTTGATATCCTCGAGTTTGATGTGGTCGCTCATCAGCTTGTTGACCGGCAGCATGCCGCGGCGATACAGGTCGATGTAGCGCGGGATATCGCGCGACGCAACGCAGGAGCCGACGTAGCTGCCTTTGATGGTGCGCTCCTCGGCAACCATATTCACGTGCTGCAGCGGCCAGCGATGGTCGGGATGCGGCAGGCCGGCGGAAACAGTGGTGCCACCACGGCGGGTGATGCGGTAAGCGAGTTCCATGGCCTGCACTGAGCCGGCCATTTCCAATGCGAAGTGTACGCCGCCGCCCGTCATTTCCTTGACCTTCTGGATTGCATCCGGATCCCTGGCATTGACGGTATCGGTGGCGCCGAGTTCTTTCGCCAGCTTGAGTTTGTCGTCGTGCAGGTCAAGTGCCACGATCTGCTGCGCGCCGGCGACGATGGCGCCGAGCAATGAATTCAATCCGACGCCGCCGAGGCCGAGCACGGCGACTTTCGATCCGGGGAAAACCTGTGCGGTATTGAACACGGCGCCCACACCGGTCAGCACCGCGCAACCGAACAGCGCCGCTTCGTCGAACGCCAGCGTCTTGTCGATTTTCACCAGCGAACCACGGTTGACGACGCAGTATTCGGCAAACGCAGAAACTCCGACATGGTGATAGACAGGTTCGCCCTTCTGGCTCAGCCGCATGCCGCCATTGAGCAATTTTCCGGCGCCGTTCGCCAGCTGGCCCGGCTCGCAGCGGCCGGGATGGCCTTCGACGCAGGGCGGGCACTGGCCGCAGCTCGGTGCAAATACCAGCGCAACGTGATCGCCGACCGCGAGGTCGTTGATGCCACCGCCGATTTCCTGAACGATGCCGGACGCTTCGTGGCCGAGCACCATCGGCATCTGCCGCGGACGGTCGCCATTGACCGTCGACAGATCCGAATGGCACAGGCTCGCCGCCTTGATCTGCACCAGCACTTCGCGCTGGCCCGGTTTGTCGAGCTCGACTTCCTCGATGCTCAGCGGCTTGCTGTCCGCATACGGTTGCGGCAAGCCCATCTGACGGATCACTGCTGCTTTGATCTTCATGTCACCCTTTCGCGCTAACCGCAGAGGACGCGGAGGACGCAGAGGAAAAACGGAGGAAATGTTTTGATAAAAGAAATAGCGGCGTAAGCAAACAAAGGAAATATCAGATGGAGATTTCCTATGACCCGGCCAACATCGTCTGTTTCCTCTTTGCCTTTGCCTTTCCTCTGCGTCCTCCGCGTCCTCCGCGGTGAGAGTTGATCTTGAGATTTGATTAGTAGGTTGCTCTGCCGCCGGAAAGGTCGAAGGTGGCGCCGGTGGTGAAGGAGCAATCCTCGGTGCAGGCCCAGACCACGGTCGCGGCGATTTCCTCGACCAGGCCGAAGCGGCCCATCGGAATCTTCGACAGCATGTAGTCGATATGGCTTTGCGCGACCTGGTCGAAGATGGGTGTCTTCACCGCAGCCGGCGTCACGCAGTTCACCGTGATGTTGTTCTTCGCCAGCTCCTTGCCGAGCGACTTGGTCAGGCCGATGACTGCAGCTTTCGATGAGCTGTAAGCCGACGCATTGGGATTGCCTTCCTTACCGGCAACCGAGGCGATGTTGACGATGCGGCCGTAGTTGTTCTTGACCATGTGCGGCGTCACCGTGCGGCAGGTGTAGAAAGTGCCATTGAGGTTGATGTCGTGCACGCGGATCCATTCATCGATCGGATAGTCCGCGACGGTGGCGTTCTTGCCGGCGATGCCGGCGGAATTGACCAGCACATCGACTTTGCCGAAAGCGGCGACGGTGGATTTGAACGCGGCCTCGACCTGGGCGATCTTGCTGACATCGACTTTGGCGGTGTGGGTCTTGACCCCGCCGAGGGACTTCGCCGCATCTGACATGGTCTGTTCGTTCATGTCCCAGATGGCGACGTTGGCGCCTGACTGCGCGAGCCGCTTCGCGATCGCCAGGCCGATGCCCGATGCCCCGCCGGTGACGATGGCACTGCGGCCCTTCATGTCGAGCTGGTTCATTGCTGCATCTCCTTATTATTATGTTTGGTACGCCTGCCGCTTACGGAGCCGGACCCGGAAGGTCGGTATTTTAGCAGCACCACAGACCGGAATCTTTAACCACGGAGGACGCGGAGGAAAGGCAAGAGCCAGAAACAATCTTGTGTTCATGCCGCTCGTTGGTCGATGATCGTCGCGGTGCAAGATGACGACAGGGGGAGCCAGCTCGGCCGCTTTATATAATTCGCTCCTGCTTTTCCCCGTTCTTGTATTTCCTCCGCGTCCTCCGCGGTGAGTGCTTCCTTAGACGGCCTGGCCGGCGGCATGGCCGCTGGCCCAGGCCCACTGGAAGTTGTAGCCGCCGAGTTGGCCGGTGACGTCGACGACTTCGCCAATGAAATACAGGCCTGGCACCTTGCGCGCTTCCAGCGTCTTCGAGGAGAGCTCGCGAGTATCGACGCCGCCCAATGTGACTTCGGCCTTCTTGTATCCGACGGTGCCGCTGGGCCGGACGCGCCAGTCGTGCAGGCGCGCAGCGATTTCGCGCAGGCGCGGGGCGTCGAAGCGTTTTACCGGCTGGTTTTCGAAATTGGATTCGACCCAGCGCGTGGCGAAGCGCTGCGGCAGGAATTCTCCGAGCACATTGGCGAGCAGCGTTTCCGAAGCGTCCCGGCTTTCGAGGATTTCCAAGGCGCTGCGGTCGGGCAGCAGGTCGATCGACAAATCCATGCCGGGTTGCCAGTAAGACGAAATCTGCAGGATGGCGGGGCCGGACAGGCCGCGGTGGGTGACGAGCAGGTTTTCTCGAAAGCTCGCGCCGTTGCAACCGACAACCGCGTCCACCGAAATGCCGGAGAGGTCGGCGAACTGCGCCAGCGTGTCCGCTGCGAACGTGAGTCCGACCAACGCCGGCCGCAACGGCGTGACCGCGAGCCCGAATTGTTCGGCGATGCGATAGCCGAACGGGCTGGCGCCGATTTGTGGAATCGACAACCCGCCGCTGGCGATGACCAGCGAATGGCAATCGAAGCCGCCGCGATCGGTAACCACGATGAAACGTTCGCGCCTTTCGACCGAGGCCACCTTTGCCGGCATGGCCCACTGCACGCCCGCGTCGTCGCATTCTGATTTGAGCATGTCGATGATCTGCTGCGCGGAGCCGTCACAGAACAACTGGCCGAGTTTTTTTTCGTGCCAGGCGATGCCGCGTTTGTCCACCAGTGCGATGAAGTCGCGCGGCGTGTAGCGCGCCAGCGCGGAGCGGCAGAAGTCCGGATTCGCGGACAGAAAATTCCCGGGCTGCGCATCGATGTTGGTGAAGTTGCAGCGCCCGCCGCCGGAGATGCGGATCTTCTCGCCGAGCATTGCGGCGTGATCGACGAGTACTGTCCTGCGTCCGCGCTTGCCCGCCTCGATTGCGCACATCATGCCGGCCGCGCCGGCACCGATGATGACGACGTCGGTGGTCACCCGCTTCGCGGCCCGGTTACCTGAGCAGGTAGAGCGAAATCAGCAGGACGATGATGGCGCCACCGATCCATGCCCAGAGCGGGACGGCGGATTTCGCCAGCGCGCGGTCGGACTGCAATACCGGATGCGCGGCGCCGTCCGCCGTTTCCGATTCGGGCACCGGGGCCACGGTCTTGTTGAAGCGGATGAAAAAGTCGTCCGCCATTTTTTTTGCCACGCCGTCGATCAACCTCGAGCCGATCTGCGCGAGCTTGCCGCCTACGCTCGCGTTCGCAGTGTAGGTGAGCAGCGTGCCGCCGCTTTCCGCGGCGAGCCTGACCTGCGCGCTGCCTTTGCCGAAACCGGCGGCTCCGCCCGAACCTTCGAAGGCGAGCGAATAGGAATCGGGCGGATTGATGTCCGACAGCAGCAGCTTGCCGGCGAATTTTGCTTTCACCGGTCCGACGGCGGCGGTCATCGCCACCTTGTATTCGTTTTCCGATACCCGCTCGATGCTTTCGCAGCCCGGAATGCAGGCCTTTAGGATTTCCGGATTGTTGAGCGCCTCCCACACGCGTTGCTGCGCCAAGGGAATGTGTTGTTCGCCGCTCATTTCCATAATGCAATTGCTCCCGGGCTACTGAATTTTTAAGTATGTACCCGAAGTGCGAATGCGGGTGCCGGATTTTCCCGACCTGGCTGAAGCGATCTCGCCAGATCGGTCAGACTTTCGATGTTGTGGGCGGGCAGGAAGGCATCCACGTGCGGCAGCATCTGGCGCACGCCGGATGCCTTCGGCTCGAAGCCCTCGAAGCGCAACAGCGGGTTCAGCCAGATCAGCAGGTGACAGGATTTGTGCAGGCGTTCGATTTGCCCGGCCAAATCTTCGCCGGCATCGCGGTCGAGTCCGTCGCTGATCAGCATGACCACCGCGTTCTGCCCGAGCACGCGCCGCGACCAGCGCTGGTTGAATTCCTTGAGCGTAGCGCCGATGCGCGTGCCGCCCGACCAGTCGGTGACCGTTGCGGAAATTGCGCCGAGCGCGATGTCCACGTCGCGGTGGCGCAACTGGCGCGTGATGTTGGTGAGCCGGGTGCCGAATACGAAACTGTGCACGCGGTCGCGGTCGCTGGTGATCGCATGCAGGAAATGCAGGAACATGCGCGAGTACCGGCTCATCGATCCGGAGACGTCGCACAGCACGACCAGCGGCGGATGGCGGCGGTGATACGAGCGGCGGCGCAGCGCAATGATGTCGGCATTGCCGCGCAGGCTGGCGCGCAGTGAAGCGCGCAGGTCGACGCGGTGGCCGCGTGCGTCCGGGTGCAGGCGCCGGGTCATGATCTGCGGAATCGGCAGGCGCAATCCCGCGATCAGCCGTTTCGCCTGCTCCAGTTCGTCGGCGGTCATGGTCTCGAAATCGCGGCGCTGCAGGCGCTCCAGATCGGAGGCGCTAAGCAGGACGTCGGCTTCTTCTTCCAGCGTGTCGGTGCGCATCGGCATTTTTTTCGTCAGCCCGAGCGCCTCGGCGATGCGGTTCGACGTCTGGCCGGCGGAAGGATTCGCGGGCGCGGCCACCGGCAGGCCTTGCAATGCATGGTCGAGCAGGTGGCGTTCGCGCCAGAACAGATTGAAAGCCTGGTCGAACAACTCGAATTGTTCTTGCCGCGACAGGAATACCGCGGCAAGCGTCCAGTAGAAATCTTCGCGATGTTCGACGCCGGTGAGTTCGAGCGCGCGCAACCCGTCCAGGACCCGGTCCGGGCCGACCGGCACGCCGGCCTTGCGCAGCGCGCGGGCGAAGTGGACGACGTTTTCAGCGAGCTTCATGTGCGGCGATATCCGAGGCAGTGTAGTCAGGATACCGTGATGGAAATGCAACCAACACGGTCCAAGGATGGTAAGGCAGTCATGGCAGAACAAACAAGTGCGCCCGCACGCCGGGCTGACAATTGCCCGCAGAGCCTGCCGCTGCGACGACGGGACCAGCGTGGTAGATTGACTGCCATGACAGGAATGCAACGGATCAACCGCAACGATGAGTGACCCAGAAGGCAGCCGCAAACTCCAGGCCATCGTCGCCGCCGACGTCGCCGGCTATTCGCGGCTGATGCAGGACGACGATGCGGCCACGGTGGCCATGCTGGAAGCCTGCCGCAGCGTGTTCCGGGAAAAAATAGAGGCCGGTCGAGGGCGTGTCGTGGACATGGCCGGTGACAGCGTGCTCGCGGTATTCGAGGCCGCGACGCAGGCTGTCACGGCCGCGACCGAAATCCAGGCCGAGATCGCACGGCGCAACGAAGCCGTGCCGGAGGCGAGGCGCATGCGCTTTCGAATCGGCGTGAATCTGGGCGAGGTCATCGAACAACCCGACGGCACCGTGTACGGCGATGGCGTCAACGTGGCCGCCCGCCTGGAGAGCATCAGCGAGCCGGGTGGGCTCTGTATCTCGGGCACGGTGCACGATGAGGTCAAAAACCGGCTCAAGGCGGTATTCGAATTCCTCGGCGAGCAACAGGTCAAGAACATGGCCGAGCCGGTACGCGCATTCCGCGTCCGGCCGGACAGCGCGCGGGACGCCGCCGCCGCGATGGCGGGCGCCAGCGAGGCCGCGTCCGGACTGGCGCTGCCGGACAAGCCTTCGATTGCCGTGCTGCCCTTCGACAACATGTCCGGGGATCCGGAGCAGGAATTTTTCGCCGACGGCGTGGTCGAGGCGGTTACCGCGACCCTGTCGCGCATCCGCTCCTTTTTCGTGATCGCGCGCAATTCGGCCTTCCGCTACAAGGGCCGTGCCATAGACGTTGCACTGGTCGGCAAGGAACTCGGCGTGCGCTACGTGCTCGAGGGCAGCGTGCAGAAAGCGGGCGGGCGCGTGCGCATCACCGTGCAGTTGATCGACGTGACCAGCGGCGCGCATGTCTGGGCGGACCGGGTGGACGGCACGCTCGAAGACGTGTTCGAACTGCAGGACCGCATCACCGAGCGGGTGGCCGGCGCGATCCAGCCCTCGATCCGGCTCGCTGAAATCGAGCGTGCGCGGCGCAAACGGCCGCAGGATCTGGGGGCCTACGATTACACCATGCGCGCCATGCCGCATGTCTGGGCTTTGGAAAAAGAAGCAAGCGAGACAGCGCTGGACCTGCTTGGGCAGGCGCTGGCGATCGATCCGGCGTATCCGCTGGCGCTGTCGCTGGCGGGCTGGTGCCATGCGCAGCGCTCGGTCTACAACTGGACCGATGACATCGGCCAGGCGCGCGGCGATGCGCTCAAGCATGCGGAAAAGTCGGCCGAACTGGGCGGCGAAGATCCAATGATCCTCGCCGTGCTCGGCGCGGTGCATACCGTGTTGCGTAACCAGGGCACCGCGCGCGTCATGCTGGAGCGGGCCGTGGCCATCGATCCGAACGCGGCATGGGCCTGGAGTCGGCTGGGCTGGGTGGAGAATTACAGCGACCGGCCGGAACGCGCCTTGCCGCATTTCGAGCGCGCGCTCAGGTTGAGCCCGCTCGATCCGATGAATTTCAATAATTATGTCGGCATGGGTTCGGCCCACGAAGTGGCGCAACGCTATGACGACGCCGTCGCGATGTACCGGCGCGCGCTGCAGGAACGACCCCATGCTTCCTGGATCTTGCGCAATCTGGTGACATCTCTGGCCGGTGCCGGGCGCATGGAGGAGGCCGCCAGCGAACTGCGGGCTTTGCTGATCGCTTATCCGGATCTGACGGTGAGCAAGTTTCGCAAGGCGATGGTCTTCTCGCCGACGGTAATGGACATCATGTGTGCCAATCTGAGGAAAGTCGGCCTGCCCCAGTAATCGTCGACGCTGACGCGTGACAAGCGACGGGAAAACGCTGACGGGGAACGGCAAGCGGCGCGCGCCACGCGCCTAGTGCGCGGTGATCTCGTCGAGGATGCGGGCGGCTTCGCTGCCGCGCACGGCGGCGATGTCGTCCTGATATTTGAGCAGGACGCCGAGCGTATCGTTGACCACACCGGCGTCGAGCGAGCGCCGGTCGAGCTCGACCAGCGCCCTGGCCCAATCGATGGTTTCGGCGATGCCGGGACGCTTGAACAAGTCCGCGGCGCGCAGTTTCTGCACGAAGGCGACGATGTCGGTCGAAAGTTTTTCCGCAAGCCCCGGCACCTTGCGCCTGACGATTTCGAGTTCGGCGGCGGCGGTTGGGTAGTCGACCCAGTGGTAGAGGCAGCGGCGCTTGACCGCGTCATGGATCTCGCGCGTGCGGTTCGACGTGATGATCACGATCGGCGGACGCTGCGCCTTGATGGTGCCGATCTCGGGAATGGTGACCTGGAAATCCGCCAGGACTTCCAGCAGATAAGCCTCGAACGGTTCGTCGGTGCGGTCCAGTTCGTCGATCAGCAGCACCGGCGGCTCGCCGCCTTGCGAATCGAGCGCCTGCAGCAGCGGCCGGCGGATCAGGAAGCGCTCGCTGAATATGTCCTTCCCGAGTTTTTCCCTGCCGCCCGTGCCTTCGGTTTCCGCCAGTCGGATCTCGATCATCTGGCGTTGGTAATTCCACTCGTAGACGGCCGACGCGATGTCCAGGCCTTCGTAGCATTGCAGGCGGATCAACTGCCGGCCGAGGACTTGCGACAGCACCTTGGCGATTTCGGTCTTGCCCACGCCGGCTTCGCCCTCAAGGAACAAAGGCCGGCCCATGCGCAGCGCGAGGAACACGGCGGTGGCCAGCGAACGCTCGCCGACGTATTCGCCGCGCGCCAGCAGAGCCAGGGTTTCGTCAATGGATTTCGGCAGCGTTGCTTCGTTCATGAATTTCGCCGGTTCAATTACTCTCGCACGCAATGCAGTCGGAGAGGTTCTCGCCAGTCGGGGCGGCGCAGCGCCTTTGTCCGCGCCGGGTTGATGGGGCGGATCAGCCTGACAAGGCCTGCGCGACGGCGCGCCTGGCCATGACCGCAACCAGGTGTGCGCGGTATTCCGCGCTGGCATGGATGTCGGTATTCAGATCCGATGCGGAAACCTTGATTCCCTGCAATGCGTCCGGCGTGAAGGATTTGCCGAGCGCCTTTTCCATGTCCGCAAGGCGGAATACGCACGTGCCGGCGCCGGTCACGGCAACGCGCACGCCGCCGGCGGTTTGCGCCACCAACACGCCGACCATGGCGTAGCGCGAGGCCGGGTTCTTGAATTTCATGTAGCTGGCGCGCTTCGGGATCGGGAAGGAAAGCGACGTGATGATCTCGCCGGGTTCCAGCGCGGTTTCATACATGCCGGTGAAAAACCGGTCGGCCGCGATTTTGCGCTTGCTGGTGATGACGGTAGCGTCCAGCCCGAGCACCGCGGCCGGATAGTCCGCCGCCGGATCGTTGTTGGCGACCGAGCCGCCGATCGTGCCCATGTTGCGCACCATCGGGTCGCCGATGCTCGCGGCGAGCGCGGCCAGCGCCGGGATCGCCCTGGTGATTTCCTTCGACGCGGCGACCGCGGCATGCGTGGTCATCGCGCCGATCGTGACATTTCCGCCTTCGACCTTGACCCCGCGCAATTCCGCGATGCCGCCCAGATCGATAACGTCCGCCGGCGCGGACAGGCGCATTTTCATGGCGGCGATCAATGTCTGCCCGCCGGCCAGCAATCGGGCTTCATCCGAGGCGGCGAACTTCGCCGCGGCGTCCGCAACGCTGGTTGCCTTGTGATAATTGAATGCGTGCATGCTGTTCTCCGGGAGGCGGCTTCAGGCCTTGGCGGCGGCTTGCACCGCCTTGACGATATTGTGATAACCGGTGCAGCGGCAAAGGTTGCCGTCGAGTTCGGCGCGGATCTGCTCTTCGCTCGGGTGCGGGTGGCGCCTGAGCAGGTCGATGGCGCTCAACACCATGCCCGGCGTGCAAAATCCGCACTGTAATCCGTGATGGTCGCGAAACGCCGCTTGCATCGGATGCATGGTGCCGTCGGCCATGGCCAGGCCCTCGATGGTCAGGATCGTGGCGCCCTGGGCCTGCAGCGCGAGCATGTTGCAGCATTTCACCGCGACCCCGTTCATATGAATGGTGCAGGCGCCGCACTGCGCGGTGTCGCAGCCGATGTGCGTGCCGGTGAGCCGCAACGTGTCGCGGATGAAGTCCACCAGCAGCGTGCGCGGTTCCACGTCGGCGCTGACGGGTTTTCCGTTGACGGTCAGGGAGAGCCGGACTGGCATGGGGTCTTTCCTTCTGGGCGGGTGGGGGCCGGCATGGCCGGCGAAGGCACAATCGTAGACAACCCCGGCGGCGGGGGCAACATGAACATCCATGCCGATGGTGGCGTAGAATCCTGCGGGAATTCTTTTTTGCATAACGGAAGCGGGAAAACAACATGGCAAAATTCGGAATCGGTCAGGCAATGACCCGCCGGGAGGACCAGCGCCTTCTGTTCGGTACCGGCCAGTACGTTGATGACGTGGCGGTCGCAAACGAGGTCTTCGTCGCGTTCGTGCGCTCGCCGCACGCCCATGCGCGCATCGTTTCGATCGATGCAAAGGCTGCC
>JBDTRK010000021.1:0-38431 GCA_039931685.1 Betaproteobacteria bacterium | reverse complement strand
GGCCGTTACCGTCCGGATCGGAGAAGGCCTGCAGATAGACGGTGGTCACGTGCAGGGCGCGAATGCGATCGAGCAGGCGGTCGAGGTTCGCCTGCTGCTGCCGCGCGTCGGCGTCGTAAACATAGTCGAGGTCGACGTGAACGTCGCGTTGCGGGAGTACGCGCGGCGGCTTGGCCACCAGCGCGATGAAGTCGTTCAACGCCGGATTGTTGGCGACGATGTCGCGCCGGATGCGCGCGACGTCGCCGCCGGCATCGTTGGCGCCGCCGTCCAGGTTCATCGCGACCGTCATGCCCAGGTCACGCGCAATCTCGATCGCCTGCCCGCTGGCCTGTCCATAAGGCCAGACCATCACACGCGGTGCACGGCCGGTCTTGGCCTTGATCAATGCGGAATTGCGCGCGAGGTCGGCGCGCAGGCGCGCGGCGTGCGCACGATCGTCCTCATAGCGGCCCGCATCGAATCGATAGGCCACCACCGCCGGAATCAGATTGCCCTGTGGATTCGCGGGAATACCGCGGTGCAGGTCGTAGCTGTGCGAGGCGACTTCGATCAGCCCGGAGGCCGTCATTTCCGCAACCTGCTCCCAGGAAAGAAAGGCCTCGCGCGGCACCTGCTTGCCGTCGTACTCGACCGTTGCGCCTTCCGGCGCGTCGAGCCAGTGGCCGGACAACGCGATGACCGCTTGATAGTTGAACAGCCTGAGCAGCGGATAAACGCGGGTATAAGTGCTGCGGTAGCCGTCGTCGAAACTCAGCAACACGGCCTTGTCGGGCAACGCGCGCTTGCCTTCGCGCGCGGCGATGACGTCGTCGACGCCGATCACATGGAAGCCGTTTTCCTTCAGCCAGGCGAACTGCGCCACCAGTTGCGCGGTATCGACGGCGAACGGATCGGGTTTGACACGCACGTCTTCCTGCACGTCGTGGTAGCACAGCACGCGGTACGAATTCGCGGCCAGTCCCGTGGCGGGCAGCCAGATCATCAGCAATACGAACAGGCAGGCGCGGCGCATCTAGAATTTCCAGTTCACGGCAACGTTGTAGTAATTCGCGTATTCGCCCCGGCCGTCGTAGGGGTGCAGCGTGCGCTGCGCGCCGTAAAGCAGGCTCAGGCGGTCGTCGGCGTTCCACTCGTGCTCGTAACGGATGCCTCGCGTCGGGCCGCTGCCGAAACTCTTCTGCTGATACTGCCCGAGCGAAACATACAGACGGTGCACGAAGCTGCGCTCGTAGCGCCGCCACAGGCGTTGTTCGCCGATCAGCGTCACGTCGGCGCCGAAATCGCTTTCGGGATTGAAATAAGCGGCACCGGCCAGCGAATTGCGCGACGCGTACAGGCCGAGCACGCCATCGAGCTTGTACACCGGGCCGCTGATGAAACGCTGGGTCGCCGAGCCGCTGGCGATTTCGCGGCGGTTGCCGTCATTGAATTCGATGGTTTGCACGCCGGCACGGAAGCTGCGCGATTCGCTGGCGCGGTAGGTGGCGCCGGCGCGCAGCGACCAGCCACGCACACCCGTGCTGCGCGCCTGCAGCGGGATGTCGTTGCTGGAGGTATCGACGGCGGCGTCGAAGTTCCACTGGTCACTCGCCCACCAGCCCCCCTGGAGCGACAGGCCGACGTTGCTTTCGTCGTCATAGCTCTGGTTGATTTCGGCGGAGCCGCGCCAGTCACGGAAGCGAAGCTCCGCGCCCGCGCCGATGCGGCGCCGGAAGCCGGAGCCGTCGGGGAAACTCGCCCGCGCCTCGAACTGGTGGATGAAGGCGCGCCAGTCGCGATCGATCGGCGCGGAATAAAGGTGGGTTTCGATCTGGTGTTCGCGCGACCCCAACGGTCCGCCGCCGCCACTGGCGTCGCCGGTGCCGGCCTCGACCTGCAGCTCGCGCATCTGGTGGATGCGCCACAGGCGCGCCACGCGCTGCACCTGCCTGTCCTCGGGATATTCCTGTTCGAGCGTAGCCGCTTCACGCCGCGCCGCTTCCCACTCCTGCAGCTCGCGCAGCGTGTCCGCGTAAGCGATACGTGCGGCGCGATCGCGCGGCTCGGCGGCCAGAATCCACAACTGCTCCTGCTCGGCGCGACGTGGCCAGCCGCGCGCGCCGTAGACCGCCGCCAGCTTTTCGCGCGCCTCCATGTTCCAAGGCGCCTGGTCGCGGAAAGCCTCCAGCCGCCGCTGCGCGTCATCGAGCCGGTCCTGGTAAGCGCGGGCCGCGGCAGCGGTCGCCACGGCGCTGGCGTAATCCGGGTTGTCGCTCACGGTCAGCGGACTGTAGGCGTTGATTTTCTGCGGCGTCGCCTCCACCACCTTGTCGATTTGCGCGATGGCCGCGGCGTGCTGCTCGGCATCGGAATAAGCGTAAAACAAGCCGACCTGCCCGCCGAATTCGTTTTCACCGCGCGCCTGCGCCCGCAGGAAAAGGTCGCGCGCTCGTTCCGGTCGATGCAGGTAAAGGAAAGCGTCGGCGGCGGCCACCTGCGCGTAGGGCGCAATGTCCACGCCTTCGCTCTCCAGCGCGTCATGCAAATCGGCCGCCTCCTGCATGCGCACGCGATTGCGCAACAGCACGATGCGGTCGAATTGCAGGCGGCGCAGTGCCGGGCTCGCGGCTTGTCCCGATGCCTGGGCTAGCTGCAACAGTTCGACGTTCTGCGCCAGGGCCGCGTCGGTGGCAACGAATCGTCCCGGCGCATCGGCATCGGCCGCCGCGCCCCAGCGCGTGGTGACCGCCGCACGATCACTGCGCAACGCGAGCGTTTCTTCCACGCTGAGCAGGCCGGGGGAAGCTTGCGCCAGTTCCAGTGCGCGATGCGGTGCACCGGCACGCGCGACCGCAAAAATTCGATTGCGCTGCGCTTCGCGATTGCCGGGCTCGAGCGCGAGAATGCGGTCGTGCAACAGCAACGCCTGCGCATACTCGCGTTGCGCGCGCAATGCTTCCGCGTAGGCCTCGAGCAAGGGCACCTGGCGCCACACCGCGGCGCGCCGGCTTTCCAGCAATTCGACGGCGCCGTCCGGCTTGCCATCGTCGATCAACGCATAGGCAAGCCCGGCAAGTACCTCACTGCGATCGGGCGCCTGGCGCAGCGCCGCGCGGAAGATATCGGCGGCGACGGCGAAGCGCTTCTGTTCATTCGCGGCGCGGCCGAGACGCGCCAGAACAGCGGGTGGCGTTGCGGCCAGATCGACCCTGGGCAGCAAGGCAAGCAACTCCACGCTGCGATGGGCCTCTTCCAACGCCTGCATGTAATCGTAGAGGAAAGGTTTGTTGCCGGGATTGCGGTCAGCCTGTTCCTTGAGCCGCTGCAGACGCTGCAATTGTGCGTCGTTCAGGGGTGGCGAGGGCGGCTGCGGGGAATTTTGCGCCCAGCAAGGCGGGGTGATGGTGGCCCCCAAAAGCATCAGGGCCAGCAGAAAACGGTGTGGAGGTTTCAGAACCTTCTTCCAATTTTTGTTTAGATTCAGCAACCGGCGCGATTACGCTCACGCGCATTCTCACGTCCGTAGCGAACGCGTAATGCCATAGCGGGCGGCGCCCGTAAATGCTGGCGGGATTCTACGGGATTCGAGCGGTGAATTGCCGTCCCGACGACGGAAATTTTTTTACGCGCGAAACGGCAGCGACAATGGTCGTAGACGTCGAGCACGTGCACCGCGTAAGCCACCGCAAGGTCGCGGTGGCCGGTAACGAGAAGCATATTCTCGTCGTTGAAATAGGAAGCCTTGAAGCCCAGGTTGTGGCTGCCGCGGATGACCGAACAATTAGCCGAAAGGGAATCGATCACCACTGTTGCGCACTGACGCCGCACGCCGTATTTGGTTACCATCTGTGCATGGCCGGGGATTCGCGGTCGCCAAGGGAAAAAGGAAATGAAAATTGCCCTGATGCTGGTTACTGTCCTGTATGCCGGACTTGGCGCTGCAACCGAGCCGGAGGATTTCCTGGCCGCCTACGCGGAACAGGCGAAACAAGCTGATACCGCGTTCAAGGGATTCTCCGCGGAGCGTGGCCGCGAGTTCTACTTCCGCAAGCACAAGACCGACGACGGCGCCGAGCTTGCCTGCGCTTCCTGCCACCACGCCGATCCGCGCCAGGAAACCATCGCGCACCGGGGACAATTTCCCTGCCGCGCCTGCCACATCACCTTGCACAAACCTTCCGACGCGCGATCGGCGATCAAACGCCAGATCCCGCCACTGGCGCCTTCGGCTAATCCCGACCGCTTCACCCGCGAGGGCAACGTCGAGGCCTGGTTCAGCTGGAACTGCAAGCTGCTGCTCAAGCGCGAATGCACGCCGGTGGAAAAAGGCGATCTCATCACCTGGCTGCTGACGATCGAATAATTTGGCAAGTTGCATACTTGCCGATCAACGGGATCGGGTCGTACCGCATTTTTTTCGACAAGCGCATTACCATTCGCGCCATCCCGCATGCAGCGGAAAGTACAGCCCGCAGCTCGCGCCACCAAGCGCCGCCGCGTAGGCATTGAGCTGGGCGGCATAGCGTTTGCGCTCCTGATCCAGGAAATATTCGATGCTTGCGCCCTCGTGGCGGCTGGTCTTGTAATCCACCACCCACCGAATACCTTTTGAATCGCGAATCAGGCGATCGATCCCATAACTGCGATCCCGCGTGCGAATTCGATACTCGCTGCGTGCCTCGGGATGCGGTCCGAGAATCCAGCGTCCCTTCGGGTCTGCTATCGAGTTTCGCAAAGCTTCCAGCACGCGCTCGGTTGCAGCTTCGAGTTCTCCAACGCTCACACCTTTTGCAGAAAGCTGACCGCGTATGGCGATGCGGACACCCGTTACCCGGGCCGCGTCCCAACCCAGCAGTTCATCGTCGGCGATGCGATGGAGCCAGGCGTGGACCACGGTGCCCATATGCCGCGCTGTCTCCCCCACCCACGAAAATTCGATCTGCTCTTCCTCGCGCCCCTCATCGGGCGATTTCCACTGCATCGGAGCCGGGGGTTCGGGTAATTCAAAATCCACGGGAAGACGGTGAAGCACGGCCTCTCCTCCTCTCCCCTGCCCTCCACCATCATGGGCGAGAGCGATAACGCCCGCTTTCAGGCCGTTTCCGGCGGGGGGAACAGGGATGGGAATATCCGGCAACGCGTCCCAGGCAATCCCCAGCAAACTCCTTTTTGACGGCATTTTCACCACGCCATCCTCATCCACCTTCAGGCAGGCCAGCAGGTGCAGCCGCGACTCCGCCCGGGTCGCCGCAACATACAGCAAACGCCCCGCCTCGATGTCCTCCGCGTCCTTGTCCAGGCTCCTGACGTAGTGGTAGAGCGCTTCCTTCTCTCCACCGGTCTCGTCGATCGGCGCGAGCAGCAGCTTGCCGCCTGGCAGGCCGCGCCAGGCGAACAGGGGCTTTCTTGCCGAACGCGGCGAACGATCCAGGCCGGGCACTATGACGGTGTCGAACTCCAGGCCTTTCGCCTTATGGATGGTCATGATCTCGACCGCATCCTCGCCTGCATTCACGTCGGGCAGCGCGTAAAGATCCTCGAGGCTGTCCGCCAGCGCGGAGAAATCGGTCAGGTCACCCGCTTCTTCCAGGCGCTCGAGTTCATCGAGGAAAATCCCGGCATCTTCCAGGTCGGTGGCGTCGTCGACGCAGGCCGGTCCGCCCAGGGCGAGCCAGACGCCTTCGACGCAGTCGCGCAGCGTGCCGCGCAGCCGGTCGGCGAGCGCGGGCGCGAGGACCTCGCGCATGCGTGCCAGGCGCGGCACCTCCTGCATGAGTTCCCAGATCGTTTGCCTGTCCCTGCCCTCGAAGGACGCGCAGAGTTCGTCGAGCGTGAGTCCGCACCACGGCGCGCGCAGGATGGCGAGCCAGGCGACGCGGTCGGCGAGATGGGTCAGCGCGCGCGTGAGCGCATAAAGATCCTGCACGACTTGTTTCTCGCCCAGCTGCTCGATCTCCACCGCACGGAAGCGGATGCCGGCCTCCTTGAGTGCCGGCACGATGGCATCGAGGTGGCTGCGGTTGCGCACCAGGATCGCGGCCTTGCCTGTTGCCGCGTTGACCAGCTCGACGACGCGGCGTGCTTCGCCGTCGCGGTCTGCGAATGTCTCGAGCGTCGGTTCGCCTTCGGGCATGGCGTTGTGAAACGGCACAGAAGGCGAATAAGGCACCGCCCCGGACGCCTCGTCCTCGGCGGCAGGCAACACGTCCGGAAACGCCCGATTCACCCACTCCACGATTTTCCCCTGCGAGCGAAAATTGGTGGAGAGCGTCAAGGCTTCCAGTGCGACACCCGGCAGGCCCGCACGCCGCGCATTCAGGAACAACCCGACCTGCGCGTCGCGGAAGCGGTAAATGGACTGCATCGGATCACCGACGACAAATACCGTGCGGCCGTCACCCGCCTCCCAACCCGCGGTCAGGCGTTCGAGCAATTCCCACTGCGAGTTGGAGGTGTCCTGGAATTCATCCACGAGCAGGTGCCGCACGCGCGCGTCCATCGACAGCAGCAGGTCGGTCGGCTCGTCCGGGGTACCGAGCGCGGACAGCGCACCGTGCGCGATCTGAGTGAAGTCGACCTCGCCGCGCTCGCCGAAAAGCGCGAGCAGTTGCGCCAATGCGGGATTGAGCAGCGCGAGGATGGACTCCAACGCCTCCCATTGCGTGCCGCTGTAGACGGGTGGCGGCGCCGCGCCCAGCGCAACCAATGCCTCGCGCAGACCGGGAATGTTGACGAGTTTCGGCGGCGCGGACGGCCGTTTGCGCCACTCGCCTTTCTGCGTCAGTACCTGGCTTGCCATTTCCACCGACGCCTGCGGATACAGCGCCTGCGCGTTGCGCAGCAGCCGCTTCCTTTCCGCGGCGAGCGTCGATTCCAGTTCCGCCCGATTCGGCGCGGCGCCGGTCTTGCGCAACCACTGGTCGCGCCGCTCGAGCATCCCGGCAAGCAAGCCGGTGGCGTCCGCAACGTTGTTGTCCAGGTGCGCAAGCAGCCGCGCCACCGGCGGGCTCAGGCCTGCCAGCGCGCGCGCCGCCGCCTCGTGATACAGCTCTGACGCGTCTTCCGCGACCGCCGGCTGTGCGCCGAACCTTGCCAGCACCGGCATCTGCCGGGTCAAGGCCGCGGACAGCGCGTCGATGGTCTGGATGCGCAACCGGGGCGCGAGTTCCGGCGAGAGCTTTTCGAGTACGCGCTTGCGCATCTCCGCGGCGGCCTTCTTGGTGAAGGTGATGGCGACGATCTCTTCGGGCTTCTCCACCGTTTCGAGAAGCCGCAGATAGCGCTGCACCAGCAGCTCGGTTTTTCCAGAGCCCGCCGGCGCCTGCACGATGAAGGAGCGCGTGACATCCAGCGCGCGTTCGCGCTCGTTCTGATCGGCGGGAGCACGCTCAATCATTGGCGACCTCCTCGCTTTCCGTCAGCGCATTTACTCTTTCGTACACACGGCACAACGGCTGCAGGTCGCAGTAGCGACAAGTGGCGAGCTGCTTCTTGGGATCGACGCGGGCATCGCCGGAAGCGAAACCCGCGCCCAGGGCTTCAATCTCCTTCTTCCAGCCGGCGACAAGCGCATTCCAGTCTTTGGCCGGCTTGACGTCCGGGATCAGGTCCTTCCGGTCGGAAAACCCCATGTAGCGCATCTCGCCGGTTTTCAGTTTGGCAAAAGCGACGACTGAGATATCTTCGGTGGCGTTCAGCGCATAAAGCGGCAACTGCGGATCGTCGGGGCGCTCGCCGAGCCATTCGACGGGCGAAGGCCGTCCGCTCTTGTAGTCGATGAGCGCGTGGCCGCCGGCTTCGAGGCTGTCCATGCGGTCGATGCGGCCGTTCAATTCCAGCCCCGCGACAGCCAGCTTGCGCTTTTCCTCCGTCGCGACGACCGCGAAAGCAGGACGTCCACGCTCCACGTCCAGCCAGTCGCGTGCAAGTTTCGCCAATCTCTTTCGTTCGAGGCCGGCGAAAGGTTCTTCGAGCATCGCCTCGCGAACCGCTGCGGCGGCCGCGCGTTCGATGGCGGGAGCGTAATCGCCCTGCAGTCCCTGGCTGCCTTTCAATTCGCTCCACAGCACTTTCATCAACGTGTGCAGCAACTGGCCGCGCACCCGCGCGTCCGGGCCGGTCACGGCTTCTTCCAGGCTCTGCGCGGCGAGGCGGTGGCGCGCAAAAGCGCGGAACGGGCAGGCGGCCTGATCGGAAAGTATGCGGGTGCCGCCTCGCGGCGTTTTTGTCGCCAGCGCGGGCGCCCTGCCATCCGCCACGGTCTCGCTCCTGCGTGCCGCGAAAATCAGATCACGGTAGAGGGCGCGGGTCGCGGTCAGCGGCGCTTTGATTGGAATATCGGCTATCAACGGTGAAGGCTGCAGCGTCCGATCCGCTTCCATCGTCGGATGTGAGACCACGACTTCGTCCGCCGCGGCGAACCAGCCCGCGGTGATGCGGCGGCCGCGTGCCAGGGTCGCTTCCGCGGACGCCTCGGGAATGCCGGCCTTGCGCTGCAGGGCGGGAGGAATGAAGGGATTGGGCGACGCGGCGAGCGGCCAGGCCTCGTCGGTCAGCCCGCTTACCCACAGCGCGTCGAACTCGAGCCCCGCCGACTCGAGCACGCCCAGCACCTGGATCGGCGCATCCGGCGATTCCGGCTGGAACAGGGTGTCGGCGCAAATGCGGCGCAGCCGCACCAGCGCCTGCGCGAACGACATCGCCGGCGCAACGCGCTCCAGTTTGGCGAACTCGGCCAGGGTCTCGTTGAATTTCGCCTGCGTCTGGAACTCGCCGGAGTCCAGGTTGCGCTCTCCCGGGAAACCGGCCGCCTCCAGAAGCGCGGAGCAATGTCGTCCCCATTCGTGCGGCGAGCGCTCGCCACCGGGATGCTCGCGCGCAAGCGCGAACAACGCCTCGAGCCGCGCGCGCAGCATCGGCGTGCCATCGATCAGGGCGACCAGCTTGCCCAGCGTCACGTGCGCCGGCGCCAATTTGCGCAGTCCCGCGTCGAGCCGCGCGCGCGGCGCCATCTCGCTCTGCGAGCCGGCGAGGAACGGCGATCGAACCAGCTTGCTCGCCTGCTCGAAGGGAATCTCACCAGAGGCGAGTTCGAGAATGCGGAGTGCTGCGTGGGCGAGCGGATAATCAGAGAGGGGCGCGCCAAGCGAAATGTTGAAAGGCAGCGTTTTGCGCCCGGCACCGGGCAGGTTGCGCGCCGGGTCCATGATGCGCGTAAAGACCCGCGCCACTTCCCTGCGGCGCTGTCCGAGCTCCGGCACCACCACGCCAATGCGCTTTGCGCCCGCTTCGAGCTTCGCTCGCGCCCAGCCCGCCGCCGCTTCCAGCTCTTCGCGCGCGGAGGCGAACGCCACGCGGCTGGCGTTCGCTTCCTTTCCTTCAGGATCGCTAACGCACACTTCGATGCCTTGCCCGGCGCAGGCATCCAGGAAGTCCCGCATCTGCGGCGGCATTACATCGAAGGCATAGGCGACGAGGCGCTTCGGCTTCCTGAGTGCCGCCTCTTGCAGCAGCGGTGCGACGATATCGGCAAGGCACGCACCGTCGGTGTTGCCGTCCCTTACGCAGCGCTTCGCATATTCCCTGGCCCACTGGGCGAAAGCTTTCGCGTCTTCGTTCCCGGGGAAGCCGCCGCCGTCCGCCGTTACCGCGCCTGCGATACGCCACGTGTGCGCGAGTCCCCAGGCCTTGCGGCAATCCGCGGCGGCGCGCGGCACGGCAAGGAGCGACGCGCCCCACTCGCTGGCGCGGATCGCCGCCTGCCACAGTTCCTGCTCCTGCGCACCCGTGAGCAACAACGGCAAGCGCGCGGCGATATCGGAATACAGCGCGTCCTCGTAGAGGCGCTCGACGAAGGCACCGAAGGGAAGGATGTCCGCGCCTTCCCAGACCGCGAGACCGGACGCGATTTGCAACTCGTCGAACTCGCGCGCCAGGGTCTGCGCGAGGCGCCGGTTGGGCGTCACGACGGCAATGCCTTCGGAATGGCCTGCGGCGAGGCGCGCGAACAGATCGCGCTTTTGTACTGCGTGAAATTGCGCGCCGGGGGCCATGGCGCCTAATTTAATGGAATACCGTCCTTCCGGTTACCCGGGAGGCGAAACAATTTCAGCGTTCCAGCAGGCTGACTTTGTCCTTGACGTCCTTCCAGTCGTCGGCATCGGCGGGCGCGTCCTTCTTTTCGGTGATGGCCGGCCAGACCTTCGCCAGGTCGGCATTCAGCTTCAAAAAAGCGCGCTGATTCTCCGGCACGTCGTCCTCGGCGTAGATGGCCTCGACCGGGCATTCGGCCACGCAAAGTGTGCAATCGATGCATTCGTCCGGATCAATGACCAGAAAGTTCGGTCCTTCGCGGAAACAGTCCACCGGACAGACGTCCACGCAGTCGGTGTACTTGCACTTGATGCAACTCTCGGTGACTACGTAGGTCATTCCTGATCCTCTTCAAACAGTAAAAGCGCCTTGAAAACCGCGCGCACGCACCCCAAATGGGGCTCCATCGGCCGCGCATCGCCCGGCAGCACGCGTGGCGCGACGCAACAAACCAGAATTATATTCTAGCAAAAAGTCCCGTCAGGACCATCGCCAAACGCGTAATTTTTAGGACTATGTCACGGAAATACAAGCGGAAATCGTATGCTGCACAGATGCGGTGCGCCCTTGCATACCCTTCCCTTCCAATTTTTTTTTCGCTAGCATAGGTTTCACTCTCCAGTTGTCGGTTCGTCCGAACCGCGACCTTATCCGCAATCTTTTATCACTTCCGAGGCATTCCCTACATGAGCGAACATATACATCACGTAACCGACGATACATTCGAACCCGAAGTGCTCCAGTCGCAAGTGCCTGTGCTGGTCGATTACTGGGCTGAATGGTGCGGCCCGTGCAAGATGATCGCGCCGATCCTCGACGAAGTAGCGAGCGAATATTCGGGACGCCTGAAAATCGCCAAGCTGAACATCGACGAGAATCAGGGTACGCCCCCCAAGTACGGCATCCGTGGCATCCCGACACTGATGCTGTTCAAGAACGGAAACATCGAGGCAACCAAGGTAGGCGCGGTCTCCAAATCGCAATTGACCGCGTTTATTGACAGCAATATCTAAACTCGCTAGGCTTCACCCCGTACTGGTCGGCAGACGCGCGTACTGAACGTACTCAACCAAACGTACTAAAACAGCGCCGCGGCCGGTTACGGGCAGGTCCCTTCCCGTTTCATCCCATCGCGATCCTTCCGATTTTCACCCTGTAAGGCCCCCCCCTTTATGCATTTGTCCGACCTGAAAAACCTCCACGTCACCGAACTCGTGGAGATGGCGATCACCAACGAGATCGAGAACGCCAACCGGATGCGCAAGCAGGACCTGATCTTCGCGCTGCTGAAGAATCAGGCCAAGAAAGGCGAAAGTATTTTCGGTGAAGGAACGCTGGAAGTATTGCCCGACGGATTCGGTTTCCTGCGTTCACCGGACACCTCTTACCTGGCTGGTCCTGACGACATCTACGTGAGCCCGTCGCAGATCCGGCGCTTCAACCTGCACACCGGCGACTCGATCGAGGGCGAGATTCGCACCCCGAAAGACGGCGAACGCTATTTCGCGCTGGTCAAGGTCGACAAGGTCAACGGCGAGCCGCCAGAGAATTCCAAGCACAAGATACTGTTCGAAAACCTCACGCCGCTGTTCCCCACCGAGCAATTCACGATGGAGCGCGACATCAAGTCCGAAGAAAACCTCACCGGGCGCATCGTCGACATCATCGCCCCCATCGGCAAGGGCCAGCGCGGACTGCTGGTGTCCAGCCCGAAGAGCGGCAAGACGGTCATGCTGCAACATATCGCGCACTCGATCGCGGCCAACTTCCCCGACGTTTACCTGATCGTTCTGCTGATCGACGAGCGCCCTGAGGAAGTCACCGAAATGCAGCGCTCGGTCAAGGGCGAAGTGGTATCGTCGACCTTCGACGAACCCGCCACCCGCCATGTGCAGGTCGCCGAGATGGTGCTTGAAAAAGCCAAGCGCCTGGTCGAACACAAGAAGCACGTTGTCATCCTGCTGGATTCCATTACGCGTCTGGCGCGCGCCTACAACACCGTCGTGCCGGCGTCTGGCAAGGTGCTGACCGGCGGCGTGGATGCCAATGCGCTGCAGCGCCCGAAACGTTTCTTCGGCGCCGCCCGCAACATCGAAGAAGGCGGATCGCTGACCATCATCGCCACCGCGCTGATCGACACCGGCTCACGCATGGACGATGTGATCTACGAGGAATTCAAGGGCACCGGCAACATGGAAATCCACCTCGACCGGCGCATGGCCGAGAAACGCATTTACCCGTCGATCAACGTCAATCGTTCCGGCACGCGGCGCGAGGAATTGCTGATCGAAAAGGAAATCCTGCAAAAAATCTGGGTGCTGCGCAAACTGCTGTACCCGATGGATGAGTTGGAGGCCACCGAATTCCTGGTGGACAAGTTACGCAGCACCAAGAACAACGCCGATTTCTTCGACTCGATGAGGCGTTGATGGCGCCGGGCGAGCGGGAATGACCGGAATTGCACTGGCGACACAGCCACTTAGCCACCGGCTCGGCGCCCGAGGGGCTTGCAATTGGGGTTGCCAATCTCCAGATTGGTGTGGATAATCCGCCCCCTTCGGAAGCGCAAATCCCGCTTCCATCAGAAAGGAATCAAAATGAAGCCAGAAATTCATCCCGATTACGCTGACGTAGCCGTGACCTGCAGTTGCGGAAATACGTTCACTACGCGCTCCACGATGGGCAAACCGCTGCACGTGGAAGTCTGCTCCGCCTGCCACCCGTTCTACACCGGCAAGCAAAAGATCATGGACACTGCGGGACGCGTGGAAAAATTCCGCCAGAAGTACAGCAAGAAAACCGTGGAGAAGCCGGCCGCAACCTGAACGCCGGGCATGCGATGGCGAAAAGGCGGCGCGAGCTGCCTTTTCGCATTTTCGGGACGATGTATTTGCACTGTCACGGATTAGAATAGCCAACATCAGGCCCCATCCCGGGGGCCCCTTCCCAGGAAAGCCAGCACGGGTCTGGCATGGCGGCCGGCTGGTTCGACCGGATGCCGATGCCCCCCGGACAAGAATAATGCTTCGCCCCGCCCATCTTCTGCGCAGCGAAAAAGTCGCCGCGCTGGTCACCGAAAATCCGGTCACGCTCGCGGTCCTGATCTGCGTGGCGTGGATCATTCCCGGCCTGATCGGCCACGATCCCTGGAAACCGGAAGAAGCGCACACCTTTGGTGTCGTTTATCAGTTGTTGAAGGATGGCAACTGGGTGGTGCCGACGCTCGCCGGCGAGCCTTATCTGAGCAAACCACCACTGATCTACCTGACCGCGGCACTGACCGGCACGCTGTTTTCGCCGATCCTGCCGCTGCACGACGCCGCGCGCCTTGCGGCCGGCGTCTACATGGCACTGACGTTCCTGCTTGTTGCGCTGACGGCAAGGGAGTTGTACGGCAGCCCGAAGGGCTGGGTCGCCGCACTGATGTTGCTCGGCTGCGGGGGATTGCTGCTGCGGGGACACCAGTTGATTGCCGATACCGCGTTGCTGGCCGGTTTGGCTGCCGGCCTGTACGGACTCGCACTCACAGCACGCCGCCCGCTGCTGGCGGGATTGTTGCTGGGCACGGGCCTCGGTGTGTGCATCTTCGCGCAAGGGCTGGTCGAACCGTGCATGCTGTTGCTTACGATGGCACTGCTGCCGATCGTGTCATCCCACTGGCGCACCCGCCATTACCTGCTTAGCGCCGTCGTGGCCGTGCTGGTGGCAACGCCATGGGCCGTGGTCTGGCCACTGCTTCTCGAGTCGCGTTCGCCAAGCCTGTTCGACCAGTGGTTCTGGGTCGAGAACCTGCAAAGGTTGAAGGGCATATTCGTTTTTGGCCCGGGCGAAGACTATTTTTACTACGCCAGTGTACTGCCATGGTTCGCCTGGCCGGCGTGGCCCTTCGCGCTCTGGGGGCTCTGGGCCGAAGGTCGCGCGGGACTGCGCAAGCCCGGTGTCGTGCTACCCCTGACCGCATTCGCGGTCTTCTTCGCATTTCTCAGCATCATCGGCGAGGCCCGTGACATCTACGGCATGCCGCTGCTGCTGCCGATCACGTTGCTTGCGGTCGTGTCGTTCGAGACGCTAAAGCGCGGCGCAGCCAATCTCTACTACTGGTTTGCGATCATCCTGTTCACCTTTCTTGCCGTCGTCTGCTGGTTCTACTGGACCGCCATCGATCTCGGCGTGCCGACGCGGCTGTGGAAACACATGATGGACATGCAGCCGGGCTATCATTCCGGCGGGCGAGCAGTCATGGTGGCCTTGGCGGTCGTGATTACGCTTACCTGGCTGGTGCTGCTGTTCAACGTCAAGCGCCGGCCGGAGCGGCCAGTCATTACCTGGGCGATTGGCATCACCATGCTGTGGGCGCTGGTCGCGTTGCTGCTGATCCGCTATGTCGATACAGGCAAGACCTACCGCGCCGTCTTCACGCAACTCTCCCGGGCGGTGCCGACGGCAAATCGCTGCATCTACAGCCGGTCGCTGGGTGAGCCGCAACGGGCCATGTTGCATTACTTCGCCGATATTCTGACCGTGCGCCTTGAAAAACCGGGCAAGCACCCCGATTGCGATCTGCTCATCATTCAGGACAACTGGAAGTCACCAACCCAAGCCGGCACGGCCTGGAAACTGATCTGGGAAGGACGCCGTCCCGGCGACTCACTGGAACGCTTCCGTCTGTACAAACAATCATGAACGATTCACTGCAACGATTTTTACTGGAAAGCACGCCGGTGCGCGGAGAGATCGCGCATCTGGATGCGACCTGGCGCGCCGTTCTGGAGCGGCGCACATACCCGGCCCCGCTGGAACGACTGCTCGGCGAGATGATGGCGGCCGCCGCCCTGTTGTCGGCAACGCTCAAATTCGAAGGCTCGCTGATCATGCAGATGCAAGGCAGCGGACCGGTGCAATTGCTCGTGGTCGAAGCGACCAGCGAACAGACGCTGCGTGCCACCGCAAAGTGGGATGGCGAACTCGCGCAGGGCAAAGTCACCGACTTGCTGGGGGCGGGACGATTTGTGATCTCGATCGTGCCATCGAACGGCAAGCAGACGTATCAGGGCATCGTCAGCATCGAGGGCGAAAGCATTGCGCAGGTCCTGGAACACTACATGGCGAAATCCGAGCAGCTGGAAACCCGCCTGTGGCTCGCGTGCGACTCGAATCAGGCGGCCGGGATGCTGCTGCAGAAACTGCCGGCGACGCAGAGCGAAGATGCCGATGCCTGGAACCGCGCGACCCGGCTGGGCGAAACCATCAAGCCGGAGGAATTGCTTGCCCTGCCCGCGGCGGAGATCATCCGGCGGCTGTATCACCAGGAAGACGTGCGCGTATTCGAGCCGCGCCCGGTGGCTTTCCGCTGCTCGTGCTCGCATGACCGGGTTACGTCCATGCTGCGCATGCTCGGCCACGAAGAAGTACGCTCCATTATCGACGAGCGCGGCAACGTCGAAGTCGACTGCGAGTTCTGCGGGCGGCATTACGTCTTCGATGCCGTTGATGCGGAGCAGGTGTTCGCCGCCGATGTCATCCTGCCCGCGGAGAAGACGAGGCATTGAAGGGCCGTGACGAACGTGACGGCGTGACTGTCGTGATTAATACAGCATGTAGTAAATGCGATAGTCACGTAGTCACGGCAGTCACGAACAACTCACGGTAAGAATATCGCCGCCGCCTGGAATTCCATGAGCGAATCTGAAGCCTCCCGCGTCCGCATCGACAAGTCGCTATGGGCGGGTACCCCGGACTCGTTAGCCGCAGGCTCGTTCGCGGGAAGGGGAACATGCGGGCCGCCATCGGGAATGCCAATACGGTGAGTGAAACGGAAAATCGCATGCGCATCGACAAATGGCTATGGGCGGCCCGTTTTTACAAAACGCGCAGTTTGTCGGCGGACGCGATCGAAGGCGGCAAGGCGCAGGTCAACGGCGAGCGCGTCAAGCCGGCAAAGGTGATCAAGGTCGGCGATACACTCAATATCCGCAACGGGCATTTTGCGTGGG
Organism: Betaproteobacteria bacterium; assembly: GCA_039931685.1. GTDB lineage: Bacteria > Pseudomonadota > Gammaproteobacteria > Burkholderiales > JACQAP01 > JACQAP01. The sequence continues at coordinate 22,364 of JBDTRK010000021.1, read as the reverse complement.
AAGTTACCGTGCTCGCATTGAGCGAGCGCCGCGGTTCGGCGACAGAAGCGGCGAAACTGTATTCCGAATCAGACCAGAGCAAGAAGGAGCGCGAGGAGAAGACGGCCTTGCTCAGGATCGAACGCCAATCGAATCCGTTTCCCGGCGGGCGGCCGACAAAGCGCCAACGCAGACAGATCATTCGCTTTGTTCGCGACACCGATTGAGTTTTACCGAGCGAAACCGGGTTTTGCGCATGGCAACATTTTTCTCGACAAGCCTTAAAACGCGGGCGTAAACTGCGCCCTCCTTTCCGCCACCGCCTGAAGAATGCTCAAGACATTCGCGGATGGCGCTGCCGTTTCGGATGTTCCTGTTCCCGAGGAGATTCTCAGATGGATGACGTTGTAATCGTGGCTGCATTGCGCACCGGTGTCGGCAAGTTCGGCGGCACCATCAGCAAAATTCCCGCAACGGAACTCGGCGCCAAGATCATCGTTGCGCTGCTTGCCAAAACCGGCGTGAAGCCGGACGCGATCAGCGAAGTGCTGATGGGCCAGGTCCTCACCGCGGCCGCCGGCCAGAATCCGGCACGCCAGGCCTCGCTGCGCGCCGGCCTTCCGCACATGGTTCCGGCGATGACCATCAACAAGGTCTGCGGCTCCGGCCTGAAGGCAACGCACCTCGCAGCGCAAGCGATCAAGGCCGGCGACGCCGACATCGTTATCGCCGGCGGACAGGAAAGCATGAGCCTGGCGCCGCATGCGTTGAACGGGGCACGCGACGGATTGCGCATGATGGACGGCAAGCTCGTCGATACCATGATCGTCGACGGCCTGTGGGACGTCTACAACCAGTATCACATGGGCGTGACGGCCGAGAATGTCGCAAAAAAATGGAATGTCTCGCGCCAGGAGCAGGACGAATTCGCCGCTGCCTCGCAGCAGAAAGCGGAAGCCGCCCAGAAGGCCGGCCGCTTCAAGAATGAGATCGTGCCGGTCACCGTATCCACCCGAAAGGGCGATGTCATATTCGATACCGACGAATTCGTGCGCCACGGCACGACGGTCGATGCGCTGGCGTCGCTGAAGCCGGCGTTCGACAAGAGCGGCACCGTCACCGCGGGCAATGCGTCGGGCATCAATGACGGCGCCGCGGCGGTGATGATGATGAGCGCGACGAAAGCCAAGGCGCTCGGTCTCGAGCCGCTGGCGCGCATCAAGGCCTATTCCTCCGCCGGTGTCGACCCCAGCATCATGGGCGTCGGGCCGATCCCTGCTTCGCAGCTGTGCCTGAAGAAGGCCGGCTGGAGCGTCAAGGACCTCGACCTGCTGGAGATCAACGAAGCGTTTGCCGCGCAGGCCATCGCGGTCAACCGCGACATGGGCTGGGACACGTCGAAGGTCAACGTCAATGGCGGCGCGATCGCGATCGGCCACCCGATCGGCGCATCCGGTTGCCGCATCCTGGTCACGCTGATTCACGAAATGATCAGGCGCGACGCGAAGAAAGGCCTCGCCTCGCTGTGCATCGGCGGCGGCATGGGCGTCGCACTCGCGATCGAACGCTGAGAATTGGGGAGAAAACATAATGAACAACGGACGTGAAGTCGTGGTTATATCGGGCGTACGCACGGCGATCGGCGATTTCGGCGGAGCACTGAAGGATTTCACGCCGACCGACCTGGGCGCGCGTTGCGTGCGCGAAGCCTTGTCCCGCGCCAAGGTCGCGCCGGAGGAAGTCGGCCATGTCGTATTCGGCAACGTGCTCCATACCGAAACGAAAGATATGTACCTGTCGCGCGTCTGCGCGATAAACGGCGGCATCCCGAAAGAGGTGCCGGCGATGACGCTGAACCGGCTGTGCGGCAGCGGCTTGCAGGCAATCGTCAGCGCGGCGCAGATGGTTGCGCTGGGCGACGCAGACATCGCCGTCGCCGGCGGTGCCGAATCGATGAGTCGCGCCAATTACTGGCTGCCGGCGGCACGCTGGGGCGCGAAAATGGGCGACCTGACGGTGCTGGATTCATTGCTCGGCGCACTGTCGGATCCTTTCGACGCATTGCACATGGGCGTCACGGCGGAAAACGTCGCCGCAAAATATGGCCTGACGCGGGCCACACAGGACGAGTTCTCGATGGAGAGCCACCGCCGCGCCGCGCATGCGATTCAGAACGGCCATTTCAAGAGTCAGATCCTGCCGATCGAAATCAAGGACCGCAAAGGCACCAAGCTGTTCGACACCGATGAGCACGTGCGCGGCGACACGACACTGGAAAATCTCGCGAAGCTCAAGACGGTGTTCAAGAAAGACGGCACGGTGACGGCCGGGAACGCGTCTGGCATCAACGACGGCGCGGCCGCCGTGGTTTTGATGGAGCGCAAGCTGGCGGAAAAGAAAGGCCTCAAGCCGCTGGCGCGGCTGGTCGCCTACGGCCACGCCGGGGTCGAGCCGACGCTGATGGGTCTGGGACCGATTCCAGCGGTGCGCAATGCCATGAAGAAAGCCGGCCTGACGGTCGCCGACATGGACGTGATTGAATCGAATGAAGCCTTCGCCGCGCAAGCCTGTGCCGTGGCGAGGGATCTGGAATTCGACCCGAAGAAGGTCAACCCGAACGGCGGCGCGGTGGCGCTCGGCCACCCGGTCGGCGCCACCGGCTGCATCATCTCGGTCAAGGCACTCTACGAACTCGAGCGCATCAAGGGCAAATACGCGCTGGTGACCATGTGCATCGGCGGCGGGCAAGGCATCGCTGCGATCTACGAAAGACTGTAGATCGCAGCAGGACGCAGAACCAGGGACTCAGGACCAGGGACTCAGGACGTAGGACTCAGGCCTAAGTAAGAAGCCCATTTTTATGCGTGGTTACTGAGTCCTGCGTCCTGAGTCCTGCCTTCCCCCGCCCGCAACCGCTGCAATTCATCCAGGCATAGATGAATGAAGGCCAGTGCCGCGAAGATCGGGGCAATCAGAGTCAACGGTGGGATGAAGTAAACCAGTCCGGTGACGAGCCCGAGCACAAACAACTTCCCGCGCGCGCGTTCGAATATCCGCGCCATCTCGGCCGGGTCGGCGTGCTCCGCCAAGGTGTCGTAGCGAAACAGCCGCTGGTTGAGGTAGGCCGACAGCAGCAGTGGCAACACAATCGCTGGCGGCCCCAGCAACCATAGCGGCAACGTCACGATCCACAACAACGCGAACCATGCCGTTGCCGCCAGCGCGTTGCCCAGGCTTCCCATCGCCGTGCCGCCACGGCGCCATTCCAGATTCGGGAAATCGCTTTGCGCCACATGGCGCACCAGCACCGGCATGGCGAATACGGTCGCGATCAGCACCGCAGTCAGGATGACCAGCGGCGCCAGAAGCGCCAGCACGACAGCCACCGCAAGCCAGGAAACCAGCCTGGCGACGTCGCCGTGCGCGATCCAACCCAGGCTGACGTGGCCCACAACCAGATCCTGGACTATACCGGTCCAGGCACCCCAGAAAGCCCAGCTCAGTCCCGCCCAGATCGTCAAGGTAAACAGCATCGGCACCAGCAGGACGACTAGAATGATGGGGTGCACAAGAGCCTTGATCCCGGCCGCCAACGCCTTGACTACGCCATTCATTGCCGCCCTCGCATCGCCACGGCAGTCTATTAACTACCTGTTAACATGAAAATTAGCTAAGTACCTATGAAATTGCCTGCCTATTTTTGAATGAATTGTTGACTTCAGCTTCATGGTCATTAAAATGGCGGCTGATATTGCGTTGCAACAAATCAACTGCATGGCCAAATTCAGCCTTCCGAAGCCGTTCAACCGTTAACAGGAGAGATTTATGTACAACGTACCTGAGCAATTGCTGGCCGCAAACAAGGAAAATCTGGAGACGTTCGTTGAATTCGCTGGTATCGCAGCCGCCGGCGTGGAAAAAATGATGGACGTGCAAATGAAGATTGCCAAGTCCATGTTCGCCGACGGCGTAAAGCACTCAAAGTCGGTTGTCGCCGCCAAGGACATCCAGGAACTGACCGAAATCCATTCTTCGGTCGCCCAGCCGTCAGCCGAAAAAGCCACGGCCTACGGACGCAGCCTTTATTCCGTCGCCGCCGAAACCCAGGCCGAACTGAACAAGTTCTTCGAAGTGCGTTTTGCCGATCTGAACAAGAACATGACGACCGCGCTGGACAAGGCAATGAAGAGCGCCCCCGCCGGTTCCGATGTCGCCGTCGCCGCAGTGAAATCGGCCATGGCCGCCGCAAACCAGGCGTATGACGCTTTCAGCAAGGCAAGCAAGCAAATGACGGAAGCCACCGAAGCAACGATTACCGCCGCAAGCGGCACGACTACCAAGAAAAAGGCCGCTTAAGCGCCCAGCGAAAGAGTTACAGATGCAAGGCCCCCGGAATTAGTCCGGGGGCCTTTTGTTTTTGCGCCGGGCGGTCCTATAGAATCAGGTTTGATCCGGAATTCGCGTCCCCCCTCACCTTCCGTCTGCCTTCAGAATTTCATGCGCCTGACCGATCGACCGCTCTGGAAAACCCTTGGTTCGCACGCCCACGACACGGGCGACGTCCCCGTTTCCGATTTGTTTGCCGCAGACACGCGGCGGGCGCAGGAATTTTCCGTGTCGGCCTGCGGGCTGCTGTTCGACTATTCCAAGAATCCGGTTTCGGCCGAAACACGCCGCCTGCTGGTGGCTCTGGCCGAAGACGCCGGCGTCCCGGCGCAAATTGCCGCCATGTTCGAAGGCCGGCGCATCAACATCACGGAGAAGCGCGCGGTCCTGCACACCGCCCTGCGCAATCAGTCCCCGCGGCCGGTCATGGTGGACGGACGGGATGTCATGCCGGAGATTCGCGCCGTCCTCGCGCGCATGCGCGGCTTCGCGGATCAGGTGCGTCGCGGCATTGCCAAAGGAGCCGGCGGGAGCGCCTTCACTGACTTCGTGAACATTGGCATCGGCGGCTCGGACCTGGGCCCGCTCATGGTGACGACGGCCTTGCGGCCTTATGCCTCGCCAGCCTTGCGCGCGCATTTCGTCTCCAATATCGACGGCGCGCACCTTGCAGCGACGCTGGCGGGATTGAACCCCGAGACGACTCTGTTCATTGTTTCGTCCAAAACCTTCACGACACAGGAAACCCTTACAAACGCCCGCTCTGCTAGAGAGTGGTTGCTCACTAAAATGGCCGTAACCGGATCCGCCGAGCGCGTCGTAGAACATCATTTCGCTGCGGTTTCCACCAATCTGGAGGCCACGGCCGCTTTCGGCATCATTCCCGAGCGGGTGTTCGGATTCTGGGATTGGGTCGGCGGCCGTTACTCCCTGTGGTCGGCCATCGGCCTGCCGATCGCGCTGGCCATCGGCTTCGAGCGTTTCGAGGCACTCCTCAACGGGGCCTTCGACATGGACGAGCATTTCCGCAATACGCCGCTGGACCGCAACCTGCCGGCCCTGGCGGCGCTGATCGGCATCTGGCATATCGATTTTCTCGGCCACCCGACCCACGCCGTGCTGCCTTACGCGCAGGACCTGCTCTATCTGCCGGCCTTCCTGCAGCAACTGGACATGGAGAGCAATGGCAAACGGGTGGACCGCTCGGGCACGGTCGTCAACTACGCAACCGGACCGGTCATCTGGGGCGCGCCCGGCACCAACGGCCAACACGCGTTCTTCCAACACCTGCACCAGGGCACCCAGGTCACGCCGGCGGATTTCATCGTCGCGGCGACTGCGATCGACGGCCTGCCGGGTCACCACGATATTTTGCTTGCCAACTGCATCGCGCAGACCGAAGCGCTGCTGCGCGGCAAGAGCGAGGACGAGGTTCGCAGCGAACTGAAGGCGCGCGGCCTGCAAGGCGAAGAACTGGAAAAACTGACACCGCACCGCGTTTTCCCCGGCAACCGCCCGAGCAACACGCTGGTCGTCGGGCAGTTCGACCCGCGTTCCCTGGGCGCCCTGATCGCGTTCTACGAGCACAAGGTGTTCGTACAGGGCGTGATCTGGAACATCAACTCCTTCGATCAATGGGGCGTGGAACTCGGCAAGCAGCTTGCGGGAGGCGTGCTGGAAGATCTCAGGGCGGGAAAATCCGGGGACGGGCATGATCCGTCGACGCAACGATTGATCGAGTATGTGTTGAAGGACCGTGACGTACGGTAACGGTCGTGACGGTCGCGCCCGACTTCGCCGGATACGGGGCTGCGCCCATAACAGCGTAACGAGGTAAAAACCGAAGCGGATTGCATAAAAAGCGAGAAGCCGCGCGAGGGGTGTGCCGGTTTCTTTATTACCCCGTCACGATCGTCACGATCGTCACGGATTTTTCAATCTTCCAGGTTGAGAAACTTCTCCTTGTAGTACTTCAATTCCTCGATCGACTCATGGATGTCGGCCAGCGCCTCGTGCTTGCCATGCTTGACGAAGCCGGCCATGATGCCCGGCTTCCAGCGCTTGGCCAGTTCCTTCAAGGTCGAGACATCCAGGTTGCGGTAATGGAAGTAAGCCTCGAGCTTCGGCATGTGCCGCGCCAGGAAGCGCCGGTCCTGGCAAATCGAATTGCCGCACATCGGCGAAGCGCCGTCAGGCGAATGCTGCGCGAGGAAGGCGATCAATTCCGCCTCCACTTCGGCCTCGTTCTGCGTGGTGGCTTTCGAACGGTCGATCAGCCCGGATTTCTTGTGCATGGATTTGTTCCAGGAGTCCATGCGTTCGAAGACATCGTCCGCCTGATGAACGACCTTGACGGGGCCTTCGGCGACGACATTCAGCTGCGCATCGGTAATGACGATCGCCACTTCGAGGACGCGGTCATTTTCGGGACTGAGCCCGCTCATCTCCATGTCGATCCAGATCAGGTTGTTGGGATCCTGTGCCATAATCTTGTGTCGTTTCCGCTGAATTTTTCCGGCGCCATTTTGTCACAGATCACACACCCCGAACGACTTCCATGAACGCATTCACCATCCTGTTTCTGGCCGCACTGATCGTCGCCACCGGCCTGCGCCTGTGGCTAGCCTCCCGCCATGTGCGTTATATCCAGGCCAATCGCGGCACGGTTCCCTCCGCTTTTTCCGGCGACATCGGCCTGGACGCGCACCAGAAGGCCGCCGACTACAGCAGCGCGAAAACGCGGCTGAACATGAAGGCCCTGGTTTTCGATGCGGCGGTGCTGCTAATCCTGACCTTCGGCGGCGGACTGCAGGCGATCGACAATGTCGCGTCGGCCATATTCACCGGCGGCCTTTGGCAGGGCGTCGCATTCGTGGCAATCCTGACCGTGATCCTTTCCGTGATCGAGCTGCCATTCGACCTGTATCGCACCTTCGGCATCGAGAGCCGCTTCGGCTTTAACAAGATGACCCTGGGCATGTTCTTCGGCGACCTTGCCAAGCAGGCAGCGGTGGGCGCGGCGCTCGGCCTGCCGCTGCTGTTCGCCGTCCTTTGGTTGATGGCGGGCATGGGTGAACTGTGGTGGTTGTACGTGTGGCTGGTTGCAGTTGCCTTCATGCTGTTCGTGCAATTCATTGCGCCGAGCGTGATCGCGCCGCTGTTCAACAAATTCGTGCCGATGCAGGACGGGGAAATGAAGACGCGCATCGAGAGCTTGATCACGCGCTGCGGTTTCACGTCGAGCGGGCTGTTCGTGATGGACGGCTCGAAGCGCAGCAGCCACGGCAATGCCTACTTCACCGGGTTCGGCAAATCCAAGCGCATCGTATTCTTCGACACGCTGCTGTCGCGGCTGGACATTGCCGAGATCGAAGCGGTGCTGGCGCACGAACTCGGGCATTTCCGCATGCGCCACGTCATCAAGCGCATGGCCCTCATGGCGGTATTCTCGCTGGCGTTCTTTTACCTGCTCGGCCTGCTCAAGAATCAGGAGTGGTTCTACCAAGGGCTCAATGTCGGCTACCCCGCCACGGATGCAATGGCGCTGACGCTGTTCTTCATGATCATGCCGGTCTTCACCTTCCTGCTGCAGCCGCTGCTCGCGATGTATTCGCGCAAGCACGAATTCGAGGCCGATCAGTACGCCGCGAAATTCACGCCGGCTCGCGAGCTGGTGCATGCCCTGGTCAAGCTGTACAAGGACAATGCGTCCACGTTGACCCCCGATCCCCTGCATTCGGCGTTCTACGATTCGCATCCGCCTGCATCGATCCGGATCGCCCGCCTCGAGCAAATGGCCAAAGCATAGATATTCCCTTTCACAACAGAGGGAACGGAGAAGATCTGAATACTGTACTACTCGCGGGTCTTTCTTGACTTGCTTTGGATTTTCTCTGTGCGTCTGTGGTGAAAATTTGCGTTAGGTGAATCAGCATGAGCGAACTATCGGAAGGGCTGGCCAGGAAGAAATGCAAACCGTGCGAAGGCGGCGTGGCGCCGATGAGCGCGGTGCAGATCGGACACATGCTCAAAGGCCTGTCCGGCTGGGAATACACGGACGGTGTGATCCGGAAGACGTTCAAGTTCAAGAATTACTACGAGACCATGGCCTTCGTAAACGCGACCGCATGGATCTCGCACCGGGAAGATCACCATCCCGACATCGCCGTCGGCTACAACCAGGCCACCGTTGCCTACATGACGCACGCAGTAAAGGGGATTAGTGAGAACGATTTCATCTGCGCGGCAAAGATCGATGCGTTGTTCAACATCTGAATTCGCCGCGCCCGGCGCTGTGATTGCCTAGGCGTTGAGTACCAAGCCCAGCCTGCACCACGGCCTCGTCGTCGGCACCTTCGGCCGCCAATACCTGATCGAACTCGCCGGCCGCGAAGTCCTCACCTGTTTTCCGCGCGGCAAACGCAGCACGCTGGCTTGCGGCGACCGTGTCGAGATCGCGCGCACGGCGCCCGGCCAGGGCGTGGTCGAAGCAGTCGATCCGCGATCCGCGCTGCTGTATCGCTCCGACCAGTATCGCCAGAAACTGATCGCCGCCAACGTCACCCAGATCGTCATCGTGCTGGCTGTCGTTCCCAGTTTCTACGAAGAACTGCTCAATCGCTGCATCGCGGCGGCGGAAAATCAGCGCCTGAAACTGGTCATCGTGCTCAACAAGTTCGACCTGGAAGGCGAAAGCGCGGCGGCAATGGATCGACTGGCGCTTTATTCCGGTCTCGGCTATCGCGTCATTCCGCTATCGGCCAAGCGCGACATCAATCCACTGCGCCCGGCGCTGAGCGGGCAGGTCAGCGTCCTGATCGGCCAGTCGGGCATGGGCAAATCCACGATCATCAACGCGCTGATTCCCGGCGCCGCAGCGGCCACCGCAGAAATTTCCGCAGCGCTGGATTCGGGCCGGCATACCACGACGCACGCGCGGCTGTATCACCTGGATGCCGAATCCGATTTGATCGACTCGCCGGGCATGCAGGAATTCGGACTGCATCACCTTACGCAACAGGATATTGCGCAGGCGTTCGTCGAATTCGCGCCTCTGCTCGGACAATGCCGCTTCCACAATTGCCGGCATCTGGTGGAACCCGGTTGCGCAATCGCACAGGCGCAAGCCGAGGCAAAGGTGGATGCGCGGCGCCTCGACGCCTACCGCAAGCTGGTCAGGGAAATCGACTCGGGCAAGAAATTCTAGCGCTCAGACGCCGACCCAGCGCGCCACGGTCAGCAGCGCGAGGATGAACATCCAGATCACCAGCGCGCGCCAGATCATTCCCACGGCGCTGGTCATGGTGTTCACGTCGGCCTCGTCACCCAGCCCGAGTTCGGGACGGAAATTGACCGTGCCGTGATGGTGCAGGGTTTCCCCCAGGCGCACGCCCAGCGCCCCGGCGCCACTGGCCAATACCACGCCCTGCTCTGGATCCAGCCAGGTCGCGGCCTGCGCACGCCAGCAGTACACGGCATCCTCGAAATCGCCGGCTATGGCGAAGCTCATCGCGGTGAGCCGCACCGGTATCCAATCGAGGAGGTGAAACATTTTCTGCGCGAATTTGCCGAAGTCGCCGTAATCCTGTTCCGAGCGCGATCCCCATTTCTGCTCGAGCAGCCCGGCCAGCCGGTAGAGCAATGCGCCACTCGGGCCGGGCAGGATCAGGAACCAGAAAATGACCCCGAACACGTGGCGATGTGAATTGATCAGGCCTTCCTCGATCGCCACTTTTGCGATCTCGTTGCCGCTGTATTCGGCGGCCGATTCGCCACGGAACTCGGTCAACAGTTCCCGCGCCCGGTCCAGGTCGCCAGCGCGCAGCGACTCAACGATTTCAGTCAAGGCATGGCTGAATTGGCGAAATCCCATCGTCAGGTAGAGCACCGCCACATTCCAGATCCATGCGGCAGCGACGCTGATGTCGCGCAGGAAATAGTGGATCGCCACCGTAACGAGCACCCAGGGCAGCACGGCCAGCAGCCAGGCCACCGTGCCCTGTTCGCGCTCGCCGGCATTGAAGTGATTGCCCAGCGAGTTGACATAGCGCACGAACCCGCGGTGGGCGGCATTGCGCGGCGTGAGCGGCCGAGCCTGCTCGATCAGCAGCGTGACGAGAATGGATAGGAAGGACATTGCGTAATCAGATCATCGTTCAAGGGCGCATCTTACCGGATCGCGGTGAAACGGCCCGGACCTGCCTCGCGTCGGGTCGGCAGCACGCCCCGGCACTAAGTTGGCGCGGCGTTGCCGCCACGGGCGCCAATTGTGTGCGCGAGCATTTACCGCTCCGGTGCCGAACAAGCGCTGCAAGTCTATCAGCCAGCGATACTTTCCGGCTTCTCGCCACATTGGCACCGCTATTGCTTTGTATAGCCTAGACGGAGAATGGTCTTGCTGCCCACCGCGGCGGGATCCGGTAGGGGCACTAGGGTTCCGGCCTGCAAGGGCGACTGGTCCGAGAGTGCCCCGGCCTCATGACGAGGCTCCACGGAGGGATAAAAGCCCGGGAGAGCGAGACTGCTCTCCACCGCTTTTTACCCGACTAAGGAGTTCATCATGCAAGGTCCGTTCAACATCTTCATGCGTCGCGTCACGCAGTCCCTCGTCGCCCTGCTGCTACTCGCCGGCAGCGGCGCATTTGCCGCGGGATCGGCCAAGATCGGCACCGTCATCTGGATCGGTTACGGTCCCTATTACGTCGCCGACGCGCTCGACCTCTACAAGAAATCCGGCATCAAGGTCACGCTGCAGGTGTTCAGCGATCCGGCACTGATTCCACCCGCGATCGAAGGCGGCTCGCTCGACGGCGGCATGCTGACCTACGACCAGGTTATCGGCCAGGTCGCCAAAGGCAGCACGCAACGCGTCGTCAGCCCGATCGATTACTCCGCCGGCGGCGATGCCATTGTCAGCAGCGTCGACATCAAGACCGTCGCCGACTTCAAGGGCAAGAAGGTCGGCTACAACCCGCTCTCGCCTTCGGACTTTCTGCTGTCCTACGCGCTCAAGGTCAACAAGCTGAGCGAGAAAGACATCACGCCGGTCAATATGACGCCGGAAGCGATCCCGGCCGCCATGGCTTCCGGCGCGATGCCGATCGGCGTGACGTATGAACCCAACGTCTCGCAGATCACCGCGCTCGAAGGCGGCAAGAAATTCCACGTGGTGTATTCATCCAAGGATGCGCCCGGCCTGATCACCGACGTCATGGTATTCAAGAAGGAAGTCATCAAGGCCAGACCTGACGTCGTCAAGGCGCTGATCCAGGGCTACATCGACGGACTCGATTACATGAAGAAGAATCCGGACAAAGCCGCCGCCATCATCGGCAAGGCGATCGGCGTGTCCGCGGCCGAAGTCAAGGATCAGATGACCGGCGTCTACAACATGAAACCGGGCGAGATGATGACGGTCTTTGCCAAGGGCAAGGACACCACATCGCTTCACGTCAGCGGCGCGTTGATCGGCGACATCCTCAAGGCCAAGGGCCAGATCAGCGCCATCCCGAAAATCGAAGACACCTACGACGATTCAATCCTCAAAGCGATGATGAAGAAGTAAGCACAGCGGGCCCGCGCAGGCGCGGGCCCTTCAGGAAAAAGACGACATGCTCAAAAAATTGTTCCGTTCGCCGCACGGCGCCTGGCTGAACCTAGTCGCGCTGGCCTACACGCTACTCGGCTGCGCGCTGGGTATCGCGCTGATGGTCGCCGACTCCTGGATTGCGAACCTGGCCGGCGTGCTGCTCACCGGGCATTGCCTGACCTGGAGCGCCTACTTCGTGCACGAATTCGCGCACCAGAGCATTTTCAAATCAGCCGCCGCCAACAACCGCTGGGGCGTGTTGATGAGCTGGATCAACGGCAGCTGCTACGCCAGTTTCCAGGCATTGCGCCGCAAGCACATGCGCCATCACATTGATCGCGCCGACGTGCTGACATTCGACTACAAAAAATTCCTGCAAGCGTCGCCGGCCTGGTTCCGCGGCCTGGTGATCGCCGCGGAGTGGCTCTACATTCCGGCGGTGGAGCTGATCATGCACGCCTACGTGATGGTGCTGCCTTTCGTGAAGGCGGCGCGGCACGCGGAACGCCCGCGTGTGCTGGCGATCATCGCGGTTCGGCTGGCGGCCTTCGGCCTGCTCGGCTGGATTGCGCCCAAGGCCTTGCTGCTCTACGCCGTGGCCTATTTCATCATGCTGCACGCGCTGCGCTTCACCGACGCCTACCAGCATACCTACGACGCTTTCGCCGTCCTCGAGGAAGGCGACATCCCGGACGACAAAGTCCGCGACCGCCAGTACGAGCAGGCCAACACCTATTCCAACCTGGTTTCGGTGGCCCATCCGTGGCTGAACCTGCTGCTGCTCAACTTCAGCTATCACAACGCGCACCATGAGCGCCCGATCGTGCCCTGGCATGATCTGCCAGCGCTCGACACGCAGCTGTTCCCGGCGGACCACGTGCAGGTCATCCCGATGAGCGAACTGCTCAAGGGCTACCACCGCGATCGTGTCGCCCGCATCCTGTCCGATGATTACGGCTCGGTCGCAACCAGCGGTCCCAACAAGGCGGACGGCTTTCTCGGCGCCGCGGGGGTCTCCTTCCTCACGGCAGTGTGATGCCGGCATCGAGCCCGAACTACGCGCTCGCCGGCAAGACCGTCATGGTCACCGGCGCCGGTCGCGGCATCGGCCACGCCATCGCGCTCGCCTTTGCGCAGCAAGGCTGCCGCCTGCTCGCGGTCGATCGCGACGCGGCCGCATTGCAAACCGCCGAGGCAGATTTTTCTGCGGCGGCCGAACTTGCCACGTTCGTCTGCGACCTCGGCCAGGACCGCGAAATCGAAACCTTGCACGTCGCAACGCGCCACTTTGGCGAGAAGCTGGATGTATTGGTCAACAACGCCGGCGTGGAGTATCCGACGCCGATCGATGACGCGCGCGACGGCGCGCAGGCGCACTGGAGCAGCCTGCTCGACAACAACGTCGGCAGCATGGCGCGCGCGATTCGCACCCTGTCGCCCCTGCTTGGCACGGGATCGAGCATCATCAACCAGGCCTCGATCTGGGGGCTCACCGGCGTCGCCGGCTTCTCCGCCTACGTCGCGAGCAAGCATGCGGTAATCGGCCTGACGCGATCGCTGGCGTGGGAACTCGCCCCGCGCGGCATCCGCGTGAATGCGGTCTGTCCCGGCTGGATTCGCACCGATGCCGCGATGCGCTCACTCGCCGCGATGGCCACCACCCAGGACCGCAATGACGATGCAGTGCTGCAAGACATTCTTGCCGCGCAGGCCCTGCCCACGCTGCTAGAGCCGGCCGACATCGCTGGCGTTTACCTGTTTCTAGCCAGCAGCGACGCCCGTGCCATCACCGGCCAGGCCATCGTCGCCTCCAACGACGAAGTCATGCATTGAAAAAATGACAACGATCTCCCTCGAAGGCAAAACCGCGCTGGTGACCGGCGCCGCGAGCGGCATCGGCCGCGCCATTGCCCTAATCCTCGCGCGGGCCGGCGCGCGCATCGCCGTCAACCACCTCGGGCGCGCCGCCGAGGCACGGCACGTCGTCAAGGAGATCGCCGCAGCCGGCGCGAGCGCCATCGAAGTCGAAGCCGACATTACCAAGGCGGCGAAGGTTGAAGCCATGGTCAACAAGGTCAGGGGCGCGCTCGGACAGATCGACATCCTGGTCAACAATGCCGGCGTAATCCTGGAAAAGCCCTTCCTCGAGACCACCGAGGAGGACTGGGACTTCGTGCTCAACGCCGACCTCAAGGGCGTTTTCCTTTGCTCGCGCGCGGTGATGCCGGCGATGGTGGAGCGCGGCAACGGCGTGGTCATCAACATCGCATCCGAACTGGGCTTTCTCGGCAGGGAACGCTACGCGCCCTACTGCGCGGCGAAAGCCGGCGTCATCGGCCTGACCCGCTCCATGGCGCGCGAGTTCGCGCCACAGATCCGCGTCAACGCCATCGCGCCGGGCCCGATCAATACGCCGATGCTGTCACTGGACAACATGAGCGCCGAAATGCTGGAAAAGGAACGTGCGATTCCCGCGCGCCGCGTTGGTGAACCCAGTGACATCGCCGGCACCGCATTGTTCCTCGCTTCCGACCTCGCCAGTTTCTATTACGGCCAGGTGCTGAGCCCGAACGGCGGGGCATGGATGGGGTAAGGCCGTGAATACCGTGACGGTCGTGACTATCGTGACTGCCGGATCTAATACGCACTGGGCACAACGCATCATCTTTACCTACATATAGAGATCATGAGAGATGCTTGAGAATCGACGTCACGACAGTCACGCCGTCACGTCGTCACGGTCCCTCTGGCGCGAGCCCGCCGGCGCGCTGCCGAACACGCTCGCGTTGGGCTACGCGACAATCGGGTATATCGGCGGATTTGTGTTGATGGCGCAGCAATCCTGGTGGCTGGCGGGCATCGGCGTGCTGCTGATCGTGCACGCAATGATTATCGCCGCCTATCTGATTCACGAAGCCGCGCACTACACCTTGTTCGCGTCGTCTTCCCACAATCGGATCGCCGGGGAGACGATGAGCTGGATCGCCGGCAGCGCCTATGCTTCGTTCGAACAAATCCGCCACATGCACCTGCGTCATCATCGTGATCGCGCCGACGTGACCTGCTTCGACTACAAGGCTTTCCTGCGACAGCGCCCGGCGCTGCGCAGGCTGACCTACGCGCTGGAATGGATGTACCTGCCGGCGGTAGAAGTGCTGATGCATGTCCAGGTGATGCTGCGGCCGCTGTTCGAACGCTCGCAGCGCCAGCATCGCATGCGCGCCGTGGGCGTGCTCGCGTTGCGCTCGGCCCTGTTCGTGGCGCTGGCCTGGGTCTCCTTGCAGGCCGCGCTGCTCTACCTGCTCGCGTACATGCTGCTGCTGATCGTGCTCAATTTCTTCGATGCCTTCCATCACACTTTCGACCAGTACTTCGTCGATACGCACGAACCGGTCGCGATGAACGGGCGGGACCGCGAATTCGAACAGGCCAACACTTATTCGAACGTGGTGTCCGGGCGCCATCCCTGGCTAAACCTGTTGACGCTGAACTTCGGTTACCACAATGCCCACCACGAGCGCGCGGCGACGCCGTGGTATGCACTGCCCGCGCAAAATCGTGAGTTGTTCGCCGATGCGCCGCGGGAACTGTTGCCGCTCACGGCGCTGCTGCGCACCTTCCACCGCAACCGGCTCAAGCGGGTGCTCGACGACGATTACGGCAGCGTGGGATCCGGCACGGGGCGGGCCGACGGCTTCATCGGCGCGCATGGCGTTTCCTTCCTCACCGTCGTATGAGCGCCGTGAATCCTGGAGCCGCGGCACCCGATCGCTCCCGTCTCGCGGTTGCCGCGCTGCTGGTGGCCGGCCTGTTGTGGGGGTTGACGTGGATGCCGATCAAATACTTCGGCAGCCAGGGCCTGAACGGCATCACGCTGACGATGCTGAGCTACGGCATGGTCGGACTGCTGGCATTGCCCTGGCTGCTTTACCGCCGCGCATCATGGTGGCCGCAGCGCAATCTGGTACTGATGATCGCCCTCGCGGGCGGGCTCGCCAACGTGTGCTTCCTGTCCGCCATCGTGCGTGGCGAAATCGTGCGCGTGATGCTGCTGTTTTATCTCGCGCCGATCTGGGGCGTTCTCGGCGGGCGCATCTTTTTCGGCGAAGCGCTGACCCGGCTGCGGATACTCGGCGTTGTCACGGCGGTCGTCGGCGCGGTGCTATTGCTGGGTGGGCCAGCGGTGATCGCCGTGCCGCCGGGCATCGTCGACCTCCTGGCCCTGGCGTCCGGCATGCTTTACGCGTCACAGAATCTTTTCACCCGCGCCGCCGATCGCACGCCGCTCGATGCGAAGTCGCTCGTGGTCTTCGTCGGCTGCGGCGTGTTGTCCGGCGCAATCGTGCTCGGCACCGCCCAGCCGCTGCCGCAAGTATCGCCTCTGCTTCTCACGCAATTGTTCGGATTCGCCGGCATCTGGATGCTCGCGGCGATGGTGGTCACCGCGTGGGGCGTGTCGCACATGGAAGCCGGCCGCGCGGCCATCCTGCTGGTATTCGAACTGGTGGCGGCCGTGGTGTCGGCAATGTGGATCGCCGGCGAACGCCTCGACGGAATGGAATGGATCGGCGCGGCGCTGATCGTCGGCGCAGCCCTGCTGGAAACCCGTCCACCCAGGCAATCCACGAATTCACACTCACCGCAGAGGACGCGGAGGACGCAGAGGTAAATTCCGAGGAACGTATTTGACTTTTTTCACTGTCGACATCGCGTGGAGTTGCCGGATATTGGACGGCTCGGGAAGTATTTCTTTTCCTTGGCCCTTCCTCTGCGTCCTCCGCGTCCTCTGCGGTGAGCGCTATGCATTTTTGGACAATTGAAAGGATTTCGAATGAAAGAAACGTTGATGAACCGCCTGACATGGATGGAGTACCAGGGCCGCGTGCAGGATGAGCATGCGCCGGTGTTCCTGCCGGTGGGCGCGCTGGAGCAGCACGGCCCGCACTTGCCGCTGGGCACCGACGCAATCCTTTCCGCGGCGGTCGCGCAAGGCGTGGCGGCGCAAACGACGGGCCTGGTGGCGCCAGCGCTCGCCTATGGCTACAAGTCGCAGCCCAAGTGCGGCGGCGGCCAGCATTTTCCGGGCACCACCAGCCTGGATGCGATGACGCTGGCGCACACGGTGCGCGACACCGTGCGCGAGTTCGCCCGCCATGGCGTGGAGAAACTCGTCATCGTCAACGGCCATTACGAGAACCAGTGGTTCCTGATCGAAGGCATCGATCTCGCCATGCGCGAGCTGGGCAAGACGACGCTGACGATCATGCGCCTGGAGTACTGGGATTTCTTCACCGCGCCGACGCTGGCGAAAGCCTTCCCCGAGGGCTTCCCCGGCTATGCGCTGGAACATGCCGCCGTGCTCGAAACCTCGATGATGCTGCACTACCATCCCGAACTGGTGCGGCTCGATCGCATCCCGAACGATCCGCCGGCGGACTTCCCGCCATACGACATCTACCCGACGCGGACTGAATGGGTGCCGCCTTCCGGCGTGCTGTCGTCGGCAAAGACCGCAACCAAAGAGAAGGGAACGGCGATGGTCCAGGAACTCACCACGCTCATCTCCGCTGCGGTCAGCAAGGAGTTCTCGTGATTTACACCCAACACGGAGGCGCGGAGGACACAGAGGGCACGGAGAAAGGCCACTGCGAGAGAGAAACCGAAGTGAATTACATGCTGATGTCCATGCCAACTTCCCGGCGCATAGATAGAAATTCACGGTTGCGGAGAATTTTCACCTTTTTTTCCTCCGTGTTCTCCGTGCCCTCCGTGCCTCCGTGTTGGGTGCGAATATGAATGGATTGATGGTGGAGATGACGGCGTTGCTGGTCATCGACATGCAGCGCGATTTCCTCGATGCGCGCGGTTACGCGGCCAAAGCCGGACTCGACATCGCGCCGTTGCAGGCCGCCGTTCCGGCGGTGCACAGGCTGCTCGACGCCGCGCGCGCCGCCGGCCTGATGATCGTTCACACTCGCGAAGGCCATGTGCCGGACCTGTCCGATTGTCCGCCTTACAAGCTCGCGCGCAGCCGCAATGCCGGCGCGGAGATCGGCAGCCCCGGTCCGCTGGGCCGCTTGCTGGTGCGTGGCGAAGCCGGACACGACTTCACGGACGAACTGCGGCCCGCACCCGGCGAGATTGTGATCGACAAGCCGGGCTACAGCGCCTTTGCGCACACCGACCTCGATCATCGCCTGCGCGTGCGCGGCATCGACACACTGCTGATCTGCGGCATCACCACCGAAGTCTGTGTCAGTTCCACGCTGCGCGATGCCGTGGACCGCGGTTACCGCTGCATCACCATTGGCGACGCCTGCGCATCGGGCTTTGCCGACCTGCATGACGCGGCCCTGCGCATGATCGCGGTCGAAGGCGGCATCTTCGGCAGCGTCATGAACAGCGAACAAGCGTGCTCGGCGCTTGCGCGCAGTATTATCGCCTGATGGCCGCGCTTGCCCCCGGCCCGGCGGTTCCCGATGCCTACATCGGCGTGTGGCAGCGCACGTTGTTGCGCACGCCGCAACGCGAAGACACGACTACCCGGGTTTACTGGCTGCAAACGCGATCATGGCATGCGGATATCCGCGTGCCGGCGGACCGGCCGCCCTGCCCCGGCATGGCTGCGCTCGACGCCCTGTCCCGCGTCGAAATGATGGAATTGGCCAGGCAACAAGGCTTCTGCGGTACGACGGTCGTCGACGGCGACATCTGCCGCTGGTTGCGCAAATACGATTTCCAGCCGCCCAGCGGCGCCAACGACATCGGCCGCATGCAGTTCGAAACGCCCGATCGCGTGTTGGAATTCGGCGCCGAGGCGGAGTATTTCGAGATCTGGGAACGCCTGCCCGGCAGCCACGGCGCGACGTTCGCGATCCAGGAATCCGACGATCCGCTATCACTGCTGCTCGGTGCCGGCGAATACGTGATGGCCGTGCGGCCGCGCTCGGCACCCCTGCCGCTCGCGCCCGACCTGGCGACGTTCGCCGCGGGCAAGAACGGGCAGGTGTTACGGGAAGCACTGGATTTCGAAATCTCGTTCGGCAGGCGCAACGCGAATCACGCCTGGACAATCGAATTGTCGACGCTGCCCTGGCAACAAGGCCGCGTGATGCCGCTCGACGGGCTCTAGCCCGGCGCTACAACCAGCGGCGCACCCTGGCCTGGTAGGCGGAGAAGTCCGCGCCGAATTTTCCGGACAGCATGCGTTCTTCCGGGGCGATCTGAAAGCGGCCGATGTAAAGCATGAACAGCGGAGCAAGCAGATAAGCCACCCCGTTCGCCAGGAAGGTCGCCCACGCCAGCAACAGCAGCAGCATTCCGAGGTACATCGGATTGCGGGTGATCCGATACACGCCCGAGACCACCAGGGCGGAAGTCGCAGCCGGCCGCAGCGGATTGATCGTGGTGCGCGCACGCATGAATGACAGCAGAGCGGTGAAATCGAAACCGAGGCCGACCACCAGGAAGGCAAGCGCCGCGCCGACGCGCAGCAGCCTCGGCACATCGGCCGGCCCGACGATCCACGACGTGCACCACATCAGCAACGCGGCGCAAAGCGCGACCAGCGGCGGCGGGATTTTCAGTTCAAGAGTCTGCAGGGACATCGGTTTCGGGGCGGTAGCGAGGCTAATTGGACCGGTGCGGTCGGACTTATCGCGGAATCGCATACGTGCCAACGACATGAGCGACCGGCTCGGCAATTCCTTCCGAGTATAGCGATACCTCACCGACGGCCAGCAACTTGCCAAGCTTCAGGAGCTTGCAGACGCCGACGATGGCGCGGTTCGCCGCCGGCTTGCGCATGAAGTTGATGGTGAGGTTTGTCGTGACGGTCAGCGGAACGATGCCGATTTCGCCGAGGATGGCCACATACAGCGCCACGTCGGCCACCGTCATAAGCACCGGGCCCGACACCGTGCCGCCCGGGCGCAGTTCATGAATGCCGATTTCATGCCGGATGGTCGCGGATTTCCCGCCCACCGCCTCGACGGTGCACTTGGTCTGCGGAAACTCCGTTGCGAGGAATGCGATGATTTCTGACTTGGTGGCCATGTTTTCCCTGACTGAATCCTCGCGTCAATCCTGTCCTAGCGGACCGTTCGAACAAAACTTATTCCGACCTGACATTGATTACTTACCGTCTTGCGGCCTAAGTTTCATGTCTCTACGTTCGATGTATTTGACCCTATCCCAGCAGACTTGGGTTGAGTCGCCACGTGGCAAACGTGAGCGCACACGCAAACGAAACCCACGCGAGGTATGGCACGAGAAGCCATGCGGCGAACCTGCTGACCCGCGAGAAGAAGACGATGTTGGCGACGATGAGCAACCACAGCAGCAGGATCTCGCCAAACGCAACAGCGCCAAGGCGCCACACAAAGAAGAGCCAGGTCCAGAGAGCATTGACTACCAGTTGAACGACAAATAACCATAGCGCGTTTCGCGCGCCCCCGAAACCTCGCAACCGCCACACCAGCCAGGCAGAAACACCCATGACTGCGTAAAGAACCGTCCAGACTGGACCGAAGAGCCAGCCCGGTGGCGCCCAGGACGGACGAACAAGCTCACGATAGAAGTCACCGGCGCTGGCAGAGGCGAACCCACCGACCCCGGCGGCAGCGAACGCCACCAGCAGCCAGCCGAGCAAGCCAAGCGCGTCACGAAACTTCGAAGAGGGCAGTGGGTGGCTCACATGCGTTCTATCGTTGGAATTCAGCGGCTGCCATAGGCGCTCCGCTGGAAGCTTGGTTGGGCCGCGCACGGCCAATAGACTCTATGGCAACCTACACCAGCGGTAAGTACACGTCAGTGATCATCTCCTCCGGCTTCACATTCGGCCCTACGTTCACGTAGTGAAAGATCATAGGGGCGCCGCTTGGCGTTTCACCGCTTTGCGGCAGCCATGTTTCATAGAGATATGCGGCGGCCTGATTGTTCGAGCGAGAACCCACGTCTCGTGCTCGAGCACAGCGTTGACCTGGAATGACCTTGGTTTCAATACCATGATGATTTGGGCCAACGCTTTCCTCCAGAGAAAGGCAGAAGTCAACATGGTGTTCAGCGGGCGGCGAATTGCGCGGATCGGCGTAATGCAATCCATAGCTTCGATTGTTCTGCTGATCGAAAAGGTGGTTTTCCAGTTTCCAAGCAACTAGCTTCCGAACAGTTTGGTGCTCGAGCGCAGGTGATCCGCGATGCTCGATGGAGGCAACCCTTGTTTCAGGGAACTCGACGATCTCAACTTGCATACAGCAAAACTCCTATTGCGCAGCCCAACGTTTGAAATCACCGGACCTGCGTGGCTTTTCGCGCAAGTCCGGTGGAATGATGGGTTGGGCCTCGATTGGCTACGCAACATCGCGCCGAAACCAAGATTGATGGTGGGGCAACACCATGGACAGCAAGCCAAGGAAGAAGTAGTCGAGCATTTGATTGACGGAGGACCACTCTTGCAGGATGTAGTGTCCGACAAGAAGGCTTAACATGAATGCGAACCAACCATACACGGCCAGTCGTTTGTGCTGATTGCTGAGAAGTGCGCACCCAAGTCCGATTTCTATGAATGGTATGACTTGCAGGTAAGTGTTCACAAGAAAGGCGGGCACTCGGATTCGTAGATCGCCCTGAAACAGATTGGAGTAGTACTCGAAGAAGCCGCCCTGGCTGAAGAATTTGCTTGTTCCGGCAGTAAGGAGAATGGTGACCATCACGACTCGAACGACGCGCTCCGCGTCTTTCAGAGTTGCTTTTTCAATCATCTGATATCTCCTGGGAATGAAAGGCCCAACGTAAAGTTGGGCATCCTAAAATACGCATTACAAAGCGTCACGCAGGCGCCCATGCTAATAAAAACAACATTCATTCATCATGTCTTCCTAATTTAGCGCCTCCTAATGGAAAAAACAAACGGGTCGTAGAAGATCAAGGGCCGCCCGACTTCGCTGGATACCGGGCTTTTGCCCATAAGAGTCGAGACGAAAGACCTACCCCGGTGCCAGAGATCCCAAACAAGTACGCAGACGCGCCGCCGCCCGGTTTTATCTGCGTCGGGTTTGTCCAGGTGCCGTCTCAGCAAGGGATGGGGCGTTTCATCAGGCTTCTCCATTCGCCGAAATCTTGTCGACGACGAACACCGAAAACTATTGAGGTAATTCTGCAGGCCTGGCGACCTTTACCGCTTTCTGCTCAGGTCTTCATCGATTTGTGAAATCTCCGCGCTCGAGAAGGCGCGAGGCAAGATAACCAACGACGAGTCCCCAGAACGGCGCCCCGATATTGAAGATCGGGATGTCGGCGACCGTTACGAGAAACGTGACCAGCGCGCCGAGCGCGAAGCGGTCGCGGAAAGCCACCGTGAAGGCGTTTTGCAGCACGCGCAGCATTGCCAGGCCCGCGAGTGCCGCGATGA
>JBDTRK010000020.1:0-39004 GCA_039931685.1 Betaproteobacteria bacterium | reverse complement strand
GCGGAGATGTATCTGAAGGGCTGGAAGCCGAAAGGCCGCAGGCTGGTGGCCATCAGCAATTCCGGGGCGGTCTGCGTCATGGCAGCGGATGCCGCCAGCACGGTTGGCATGCCGCTGGCGAAGCTGGCCGATGAGACGCGCGCGGAACTCGGCAGGATCCTGCCGGGATTCGCAACGACCACGAACCCAGTCGACATTACCGCGGCGCTGCTGACCAACAGCGCGCTGTTCTCGCAGATCCTGCCCGTGTTCGCGCGCGATTCCGCGGCGGATGCATTCCTGGTCGGCATCCCGGTGGCGGGGCAGGGCTACGATGTCGAGGCGTTTGCGCGCGATTCGGCGGAATTCGCCAGGACAACGGCCAAACCGCTTGTTGCCGCGATTCCGCAACCGAACATCGCCGCGCGCTTCAAGGCGCACGGCCTGCCGGTTTTTGCCACCGAGTACGAAGCCGTGGCGGCGCTGAACCAGTTCCTGTCGCACATGGAACTGATGCAGGCGGCAAAGGCCGGAGCGGCGGTCGGAACGCTTGCCCCTGTTTCGGCATCGACGACATCCGTCATGCTCAACGAGGCGGACAGCCTTGCGCTGCTGGCCAGCGCCGGCGTTCAGGTCGTGGCTTACAAGCTGTGCCGCAACGCCGATGAAGCGGCAGCGGCGCTCGCCGAACTGGGTGCTCCGGTGGCAGTGAAGGGCTGCTCGGCGGACGTGGCGCACAAGAGCGAACTCGGCCTGGTGCACCTGGGCTTGCACGATGCCGTCCAGGTGCGCGCGGCCTTCGCGCATATGCAGCAGGCGCTCACCGCCGGCGGCGCGCACTTCGACGGCGCCATTGTCGCGAAAATGGCGCGCGGGCGTCGCGAGATGATGATAGGCGCGCGTGTCGATCCGGTATTCGGCCCGGTGGTCGTGGTCGGCGATGGCGGCAAATACGTCGAGGCAATGCCCGACGTGCAACTGCTGATATCACCTTTCACCGGCGCCGAAGTGCGGCAAGCGCTGCAGCGCCTGCGCATGGCGCCGCTGCTCGGCGGCGTTCGCGGCGAGCCGGCACTGGACGTTGATGCTTTCTGCGCGGCGGTGCTTGCCGTTGGCCGGCTGATGCTCGATCCACATGCCGGCGTGGTGAATCTGGATTTGAATCCGGTGCTGGTCGGCGCAGCTGGCGAGGGCTGCGTGGCGCTGGATGCCGTGGTTTTTCTGAAAAGCCGGGCGAAGGCGATGACTGCGCGAGACACCGATTGATCGTCGTGGTCATTCATGCAGACAAGTGATTTGGCGGAATTGAATGGCCGCCAGCGGTCAGCCCATAGTCGCCGATTCGTTGTTCGCTTCACTGCGCGCAGTCGACGTTGTCGTCGGCGTTTTTGTCAACCCGCGTTGACGCGAGCCGTTATTTAGGCGAAGGTTTGGCTGTGGGCACTTTTTCGCGCGAAAAATGTCAGATGAATTGACGTGCTTGAAACAATTTGAAACATTCCCATCTTAAGTCGCGGCCGCGCTGACCGGCCCAACTAAAAAGGCGATCGACCATGACAGAACAATCCACGCTTTCGTTTTATCGACATTTTTCGTTGATTCTGATCTGTACCCTGCTTGGCGCATGCGCAACGACGCAGCGAAGCTCGTCGGGCGCCGGCGAGCAGGCGGCAGAGCCGGCCACGCAGACGGCAACCGCGCCACAGACTGCGGCAAAGTCGGATTCGTCGGCGCCAGACTCGTCCAGCGCGGGCACATCTTCGAATTCGGCGCCGACCGCAGTGACCAGCGCGAGCACGGATACCAATGCAGACCAGGGCATGCCGCGGAGCAGTTCCAGCGACGAGGCGGCGCAGCTGAAGAACCAGCTCGCCGAACAGGCCGCGCAGATCAGCACTTTGCGCGAAGAGCAGAAGGCGGAAGCCGAGCGGATTGAAATGGCTGAGCAGCAGAAAACGGCGCAGCAAGAAGCGCAGCAGCAGGCCGCCGCCGCAAGCGCTGCCGCGTCGCCGGTGGTGGCGACGAGGCCTGACGACAAGGCCGCGGAATTTCCCCAGGATGCCAATGCAGGCGCCCGCGCCAGCCAGGCGCGGCAACAATCCCCGGCGGCAAATTCCTCGGTAGCAAACTCGATTGAGCGCAGCGTATATTTTGCTTTCGATCAAGCGAAAGTCGACGAAAAGTACGATGATATGGTGATGGCCAATGCCGCTTATCTCAAGAGTCATTCCGAAGTGAAGGCTGAAGTCCAGGGCAACTGCGATGAGCGCGGTAGCCGCGAGTACAACCTCGCGCTGGGTTCGCGTCGCGCGCATGCCGTCAAGCGCGCGCTGGAAGTGGCCGGCGCTGACAGCTCCCGCATCGTTGCCACTAGCTTTGGCGCCGAGAAGCCGGTTGCGCCGGGCAAAGATGAGGCAAGCTACAGCCGCAACCGCCGCGCGGATATCGTCTATTGAGCTATCGATCTGCGTACGTGAAATTCCTGTTCGCGCCGGCGGGACTGGTCCTGGCACTGTCCGGCTGTGCCACGCAGGACCAGTTGCGCCAGACCGAGGCGCAACAAGGCGAGGCCGTGCAGGCGTTGCGCGCGGGAACGAACAGGAACGAAAGTACCCTCACGGAACTGCGCACCGAGGTCAAGCGCACGCAGGAAGCCGTGCATGGACTCGAAGTTGCGCTGACCGAAGCGCGCGCTCGCGCAGACTCGGCTAAGGCCCAGGCTGACAGCGCGCTTGCGACCTCCCGGGAATTTCTGACTAACCTGCTTGCGGCTCGAGAAGAGCAGCGTCGGCAGCTTGACGAGAACGGCGTTGCTTTCACTGACCTGAAGCGCAAGGCCGCGGATTTCGAATTGCGCCTGCAGGCACAGCAGCGTTTGATCGACCAGGGCAATGTCGCTTTCACCAACGCGATTCGTCGCCTGACCGCGGTCGAAGCAGGATTGCAGGACGCCGGTCGGCGGGCGACGGTACTGGAAGCCCAGGCGAAGGCAGGGCAGGAAGCCGATGGCCGCCTGGCGCAGCAACTCGCGACGCTGGGCAAACAACTCGAAGAAACCCGATCCATCATCAGTTCGGAGGGCATGCTGCAGATGATGCGGCAAGTCGAAGACCAGCGACGCGATTCGGCGGCGCTGCGCGGGACGGTTGAGGAGCTGCAAAAGGGACAGGCGGACTCGGTCGCGCAGGCGAAGAATTTCTACGTCGATCTGGACGGGCGCATCCAGGCGTTGAAAAAGTCGCAGGCGGACCTGGCCGCGCAGAACAAGGCCACCGATGTCGAGCTGGATGCGCGCATCCAGGCGTTGGGCAAAGCACAAGGCGAACTCGTCACGCAGAACGGCAAATCCATACTCGACATGAATGCCCGTATCGAAGCCCTCGACAAGGCGCATGCGGACTTCGCCGCGCAGCAAAAGAGCGCCCAACTCGACCTGGAAGCGCGCGTACAGGAACTGAAAAAGGCGCAGGCGGAGCTCGCGGCCCAGGACAAGAGCGCCAGTCTCGACCTGAATACCCGTATCGAGGCCTTGAACAAGGCACAGGCGGAACTCGCGGCTCAGGACAAGGGTGCCAGTCTCGACCTGAATACGCGAATCGAGGCCTTGAACAAGGCACAGACCGAACTCGCGGCTCAGGACAAGAATGCCACGCTCGATCTGAGCACGCGTATCGATGCCCTGAGCAAGGCACAGGAAGAACTCGCCGCGCAGGCCAGGACTTCCTATCAGGATATCGACAGCCGCATCCAGGCACTGAAAGAAGCACAGTCGGCGCGGGCGGTGGAAAGCAAGGCAGCCACGCCGGCTGCAAAGCCGAGTCGCCCGGCTGCGCGCTAGGAGGGCGCAGGCCTCAGAACGAGACCAGGACTTGCGACTTGGAAAATACCAACGACCGGGCAGGCGCTTAGGAGCACTTCACTGAGTCCTGCGTCCCCAGTCCTGCCGTCCCACTCACCAACTGCCTGACGCGCCCCCGCCTCCCGACCGTCCCCCACCGCCGGAAAAGCTGCCGGAACCACCCGTGCCGCCCGGACGGATGGTCATGTCGCCGATTTGCGTGACCCCCTTGTTCTTCAGGTCCTCCTTTGCCTTGAGATACCACGGCCTGCGCGCGATCGCCAACTTGGCAATCGGATAAATCAGCGCATAGGCGGCAATGATTATCAGGGCGGCCGGACTGCCGAAGAGGGTCAGTGGAAACATCGACCAGAACGGGATCAGAAAGAAGTACATGAACCAACCCATTCCCCCGGGAGTGACGATGCCGATGAAGGTAAACAGGCCGATGATGCTGAACACGAACAGGCTAACGAGGATGCGCATCGCCAGCGGCATTGGCGTGGCAGCGGCATGGAAGTCTGCGGCGGGCCGGGCCGGGGCCGCCCACTCCGCGTCAGCCGCGTCCGGCAGGCCGCCCTCGAGTACCTGAATCACCGCAGTGACGCCGGCTTCGACACCGACGTCGTAATTGCCTTCGCGCAAGCGCGGCGTCATGAGGTTGCGGATGATGCGGTCGGCGACGACGTCGGTCAGCGTGCCCTCCAGCCCGTAGCCGACCTCGATGCGCAGGCGGTGCTCCTGCGGCGCCACGACGATCAGCACGCCATTGTCTTTTCCGTGCGTCCCCAGCTTCCAGGTTTCGAACACCTTCGCGGCGAATTCCTCGATGCTTTGCGAGCCGATGCCATCGATGGTCAGCACCGCAACCTGGTTGCCGGTGGCCAATTCGTGTGATTGCAGCATCCTGTCCAGGCGTTCGCGCGCCGGCTCGGTCAGGATCTCGGCCTGATCGACAACGCGTCCGGAAAGGTAGGGAATGGGACTGTCGCCAAATACCGACAGACCGCCACTGCAGAGACATAGTCCCAGCAAGGTGAGCAGGACACGCTTCATCGACCGACCTGCATCTGCAATACGGCATCGGGCAACTCGTTCCAGCTGCTGCCGGCGCAATATCCGCGTTCGAGCAGCAATGCTTCCATGGCGTCCAACCCGGCGCGCAGTGCCGCCGCCGCGCCATAGTGTGGCAAGAGCACTGCAATGCGGCGTGTCAGCGCACTCCAATCGGGCGCGTCGACGCGACCATCGAAGCCTTCATCGGCCAGGATCACGACGTTGCGCTCGAACAGGCTGACGAGCACGAGAATGCCGACGCGACCGCGCGTTCGGCCCAGTCCGCGCTGCAAATACAGAGACCGGGCAAATTGCGTGACCTCGGTCTCGCGTCGGACGCGATCGATGAACACACGCGCGAAGCGCGGAACCACGATGGCAAGCAATGCAAGAATCGCGCCGCTGCCGAGAATGGCCAGGATATGCCCGACGCGAGTGGTGTCGGCGTCCCAGCCACCAACGGTGAATTGCCAGATCATGCAGCCCAGCGCGGCCGCGCCGGCGCCGATGGCGAATGCCTTCCATGGCGCTTCCGGATAGGAATCGGATTTGCCGACGACAGCGGTGACTACTTGCGTACCGGTCCTGGCCTCGAGAGCGGCGACGCGGTTGCTGATGCTGGTTTGTTCGTGTCCGGTCAGTTGCATGCTTGATTATGCGAGCGGAATGGCCGCCGGCATGCGTATTGTGAACGTGTTCCGGCGGCTCCAGGAAGCGATTTCCACCCGAAAATCCGTCTGTCCTGCGGACCGCCGGGCGCGCCGTGGCGGGACGAACGCCGTGCAATTGCGCCGCGCTCCCCTATGAGAAACGTGCATTCTCCGATTGACAACGCACTCTCCTCTCGGCATTCTCTGCTCGCCGTGCCTTTGCTTCTGGCAAGGCAACGCAAATTTCAGATACGTGCAAACTCAAATTGGAGGCACCACGATGGCCGCAAAGAAGAAGACTGCTGCGAAGAAACCTGCAAAAAAAGCTGTAAAGAAAGCCGCGCCGAAGAAGGTCGCTGCCAAGAAACCCGCGAAGAAAGCCGCTGTCAAGAAACCCGCGAAGAAGGCCGCTCCCAAGAAAAAGGCGTCTGGCGTCAAGCGCAAGCCCAATGCGGCTTTCATGAAAGCGATGACGCCCAGCGCGTCGCTCGCCGCCGTGATCGGCAGCACCCCCATGCCGCGCACCGAGGTCACCAAGAAACTGTGGGCCTACATCAAGAAGAACGACCTGCAGGACAGCAAGAACCGGCGCAATATCAATGCCGACGACAAGCTGAAGGAAGTCTTCGGTGGCAAGAAGACGGTATCCATGTTCGAAATGACCAAGCTCGTCGCTGGTCACCTCAAGTAAGCGTTCAGCATTGATTTTCGGCAATCCGGGCCGGCGCTGCCGGCTCGGTGTCCTCTCCTGCTGTGCCCGCCGCAGTGCGGACCATGCTCTCGCAAGATACCCTGCCGCCCCGAAGTCGGAGAAGGCAATTACGGCCCCGAGCGCGCGGCAAACGCCACCTGTTGAAACGACAGCGTGCGGCCAGTGTCATATCTCCTGCTGAACCTGCCTGTGGAGTGAAATCATGATTGAATCCGCGCGTCTGCCATTGCTGTTGGCCGGCCTCATTCTGTGTACCGCCGCGGCTGCGGATGATCTGGTAGGCAAGATGGGCGGCGTCGAACTGCGCGGCGCGGAACTGAAGACGGTTCTCGAGGCGCAG
The DNA here is from genome assembly GCA_039931685.1 of Betaproteobacteria bacterium. GTDB lineage: Bacteria > Pseudomonadota > Gammaproteobacteria > Burkholderiales > JACQAP01 > JACQAP01. The sequence goes on along the minus strand of JBDTRK010000020.1, from coordinate 32,429 downwards.
CCAGCGGATGCGCGCCGCCAGCTCGCCACCGATCAGGCCGCGCTGGAACGCCTGGTGCGCAGCGAACTGATGCGCAAGGCGATACTGAACGAAGCCAAACAGAAGGGCTGGGACAAGCGCCCGGATTTGCAGCCCCTGATCGAAAGGTCGCGCGATCAGGTCATTGTCAGCTCCTTTGTGGGCAATCTTGCCAAACCAGACGACGGCTATCCGTCCGACGTAGAGATCAAGCAATTCTACGAGGCGAACAAGACTCACCTGCTCGCGCCGGCCCAGTTCCAGCTGGCGCAAATTTTCCTGCCGGCCGTCGACGGTGCCGACAAGACCAGGGCCGAGGAAAGCCGCAAGAAGATCGGCGAACTGGGTGCCAGGCTGGCCAAGTCGCCGGGCGATTTTGCGAAGCTCGCGAAGGAGTTCTCCGCGCATCGCGAAAGCGCGGAAAGGGGCGGCGAACTCGGCTGGGTCAGCGACGAGCAAATGGTTCCGGAGATCCGCCGCGCCGTTGCGGGCATGAACAAGGGGGATGTCAGTCAGCCGATCAAATCCGCCGCCGGCTGGCATCTCATCAAACTGCTGGACAAGCGCGCAGCGGGTACCCGGCCGCTGGCGGAAATCCGGGCCAACCTGGTCGTGGCCATGCGCAATCGCAAGGCGCAGGACCTGGAACGCGCCTATCTCGAGGCTCTGGCCATCAAGCTGCCACCCACCATCAATCAGATCGAACTCGGCAAGCTGCAGAGCACATTGCGGTGAATTGACGGCACAGGCGACGCCTGGTGCGGCAGGCCATCCGCTTCGCGCCGGGGCCACAAGGTTGCACGCGGGGAGGGGACATGTTCGCTTGGATGCGGGAATTGTCGGCGCAGGAGAAAAAGACCCTGATTGCCGCCTACGGTGGCTGGTCGGTGGACGCCTTCGACTTCATGATCTACACCTTTGTCATCCCCGCATTGATCGCCGCGTGGGGAATGAGCAAAGGCCAGGCCGGCCTGATCGCCACGTCGGCGCTGTTGATGTCCGCGCTGGGTGGCTGGATCGCCGGCGCGTTGTCCGACCGGATCGGACGCGTGCGCATGCTGCAGATCACGATCGCCTGGTTTGCCTGCTTTACCTTCCTGTGCGGGTTCACTCAGTCCTTCGAGCAATTGCTGATCGTGCGCAGCCTGCAAGGCCTGGGCTTCGGCGGGGAATGGGCGGTGGGCTCGGTGATGATCGGGGAAATCATCCGTGCGGAGCATCGCGGCAAGGCGGTGGGCACGGTGCAAAGCGGGTGGGCCGTGGGCTGGGGCGCGGCCGCGCTGGCCTTCACGGTTTTCTTCTCGCTGCTGCCTGAAGACCTGGCGTGGCGCGCCCTGTTCTGGATCGGGCTGGCGCCGGCGCTGCTGGTGCTCTACATCCGCCGCCACGTCAAGGATCCGGAAATATTCACCGCCACGCGCGCGCGGGCGCGCATCCAGCGTGCCAGTTTCCTGGAAATCTTCTCACCGAAGCTGCTGCGCATCACGCTGCTGACCAGCCTGATGGCGACCGGCATGCAGGGCGGCTATTACGCTGTGACCATCTGGCTGCCGACTTACCTGAAGACCGTGCGCGGGCTGTCGGTGATCGGCACCGGTGGCTATCTCGCGGTCATCATCTCCGGCGCCTTGGCGGGTTACCTGACGGCCGCCTGGTTGTCGGACCATATCGGACGGCGCAATACTTTCTTCCTGTTCGCAGTCTGTTCGGCGCTGACGGCGGTCACTTACACGCTGGTGCCGATTAGCGACGCGCAAATGCTCGTACTCGGGTTTCCCCTTGGATTTTTCGTCTCGGGCAATTTCAGCGGTGTCGGCGCCTATTTCACTGAACTCTTCCCCAGCCGCGTGCGCGGGTCCGGACAGGGCTTCGCCTACAATTTCGGTCGCGGCATCGGCGCGCTGTTTCCGGCGCTGGTGGGCCTGCTCAGCACCAGCATGCCGCTCGGCAGTGCCATTGGCTTGTTTGCCGGTGCTGCGTTCGTCGTGGTCATTATTGCCGTGACCATGCTGCCCGAAACGCGCGGCAAGCAGCTGGCCGTGTACGACTGAAGCCAGAGGCTGCGAGCAGGCGCAGCGGCCGCTTGGGGTACGATACGGCTCCCGATCAGTGCAGGAACCGCACCATGAAACCCGCTCCCGTCGCGCCGCAGATCCTCGAGCAACTCAAGCGTATTTCCACTGCAACCCTGACTTCCCAGTTGTTCAAGCTGGGCTTTCGCAACACCTATCTGACCGGCGTGCGGCCCCTCAATCCGGCGCTGCGCATGGCCGGCGAAGCGGTGACGGTACGCTTCGTACCAGCCCGCGAGGACCTCGCCACATTCGAGGCAATCGGCAAGCCGGGCTATCCGCAGCGCAAGGCGATCGATGAAATCCTGCCGGGCCAGGTGCTGGTGCTCGATTGCCGCAATATCGATACGGTGGCCGCCGGCGGGGAAATACTCATGTCGCGGCTGAAGGCGCGCGGCGCGGCGGGTGCGGTGACCGACGGCGCAATGCGCGACTATGCCTCGATCCAGAAGCTCGGCTTTCCGGTGTTCGCAAAGAACATGGCCGCCTCGGCACACGTCCATCGCCATCTTGCGATGGACATCAACCTGCCGGTCGGATGCGCCGACGTGCTGGTGATGCCGGGCGACATCATGGTCGGCGACGAAGAAGGCGTGGTCTGCATTCCGCGCCATGTAGTGGAGCAGGTCGCGCAAAGCGGCCTGGAGATGGAAGACCTGGAAGCCTGGGTGCTGGAAAAAGTCCAGGCCGGCGCCCCGATTGCGGGCACCTATCCGCCGAACGAACCCATGCGCGCCGAGTACGAAGCCTGGAAGAAGAAGCGCTGAAAGATGAGTGCGGCTGCGTTGGACACGATCCTGTTCGATTTGGGTGCGGTGCTGATCGACTGGAATCCGCGTTACCTGTACCGCCCGCTGTTCAATGGCGACGAGCAGGCCATGGAGCGGTTCCTCGCCGAAATCGTGCCGGAATCGTGGAATCATGACATCGACGCCGGCAAGTCCTTCGACCAGGCGGTCGCCGAGCGCATCGCCGTGCATCCGCAGCATGCGGACAAGATCGCGCTATGGCGCGACGGCTGGGAAACGATGCTGCGTGACGAGATCGCCGGCAGCGTCGCGATCCTCGCCGAACTGCGCGCCCAGGGACATCGGCTGCACGCGCTGACCAACTGGTCCGCTGAAACCTTTCCGGTCGCGCGCCGCCGCTTCGAATTCCTGAAATGGTTCGAGAATATCGTGGTGTCCGGCGAGGTCCGGTTGGCGAAGCCCGATCCGCGTATCTTTGCGTTGACCATCGAACGTTGCCGGCTCGACCCGGCACGCGCGGTATTCATCGATGACAGCCTGCGCAATGTGGAAGCGGGGCGTGAGGCGGGTCTGCATGCCCTGCATTTCAGCGGCCCGCAGCAGTTGCGCGCCGATCTGGCTGGGCTGGGCTTGCTGTAACCCGCATTTCAATTTGGAAAACAACGCATGAAAACGATCAATTTTTTTGCTCTGGTCGCGGCGCTGATTGCGGGGCCCTTGCTGACCGGAGGGGCTCTGGCGCGGGCCGACGAGGCGATCAAGGTGGTCTATCACCTGGCCGACGACCGGCAGGCGACGCTGGCGATGCATAACATCAACAACCACCTGGTCGCGGATCCGTCAGTAAAAATCGTCGTGGTGGCCTTGTCGACCGGCGTGCGTGCCTTTACTTTCGGCGCCCAGGATGCGGGCGGACAGCCTTACGCCGAGTGGGTCGATCAGCTCGCCGCCAAAGGCGTGCAATTCCGCATTTGCCAGAACAGCATGACCGCGATGAAGCTGACGCAGGGAGATCTCATCGAGAAAGTCAGCATCGTGCCCTCCGGCGTCGCCGAAATCGCCCGGCTCGAGGCCCGCGAGGGTTACGTCTACATCCGGCCCTGAGCACGACCCCGCGCCGGTACTGCGGCGCACGCCTCAGCCCGCCTCGCCGGACAAATCCCGGATCGACCCTGGTGCATCGTGAGGGCGCCTCGCTGTCGCGCAAATCCCGATCTGTCGCCCAATCCCGACGATTTTGCCCAGGATGACGCGGGGACACGTTGGTAAAATTTTACGCGCCGTCCCCGCGGCCATCCGGCCGCAGACGTCATTCCCGTCATCCCATCCAATCCAGGAAACTAAATGAAAAGATTCGTCGCCAGCATTACTCTCGCCGTCCTCGTTCTGGGCGCGTGCAAGACATTTGATCCCTATACCGGGGAAGAGAAATACAACTCAACAACCAAGGGGGCGGTCATCGGCGCTGCGGCGGGCGCGGTAGTCGGCGCCATTAGCGGCGAAGATGCGCGCGAACGTCGCAAGCGCGCGTTGATCGGCGCCGGCATCGGCGTCCTGGCCGGTGGCGCGGTCGGCGCGTACATGGACAGGCAGGAGGACGAATTGCGCCGGCAGATGCAGGGAACCGGCGTTTCGGTGACCCGGCAGGGGGACCATATCACCCTGAACATGCCCGGCAACATCACATTCAGCACGGCAAGCGCGGACATGAATGCGTCGTTTTTCAAAGTACTGGACGGCGTCGCCCTGGTGCTGAAAAAATACGACAAGACCATCGTCGAGGTGGACGGCCACACCGACAGCGTCGGCAAACCCGATTACAATCAGAAATTGTCCGAGCGCCGTGCCAGCGCGGTCGCGCAGTACCTGATCAGCAAGGGCATCAAACAGGAACGCACGATTACCGTCGGCGCCGGGGAAATGCATCCGGTGGCCAGCAACGACACGGAAGCAGGACGCACGCTGAATCGCCGGGTGGAACTGACGCTCCTCCCGCTCAAACAATAGACAGGAAGGGAAGGCAAAGCATGAGCAGCGTGATGGCCGCCAAGCGGGTTGCAGAACAGTCGATGGTCTCTTACCAGAACCTGATCGGTGGCAAGTGGCAGCCGTCATCCGACGGCCGCACGCTGGATATGGTCAGCCCGAGCGACGGACAGGCGTTCGCCACGATCGCGCGCGGCACCAAGGCGGACGTCGATGCAGCGGTCAAGGCGGCGCGGCATGCCTTCGAGGAGGGCCCCTGGGGCAAGATGACGGCGGTCGAGCGCGGCCGACTCATGACGAAGCTCGGCGAAGCCATCCTTGCCCACCACGAAGAGCTGTCGCTGCTCGAAGCGCGCGATTGCGGCAAGCCGCTGAAACAGGCGCGTGCCGATATCACCGCAACGGCGCGCTACTTCGAGTACTACGGCGGCGCGGCCGACAAGGTTCACGGCGACACCATCCCGTTCCTTGACGGCTATATGGTGACCATTCTGCGCGAGCCCAAAGGTGTCACCGGCCACATCATTCCGTGGAATTATCCGGCGCAGATGTTCGGCCGCAGCCTGGCACCCGCGCTGGCGATGGGCAACGCTGTGGTCATGAAACCCGCCGAAGACGCCTGTGTTGCGCCGGTCAGGATCGCCCAGCTCGCGCAGGAAGTCGGTTTTCCGCCCGGCGCCCTGAATGTGGTGACCGGCATCGGCGAAGAGGCCGGCGCCGCGCTCGCCGCCCATCCGGGGATCGACTTCATCTCGTTCACCGGTTCGCCGGAAGTCGGCACGCTGGTACAAAAATCTGCCGCTGAAAATCACATTGGCTGCACGCTGGAGCTGGGGGGAAAGTCGCCGCAGATCGTATTCGAAGATGCCGATTTCGACGCCGCGGTGCCGGTGGTGGTCAACGCCATCGTGCAAAACGGCGGCCAGACCTGCTCTGCGGGCAGCCGCGTGCTGGTGCAGAAGTCGATTTACGACAAATTCGTTGCACAGGTGGTCGCGCGCTTCAAGCAACTGCGCGTCGGCAGCCATGCCATGGACCTGGATTGTGGACCGCTGATCTCGCAGAACCAGATGAAACGCGTGCATGGTTTCATCGAGCGCGCGAAAAAGGACGGCATTGCGGTGCTGGCCGAGGCACGGATTGCCGAGGGCGTGCCGGCCGGCGGCTACTATGTCGCGCCGGTGCTGTTCGGCCCAGTGCCGCGTGACAATTCGCTGGCCTGCGACGAAGTCTTCGGCCCGGTGCTGTCCATCATTCCCTTCGAGGACGAGACCGACGCGGTCAAGCTGGCAAATGCCACCGAGTTCGGCCTTGTGGCCGGCATCTGGACACGCGACGGCGGCCGCCAGATGCGGGTGGCGAAGAAAATGCGTTGTGGCCAGGTGTTCGTCAATGGTTATGGCGCGGGTGGCGGCATTGAATTGCCGTTCGGCGGCGTCAAGAAAAGCGGCCACGGTCGCGAAAAAGGCTTCGAAGCCCTGAAAGAGTTTTCGCATACCAAGACCATCGTGTTCAAGCACGGTTGATCGGCTTGCTCAACGACTAAATCGGAAATCTCACCACGAAGAACACGAAGAAGAACGCAGGGCCAATAACCAAGGTTGACGTTGCGCCACCTGAAACGCACCGTTGCAGCCATCGATTCGAGATTGCTCCCGTCTTCATGCCTTTCTTCGTGATCTTCGTGGTGAGACTTTGAACTAGACTAGGTATTCAGTCTGTTAGGATTTAGCGCAGGGCGGCCTGATGATGTCAGGCCATTTGCTTTTTGTGGAGGAGAAGTCGTTGCACCTGATTCGCCCGTTTACCGGCCTGCGTCCCGCCCCGGGGCGCGCCGCCGACGTCGCGGCACCGCCTTACGATGTGCTTTCCACCGAAGAGGCGCGAAAGCGTGCCGCGGGCAAACCATGGAGTTTCCTGCATATCTCCAAGCCGGAAATCGACCTGCCGCCCGGCACCGATCCCTACGCGCCCCAGGTCTATGCGAAGGCCGCGGAGAATCTGCGGCACATGCTGGCGCAGAAGGTGCTCGAACGCGATGCGCGACCGAGTTTCTACGCCTACCGTCTGATCATGGATGGCCATGCGCAGACCGGCGTGGTGGCGGCCGCCTCGGTCGCCGACTACGACCGCAATCGCATTCGCAAACACGAGTTCACCCGGCCGGACAAGGAGGACGACCGGGTCCGGCAGATCGAAGCCTTGAACGCGCAGACCGGACCGGTGCTGCTTGCCTATCCGGACGCGCCGGAAGTGGATGCGCTGCTGGCGCAAGCCAGCGCAAGCGAACCGGTCGCCGACGTTGTGGCCGACACAGGTGTGCGCCACAGTCTGTGGCGCATCGACGGCACGGATGCGATCGGTTTGCTGACCCGTGCGTTCGATGCGATGCCGGCCCTGTATATCGCCGATGGCCACCATCGCTCGGCTGCGGCCTCGCGCGTTGCCGCGGCCCGCAAAGCCGCGAATCCGGATCACACTGGTGACGAGGCCTATAATTTTTTCCTGGCGGTGGCGTTTCCCCACCAGCAGATGCGCATCCTGCCCTACAATCGCACCGTGGCCGACCTGAACGGACTCAGTCGCCAGGAATTGCTGTCGAAGCTGGGACGCAGCTTTGCGTTGCATGCCGCTTCGGGCGCGGTCACGCCGGGCAAGCCCGGCGAGTTCGGCCTGTACCTGTCGGGGCAGTGGTATCGGCTTAACATCCATCCCGCTGTCGTGCCGGCCGGCGACCCGGTCGAGCGTCTGGACGTGAGCTTGCTTGCCGATTTCCTGCTCGCGCCGCTGCTTGGCATCAGCGACCCGCGCCGCGACAAACGCATCGATTTCATCGGCGGCGTCCGCGGCCTGGCGGAACTTGAGAAGCGGGTCGACAGCGGCGAAATGGCAGTGGCGTTTTCGTTGTTCCCGACACGCATGCTGGACCTCATGGCGGTCGCCGATGTCGATGAAGTCATGCCGCCAAAGTCGACCTGGTTTGAGCCGAAACTGGCCGACGGGCTGGTTTCACACGTACTGGATTAGTGCAGGACTGTTAACTACAGGGTTACATCGGGTTACACTAGAGGTACGAATTGGGCAGCCAAGAACCCGCTTTTCGAATGAGCTCCGAGCTGATCGGACCCGGCGGGCGATAAAAGTTCGCAGGCAAGCGCCCAACCGGAGGAGCATTTTTGAAGCCCACCGATATCGCGGTACCCGACTACTTCCACAAGGTCGTGGACTGTCAGTGGGCGTGTCCCGCCCATACCCCTGTTCCGGAATATATCAGGATGATCGCCGCCGGCCGCTACGGCGACGCCTATATGGTGAACTGGAACTCCAATGTCTTCCCCGGCATCCTCGGTCGCACCTGCGATCGGCCCTGCGAACCGGCTTGCCGGCGCGGGCGCGTCGAAGAGCACAACCAGGCCAAGCCCGAGCCGGTCGCAATCTGCCGACTGAAGCGTGTGGCCGCGGACAGCAAGGGCGACATTCACGCCCGCCTGCCGAGCGCGCCGTCACAAAAGAACGGCAAGCGTGTCGCTTGTATCGGCGGTGGGCCGGCTTCCCTCACGGTTGCCCGCGATCTGGCGCCGCTGGGTTATGAAGTCGTAGTCTTCGACCAGGATCCGAAAGCGGGCGGCATGATCCGCACCCAGATCCCGCGCTTTCGCCTGCCAGAGCCAGTGATCGACGAGGAGGTCGGCTACGTGCTCGGCATCGGCGTCGAATTCCGCGGCGGCGTGCGCATCGACAGCATGAAGAAACTGCTGGCCGAGGGATTCGATGCGGTTTTCGTCGGTACCGGCGCGCCGCGCGGCCGCGACCTGGACCTGCCCGGCCGCAAGGAAGCGGCGAAAAACATCCATATCGGCATCGACTGGCTGTCGTCCGTGTCTTTCGGCCATGTCGGCGCGATCGGCAGGCGCGTGATCGTGCTGGGTGGTGGCAATACGGCGATGGATTGCTGCCGGACTTCGCGGCGTCTGGGCGGTGAAGACGTCAAAGTCATCGTGCGCAGCGGATTCGATGAAATGAAGGCCAGCCCGTGGGAGAAGGAGGATGCCGCGCACGAAGGCATCCCCATCCTGAATTTCCTGGTGCCGAAAACTTTCGAGCACCGCGATGGCAAGCTCATCGGCATGACCTTCGAGAAGGTCAAGGCGGTATTCGACGATGCCGGGCGCCGCACGCTGGTGCCCACCGGCGAGCCGAACCAGCGATTCGATTGCGACGACGTGCTTGTCGCGGTTGGCCAGGAGAATTCCTTCCCCTGGATCGAACGCGATGCCGGCATCGACTTCGACAAGTCGGGCATGCCGGTGGTCGACAAGGTGACTTTCCAGGCCTCGCAGCCGCGCGTATTTTTCGGCGGTGACGCGGCATTCGGTCCTAAGAACATCATATGGGCGGTCGCGCACGGCCACGACGCTGCGATTTCGATCGACAAGTTCTGTAACGGCGAGGACATCCGTGTGCGTCCCGGACCGCTGGTGAACCTGGTCAGCCAGAAAATGGGCATCCACGAGTGGAGTTACGACAACGATGTCTCGGGCGACTTGCGCCACAAGGTGCCGCTGAAGGACCAGGCGGTTGCGCTCAAGAACATCAAGGTCGAAGTCGAACTCGGTTTCGACGCGAAAATGGCCCTTGCCGAAGCGCAGCGCTGCCTGAACTGCGACGTGCAGACGGTCTTCTCTCCGCCGCTTTGCATCGAATGCGATGCCTGCGTGGACATCTGCCCGATGGATTGCATCACCTTCACCGCCAACGGCGAAGAGGAAGACTTGCGCGCCCGGCTCAATGCGCCTGCCGACCGGACCTCCCAGGACTTGTACATATCCGATTCGCTCAAGACCGGCCGCATCATGGCCAAGGACGAGGACGTGTGCCTGCACTGCGGCCTGTGCGCCGAGCGTTGCCCGACCGGAGCCTGGGACATGCGCAAATTCCTTCTGGACGTATCGCACGCGGGGCCGGCATGTCGCAGCCAAAAATAAACGACTTCGTCGTCAAGTTCGCCAACGTCAACGGTTCGGGCTCGGCTTCGGCCAACCAGTTGTTCGCGAAAGCCGTCCTGCGCATGGGCGTGCCAGTCAGCCCGCGCAACATTTTTCCGTCCAACATCCAGGGTCTGCCCACCTGGTATGAGGTACGCGTATCGGAAGCCGGCTATCTCGGCGCGCGCGGTGGCGTGGATCTGATGGTGGCGATGAATCCGCAGACCTGGGACAGGGACGTGCTTGGCATCGATCCCGGCGGCTATCTGTTCTACGACTCGACCAAGCCGCTGCCGAAATCGAAGTTCCGCGAAGACGTGCGGGTCATCGGCGTACCGCTCACCGAGATCTGCAACCGCGAGTATTCCGATCCGCGCCTGCGCCAGCTGTTTCGCAACATTATCTATGTCGGCGCGTTGGCGGCACTGCTGGACATGGACATCGCCGAGATCGAGAAGCTGATCGGCGAGCAGTTTCAGGGCAAGGACAAGCTGATCGCGCCGAACATCCGTGCGCTGCATCTGGGACGCGACTATGCAAAAGCGCATTTCGAGTGCCCGATCGGCCTGAGCGTGCGCCGCGCCGCCGCGGTGGGCGACAACATCTTCATCGATGGCAACACGGCAGCGGCACTTGGCTGCGTGTATGGCGGCGCAACCGTCGCCGCCTGGTATCCGATCACGCCGTCGTCGAGCCTGGCGGAAGCATTCGCGCGGCAGTGTCGGACTTATCGCAAAGATGAATCCGGCGACAATCGCTATGCGGTAATCCAGGCCGAGGACGAACTCGCCTCGATCGGCATGGTGATAGGTGCGAGCTGGAACGGTGCGCGCGCATTTACCTGCACGTCCGGTCCTGGCATCTCGCTGATGCAGGAATTCATCGGCCTGGCTTATTTCGCCGAGATTCCGGCGGTCATTTTTGATGTGCAGCGCGGTGGACCGTCGACCGGCATGCCGACCCGGACGCAACAGGCCGATGTGCTGGCCTGCGCCTACGCGTCCCACGGCGACACCAAACATGTGCTGCTGTTTCCCGAAGACCCGGCGGAGAGTTTCGACTTCGCGGCCGACGCGTTCGACCTCGCCGAGCGCCTGCAGACGCCGGTTTTCGTGATGCTGGACCTGGATATCGGCATGAACGACCGGCTGTGCCGTCCGCTTGCCTGGGACGATGCGCGTCGCTACGACCGCGGCAAGGTGGTGTCCTTCGACGCGCTGGAGTCCGGCAAGGAATTCGGCCGTTACCTGGACGTCGATGGCGACGGCGTCACTTACCGGACCTATCCGGGTACGCATCCCACGCGCGGTGCGTACTTCACGCGCGGCACCACGAAGGATCGCTACGCGCGCTACAGCGAAGCAGGTCCGGACTACATGGACAACATGCAGCGCTTGCTGCGCAAGTTTGAAACGGCCAAGGACCTGATCCCGAAGCCGCAGGTCAGGGCGGCATTGCAGCCGAGCCGGCTGGGCGTGATTTACTACGGATCGACCAGCCCGGCGATGCACGAAGCGCTCGATGTCCTGGAACACCAGGGCATTCACTTCGACGCGATGCGCGTGCGCGGATTTCCCTTCCACGATCAAGTCGGGGATTTCATCGCCGAGCATGATCATGTATTCGTGGTCGAGCAAAACCGCGACGCGCAGCTGCGCATGCTGATCGTCAATGAATGCGAGATCGACCCCGCGAAACTCACGCCGGTGCTGCATTATGACGGCACGCCGATCACCGCGCGTTTCATCGTCCGGGAAATCGCCGAAGACGCCAAGGCCCTGAAAGTGACGCCGATGAGGAAAGTATCGCCGTGAGCGATACGCCAGGACACAGGAGTTCGCCATGACCTACATCACCAAACCGAAGCTGCACCACCCGCAACTGCCGGCCAACAAGCTTGGATTCACGCGACGCGACTACGAAGGCACGGTTTCCACGCTCTGCGCCGGCTGCGGCCACGACTCAATCAGCGCCGCCATCATCCAGGCCTGCTTCGAACTCGACCTGCCGCCGCATCGCATCGCCAAGCTGTCCGGCATCGGCTGTTCGTCGAAGACCCCGACCTATTTCCTGAGCAGCTCGCACGGATTCAACAGTGTGCACGGCCGCATGCCCTCGGTGCTGACCGGTGCCAACCTGGCCAACCGCGAACTGATCTACCTCGGGGTTTCCGGCGACGGCGACTCCGCGTCGATCGGGCTGGGGCAGTTCGCCCACAGTGTCCGGCGCGGCGTGAACATGGTCTACATCGTCGAGAACAACGGTGTGTACGGACTGACCAAGGGCCAGTTCTCGGCGACGTCGGACCGCGGCTCGAAGAGCAAGAAGGGTGCGATCAATGCCGACGCCCCGATAGACATGGTCTTGCTGGCGATGGAACTGGGTGCCTCATACGTTGCCCGCAGTTTCTCCGGCGACAAGGCGCAGCTCGTGCCGCTGATCAAGGGCGCGATCCTGCACCGCGGCGCCGCGTTCATCGACTGCATTTCGCCGTGCGTGGCGTTCAACAACCATCCGGGCTCGACCAAGGGCTTCGACTACGTGCGCGAGCACAACGAAGCGGTCAACCAGCTCGACGTGATGCTGCCGCGCGCGCCGATCATGGCGGATTACGCGCCGGGCACAGTCGAGGAAATTACGCAACACGACGGTTCGGTGCTCAAACTGCGCAAGCTCGCCGCCGAATACGATGTGCACAACCGCATTGCAGCGATGAACTTCCTGCAGGAACGCAAGGCGGCGGGGGAGATCGTGACCGGAGTGCTGCACGTCGATCGCGACCCGGAAGACCTGCACGCGCATCTTGGCACCGTCGAAGCCCCTTTCAACGGGCTCGGCGAAAAGGAACTGTGCCCCGGCAACGCCGCGCTGGAGCGGTTCAACGCCAGCTATCGCTGAAGCAAAGGCGGTGGCCGGTGATTGCCGGCGGGGGCGATCGGCCGCGCCTGCGTTCTGAAATGTCGTGTCGGGTTCCCCGGTAGAATTCGCGCTTCGGTTTTTCGACCGCGGTCCATCCTTTGAACGGCTTTTCGTCGGCAGAACTCGATCAATTCGCCCGCGACGGATTCGTCATCGTGCGCGGCCTCGTTGCAGGCGCGCTATGCGCAAGCATGAAGGGGCTGGCACGGCGCGACCTTGTCGCCGAAGCGCCTCCGCTGGAATACGAAGCCCAGGTCCGTTATCCCGGTGCGCCGGAATCACTGGATGCCCCCGGCGGCCGGACGGTGCGCCGCATCCTGCAGGCCTGCGCACGCAGCGAAATCTACCGGGACTGGGCGACGTCGCCCGATCTCGCAGTTCGCATGCACCAATTGCTGGGCTCGCGGCTGGAATTGTCGCAGGCCCACCACAACTGCATCATGACCAAGAACCCGGCATTCAGCAGCGCGACCGGCTGGCACCAGGACATCCGCTACTGGTCGTTCGAGAAACCGGAACTGGTATCCGCGTGGCTTGCCCTCGGCCCCGAACACGAGGAGAACGGTTGCCTGTGGCTGGTGCCCGGGTCGCATCGCATGGATTTCCGCGTCGATCGATACGATGCGGACCGCTTCTTCCGTGCCGACCTCGAAGAAAACCAGGATGTTATCCGGGCCAAGGTTGCCGCCGAACTGGATGAAGGCGACGTGTTGTTCTTTCACGCTCGGCTGCTGCATGCGGCGGGGCGCAATCGCACCGCGCAAACCAAGTTCGCCGCCGTTTTTACCTATCACGCAACGGACAACCGGCCGCTGTCGGGAACGCGGTCGGCTTCGTCGCCGGACTTGTCCGTGCCATAGCAGGGCAAGGCGGCGCCGTGGCTTTACGCACGGGACGAGACCGCTTGCGGTTCGGTGGACGAAACTATATATAAGACATCTATATCAGTGCAGATCGGGTTCGGATTGCAACGATGGCTACTTCGAAATCTCCCCAGCTGACCGACCGGCAATTCGCGCGAATCTCCCGCGCGCTCGCTGAACCGCGACGCTATGAAATCCTCAGGCAACTCGGGGCCTGCAAGGAGCCCATGGCGTGCGTTGCCCTGCGCGGCGAGCATGATGTCAGCGCCGCGACCTTCTCGCACCACATCAAGGAGCTGGAAACGGCCGGTCTGGTCCAGACCGAGAAGGAAGGCAAGTTCATGAATATCGAATTGCAGCGCGAAGTGTTGCGCGCCTACCTGGATCGACTTTCCAAAATCTGAAACACGAGCGGAAGGCCTGCTCTTGACAAGCGCGCTTGTTAGTTCGATGATTATCTAAACATCGAACTAACAAAAGGGAACGCTCATGAGCAGATTGAAGGGCAAGACCGCCATCGTTACAGGCGCTTCGAAGGGCATCGGCGCCAGCATCGCCAAGGGCCTCGCGGCCGAAGGCGCGGCGGTCGTGGTGAACTACGCATCCAGCAAGGAAGGTGCGGACAAGGTCGTGTCGGAAATTTCCGGCAAGGGTGGCAAGGCGATCGCGGTGCAAGGCGACATGTCCAAAGCCGCTGACGTCAAGAAGCTCTTCGACGAAACGAAGAAGGCATACGGTGCGCCGGATGTGCTGGTCAACAATGCCGGTGTCTATCATTTCGAGCCGCTCGAGGCGGTCACGGAAGCCGAGTTCCACCGGCAATTCAACACCAACGTGCTTGGCAGCATCCTCACGATCCAGGAGGCGATCAAGCATTTCGGGCCGAAGGGTGGCAGCGTCATCAACCTGAGTTCGGTTGCAAGCGAAATGTCGGTTCCCAATGCCGTGGTCTACTCGGCGACCAAGAGCGCCATCGATGCCGTCACGCGCGTCCTGGCCAAGGAGCTCGGCGGGCGCAACATACGCGTCAATACGATAGCACCGGGTGGCGTGGAGACCGAGGGAACGCACAGCGCGGGGGTGGTCGGCAGCGATTTCGAGAAGCAGATGGTTGCGCAGACCCCGCTCGGACGGTTCGGGAAGCCCGAGGATATCGCTAAAGTTGCGGTGTTCCTCGCTTCCGACGAATCCGGCTGGCTGACCGGCGAGCGCATCACGGCGTCCGGCGGATTTCGCTGAGCAGCAGATCCGTGCTTCGCAGGCGCGCTCAAAGACTCTCTCCCGAGTAGTGGATGCGGCTGCGTTTCGGGGGAAGGCCTGCCTTCCCCCTTTTTTTTCCGCACGCGCTGCGGATGCGCATCGGGCTAGTCGATGTCGTCGATCGAGCGCGGCCAGCTTTTCTTGAGAAGCTTCGATAGCGCGCGGTCCGCGAGAATCCGGCCGCCGGTCTGGCAGCGCGCGCAGTAATTGGTCTCGTTTTTTGCGTACACGATGCGCTGCACCGGCGCCCCGCAGACCGGGCAGGGTTGTCCGAATCTTCCGTGGACGGCCATGCCGGCGCGGAACGCCGTGACGTTCTCGGGAAATTTTCCGCCCGCTTCCTTGCGCAGCCGCTCGGTCCATTCGATCAGACTCGATCGCGTCGCCTGGTAAAGACGCGCGACGTCTTCTTCGGAGAGTGTCCCGGTCAACGAGATCGGGGAAAGCCTGGCGCGATGCAGTATCTCGTCGGAGTAGGCATTGCCGATCCCACTGAAGATATGCGGATCGGTTAGCGCGCGCTTGAGGGTGTGGCTCTCGGCTTTCAGGCGTTGCGAGAATGCCTCCAGATCCGCTTCAAGGACTTCCAGTCCGCCGGCGTGCAGGGCAAGCGCGGCCTGTTTGCCTGCTACTAGATGCAACGAGGCGCGTCTTTGCGTTCCGGCTTCGGTGAAAACCAGCGTACCTTGGTCGAACTCGAACGCCGCCAGGGAAATGCGACCGGGAAGCTTCGTCTTGGCGTCGAACCAGCGCAGGCGGCCCGCGACCATGAGATGTAGCACGAGAAAAAGATCGCCGTCGAGCTCGATGACAATGCGCTTGCCGAGGCGACTGACGCCAATCACCTTTCTACCGTGTACGACCGCGATAGGTGGGCTCGCAGTGCGCAACAAAAAGGGGTTCAGCAAACGCACCTGTTCAAGCGTCCGCCCAGGAATGCGCGCGTCGAGGCTCTCTACATAGAGGACAATGTCGGGAAGTTCCGGCATGCTTGATTGGCGGGCGCGTCGGGGCGATGGCCCCGCAACTATCAAGGTTTCCGGCAGCCAAATCAAGCAGCGGGAACGCGCAAAGCGCTGCATGCATCCAATGGTCAGACAATCCACGGAGCGCATCATGTCGGCAACTGCGGCAGTCAAGGCAAGCGAAGTGAAGGCACTGCTGGAAAGCGGCCTGTCGGATGGCGAGTTCGCCCGCCGGATTGCGGCCGGCGACGAGCGGGTGTTCGAGGGCCTGATGCGCAAACACAATCGCATGCTCTATCGCGTTGCCCGCGCCATTCTGCGCAATGACGCGGATGCAGAAGATGCCTTGCAACTGGCTTACCTGCATGCATATCAGTCCATCGGCAGCTATCGCGGTGATTCCATGCTGTCCACGTGGCTAACACGCATCGTCGTCAACGAGGCCCTGATGAATACGCGCAGGCGCAAGCGGGAAAGCATGGTCATTCCGCTCGAGTCCACGACGGGGGAATCGGATATGGCAATGATCGAACAGGTCGAAAGTCCCGCCGAGCTCCCTGACGGGGCTGCCATGCGCGGCGAGACGCGCGCCTTGATCGAGCGCCGCATCGACGATCTGCCGGAAATCTTCCGGACGGTTTTCGTGTTGCGCGCGCTCGAAGAACTCTCGGTAGAGGAAACCGCGGCCAGCCTGGACATTCCCGAGGCCACCGTGCGTACGCGATTTTTTCGCGCGCGCAGCCTGTTGCGCGAATCTTTGGCTCGCGATATCGACATGGCGACCGCAGATGCGTTCGCGTTCGACGGCGCGCGCTGCGATCGCATCGTCAGTGCCGTGCTCGGCCGTACCCGCTCTCCCGATACCACCTGACCGCCGGCTTCCGGCGGTTGATCCCTCACCGGCGCTCCGCGCGCCGGATTCCCGCACCATCCATTCATCTCGAAGGAGAGGCCATGTCATTCCTGTCGTTTGCCCGCAATGATCGTTTGAACACGTCGCGCCGCGCGTTTCTCGGCGAGTCCGGGCTGGTGCTGTCCGCATCGGCTGTCGCGCTGCTTGCCGGATGCGAAAACCTGGCGGCCGCCCAGAAGAATTCCGCCGATTCCGGCGCGGCCGACGTCGCCATCCTGAATACCGCCCTCGGCGCCGAAAGGGAAGCGGTCGCAGCTTATCAGCTGGGCGCCGACAGCGGCCTGCTCGAACTCGGCGTGAAAGCCGTGGCGCTGAAATTCCAGGGCCACCACAAGGCGCATGCCGACCTGCTGGCGGCGACCGTTTCGAAACTGGGCGGACGTCCCGTTGCGGGCCTTAAGCAGTACAATTTTCCGGTGGAGAAGCTCAAGAACCAGACGGACGTGTTGCGCTTTGCCGCGCAGCTCGAGCAGGGCGCGGTGACCGCCTATCTGGGTGCGGTGCCGGCATTCGGCAACCGCGATCTTGCGCGCGCCGCCGCCAGCATTCTGGGCGACGAGGCGATGCATTGGGCCGTCCTGCGCCAGGTACTGGGAGAGGATCCTGTGCCTGCGGCGTTCGTCGGATAAGGCACGAACCTAGCTGATTGTGGTGGCGGCGGGCCGGTTTTCCTCGGAACGGAATTCATCGAACGCATGCATGGTTTCGGCTGCGTACATGAGCGAGGGCCCGCCGCCCATGTAGACCGCCACGGCGAGCGCTTCGATGATGTGTTCGCGCGGCGTATTCATGCGTGCGAGAGTCTTGGCGTGAAAACCGATGCATCCGTCGCAGTGACCTGCCACGCCGATGGCGAGCGCGATCAGTTCCTTGTTTTCGGCCGAAAGCGCGCCGGGTTTCATGGCCGCCTTGGCCAGCGCGCTGAATCCGGCCAATGCCTCGGGCGCTCCTTCACGAATCTTGGCGATGCCCCGGTTTATATCCGCGGTAATTTGAGTGTAGGCCTTGGTCATGGATTTCCCTTCCATTTCGACGACAGGCAGCATAGCCCGCTGGGAAATCGGCCGGATTGACCCAAATCAAGGCTCGTCGATCCAGACTAAGCAGTCCTCGCTGCGTGACACTCGCGGCAGGTAAAATGCTGGCCTCGATACGATTCAGGCGAGGACGCCCAATGCCGGTCATGCAATGGAACGACGAACTGGTGCTCGACAAAGGTGTCATGGACGACACCCATCGCGAGTTCATCGAACTGCTGAACCGCCTGGCGGACGCCCCGGATGGGAATGTGCTGAGTGTGCTCGACGAGTTCATTCGCCATACCGAGGAGCATTTTGCGCAGGAGCAGCGCTGGATGGAGCACATGACTTACCCGCCGTTGACCTGCCACGTCAGGGAGCATGACGGCGTGCTCGAAACCGCGCGCGAAGTCCGACGCCGAGTCGCTGCCGGCGAGACGCGCTTCGGGCAGGTGCTGGCGCGGGCCGTGGCGCAATGGTTTAGCAATCACGCGGCGAGCATGGATAACGTATTGGCCTTGTACATGAAGGAAGTCGGCTACAACCCGGAAAGCACGGCGATCGCCGGGAAGTAGGGCACCCGTGCCAGTCGAGTGCGGGCGACGGTCGATTGCTCTAAAGCAGGCTACTGACCTTTTCCGGTGGCCGGCCGATCACCGCCCGGTCGCCACGGATGACGATCGGCCGTTCAATCAGGATCGGATTGCTGGCGAGAATGCCCAGCCACTGCTCGTCACTGAGCGGTTCGTCCGCGAAGCGCTCCTTGTAAAGATCCGCGCCCTTGCGAACGATTTGTTCAGCTTTGATTCCGAGCTTGCCCACGATGGTGCGCAATTCGTCCCTGGACGGCGGATTCTTCAGGTACTCGACAACGATCGGCTCGATACCGTGCTGCGCGAGAATGGCAAGTGCAGCGCGACTCTTGCTGCAGCGCGGGTTGTGATAGATCGTAACGGGCATTTTTGCGCTCATGGCTCGGACACCAGGTCAGGTTACTTACTTGCTTTTCTTGCTGCTTTCGCAGCCACTTCTTCCAGCGCCTGAATGAATATTTCGAGGCCGATCAAAAAAGTACGATCGAAGTGCCGCTATTTGAAATAAGGGCCTACCGCCGCGACGTTTGGATAGCCTCGCGTGACTTTGCAATCTGGATCAGGTTCCGCGGCCGGCGGGCCTTTGGCATGGCCCGACGTTTCATCGACGATCGCACCCGTCACGATATAGTTAGAGTAGCCGCGAAACAGCAGCGCGGCGACTTTTTGTATCCAGGCCGAGATTCCCGAACGCGCCAATGATGGCATCAAGCATGCCGAGCCAGCTTGACCTGTGATTGCAGCGCCTTACGCCAGCGCGCGGGTCACCACTTCGAACGTATCCTTCGACAACCCTGCGCCGGCGCGAACACGCATCAAGGCCGCTTGCGCGAGTGTCTGCCTGGCCGGATCGAATTTCTTCCAGCGATCGAAGCTGCGTGCCAGCCGCGCAGCGACCTGCGGATTGAGGGCATCGATGGCAATCACCTGGTCGGCGGCGAAGTCGTAACCAGAGCCGTCCGCAGCATGGAAACGAACCTGGTTGGCATGGCAAAAGCTGCTCACCACCGAGCGTACCCGATTCGGATTCGTCAGCGTGAATGCCGGATGCTGCATCAGGCGCTTCACGCTGGCCAGCGTATCGGGCAGGCGCGAGGTCGCCTGGACCGCGAACCATTTGTCCAGCACCAGCGGTTCGTCTTTCCACTTGTCGTAGAATTTCTGCAGCGCGCCCACGCGCGCTTCGCCTGCGGCATTGACCAGGGCCGACAGGGCGGCCATCGAGTCCGTCATGTTGTCCGCCTGGTCGAACTGCGCGACGCACAGCGCGTGCACTTGCGCATCGTCGAGCTCCATCAGGTAACCCAGACAGAGATTGCGCAGCGCGCGTTGCCCTGCCGAACGCGCATCGGGGCTATAGGGTTGCGGCGCGGTGGAAGCGCGATAGGTGGCCAGCAGTTCGTTGCGCAGCGCGACGGCAATGTGCCTGCGCAACGACCGCCGTACCGAATGGATGGCATCCGGGTCGATCTCCTGCATCTGTTCAGCGATGTAGCCTTCCGCGGGCAATCCCAGCGCCTCGGCGGCGAAGGCGGGATCGTCGGGCGCATCGGCAAGCACGCGCGCGAAGGCCTTGACGAAGGCATCGGGAAATACGGGCGCGCGCTTCGCGCGGAATTCGCCGATGCCGGCCAGCAGCAGGTTAAGGGCCAGTCGCTGGCCGGCTTCCCAGCGGTTGAATGCGTCCGAGTCGTGCGCCATCAAATGGGTCAGTTCGGCATCCGTGTAGTCGAAACGCAAATTCACCGGCGCGGAAAATCCGCGCAACAGGGACGGCACCGGCCGTTGTGCCACGTTCACGAACTCGAATTTCTCCCGCTCCCTGGTCAACGACAGCACGCGCATGCCGCCTTCGGCCTTGGCTTCGCCGTCGAGCTGAAGCGCCATGTCGCTGCCGTCCGGCGCGACAAGCCCAATTGCAAATGGAATATGAAACGGCAGCTTGTCCGTTTGTCCGGGTGACGGCGCACAGCTTTGCGTCAGCGTCAGCGTGTAACGATGGTTCGCCGCGTCATAGTCGGCCGCAACGTCGAGTTGCGGCGTGCCAGCCTGCTCGTACCAGCGTTTGAACTGGGCCAGGTCCACACCCGCCGCGTCCTGCATGGCCTGTACGAATTCCTCGGTGCGCACCGCTTGGCCGTCGTGACGCTGGAAATACAAGTCCATGCCCTTGCGGAAATCTCGCGCGCCGATCAGCGTATGGATCATGCGCACCACCTCGGCGCCTTTTTCATAAACCGTGGCGGTGTAGAAATTGCTGATTTCCATGTAAGACGCGGGGCGCACCGGGTGCGCCATCGGCCCCGCGTCCTCCGGAAACTGCGCGCCGCGCAGCGAGCGCACTTCCTGGATGCGTTGCACCGGCCGCGAATAGGTGTCGGCGCCGTACTCCTGGTCGCGGAAAACCGTAAGGCCTTCCTTCAGAGACAGCTGGAACCAGTCCCGGCAGGTGACGCGGTTTCCTGTCCAGTTGTGAAAATACTCGTGCGCCACCACGCGGTCGAGAAACATGAAATCGGTATCCGTCGCAGTGTCGGCGCGGGCCAGGACATACTTCGTGTTGAAGATGTTCAGCCCCTTGTTTTCCATCGCGCCCATGTTGAAGTCGCCGACCGCGACGATCATGTACTGGTTTAGGTCGAGTTCGAGACCGAACACTTGCTCGTCCCATTTCATGGCGCGTTTGAGCGCATCCATGGCAAATCCGCACTGGTCGAGCTTGCCTGGTTCGACGAAGACGCCGAGCTTGACCTTTCGTCCGGAGCGCGTAACGAAATCGCTTTCCAGACGGTCGAGTTTCGCCGCGACCATAGCGAACAGATAAGCGGGCTTCGGAAAGGGATCCTCCCATTTCGCACAGTGGCGCCCGCCGGGCTCGTCGCCGGAGGCAACCAGGTTGCCGTTGGAGAGCAGGAAAGGAAAGGCCGCCTTGTCCGCATGAATGGTGTTGGTGTAGCGCGACATTACGTCAGGCCGGTCTGGAAAAAACGTGATGCGTCGAAATCCCTCGGCCTCGCATTGGGTGAAGTAGCCGTCCCTGGATGCATACAAGCCCATCAGCTTGGTATTGAGCTTCGGACGGATGCGGACGCTGGTTTCCAGCACAAACCGGTCCGGGACGCCGGGAATCTCCAGGCATTGGCCTGACAATGTGAAAGCGCCGCTGCCGAGCACGTTGCCGTCCAGCGCGACCGCGAGCAGTTCCAATTCGTCGCCATCGAGCATGAGCGCAGCGTGCTGGTCCGGTGATTGCGGATTGCGCGCGATCGTCAGTGTGGCCTTGATCAGCGCGTGGTCTTCACGCAGGTCGGTGTCCAGGTCGACCCTGGAAACGAGAAAGGTGGGCGGGGTGTAGTCCTTGAGGAAAATGGTCTTCGGCGTGGAAGTCAGCATGATTTTTTTGAGCGGCGCAGGCAAGGCAGGGTGGTATTCGATTTTACCGCGGCGTGGTGCGTTCCAGCTCGAATCAAAAAAAGGGCGCCCGGAGGCGCCCAACGGGGAGAGAACTCTTCGTGACCTCAGTCATCCCGGTCATGATCACGATGACCATGGTCCCGGTACGGCTTATCGTGCCAGATGCGGGGCCCGCGTTGCTCGTAATAATCGATGCGCGCAACCGTCGGACTGACGTAGGTAGATTGGGCAGCGCCGGCGACGCCAATCGCGATCGGCACGCGCGGACCCGGGTCATAGGGAAGTACGACAGTCGTGTTGCGACCGTTGTAATAGTAGGTAACCTGATAGCCGGTCAGAACCTGGTGATAGCTTTGCACTGTCTGGCAACGTTGCTGCGGTCGGCTTACCGCGACCTCGTAGTTGTCCCGGTTGCCGAGGTGATCGCCGACCAGCGCGCCGATCGCGGCGCCGACCGCAGCGGATGCGACCCGGCCGTTACCCCGGCCTACCGTGCTGCCAAGCAGTCCGCCGGTGAGTCCGCCGAGAATGGCACCGCCCGGCGAGCGATTGCGTTCATAACTGGTGACCGATTCCGTCCAGCATTGTTGCTGTGGCTCGCTGACGGTTTGATATACGGGCACGCTGGAAACCACCGGAGCGCTGTCCGTATAGTCGACGGCGATGGCTGGAGCAGCCAGCACGGCCAAAAGCAGGGGCGCGGCCATTCTGGTTTTCATGATCTGACTCCATTCAGGTTGGTGATTCACGCTGTCAAAAACGCCCGATGCGCGGCATGGTTTACGATGTGACAATTCGTTACGCCCACGACTTTCCGGACATTCTTCGCGTGCAAGGACATGGCCAATAAACCAAACAGCATTGCCGAGCTGCTTGCAATCCGCTATCCGATATTCCAGGCACCAATGGGGCGTACCGCGCCGCCGGAACTGGCCGCGGCGGTAACCAATGCGGGCGGACTGGGCATGCTTGGCACGAGTTGGGACAAGCCTGACGCCATGCGCCAAAAGATTCGCGCGACGCGCGCCCTCACCAAGGGAACGTTCGCGGTCAATCTGGCGATGCCGTGGGATCAGCACGAACGCCTCGATATCGCGCTCGCGGAAGGCGTCAAGGCGATCTCGCTGTTCTGGGGGGATCCGCAGCCGTACATGCGCGTTGCCAAGGACGCCGGCGCGATCGTCATGCAGACGGTGGGCTCGCCCGACGAGGCGCGCCGCGCCGTCGATCTCGGCGCCGACATCGTCGTCGCGCAAGGGGTGGAGTCCGGTGGCCACGTCTGGTCCACTGTCAGCACCATGGTTCTGGTGCCGTTGGTGTGCGACGCCGTGCCCGGCGTGCCGGTTGTCGCTGCGGGCGGCATGGCGGATGTGCGCGGCGTGCGTGCCGCCCTCGCGCTCGGCGCGCAAGGCGTTTGGCTGGGAACGCGTTTTCTGGCCACGGTGGAGTCCGGCGCGCACGACGACTTCAAGCAGCTTTTGCTGGCCGCCGATGCCACGGACACGATCTACACCACGCTGTTCGACCAGGGCTGGCCAGGCGCACCGCACCGGGCATTGCGCAATTCGACGGTCCGCCTGTGGGAAGGCGCCGGCAGCCCGCCGACCGGAAAACGTCCGCACGAAGGCGAGATCATCGGAGCGTTTCCCGACGGCAATCCGATCCCGCGCTATGGCGTACCCGCGCCAATGCAGGGTTCGAAGGGGGAAATCGAGGCCTTCGCGCTCTACGCCGGCCAGTCGGTCGGATTAATACGCGATTTGCCCTCGGTCGCTGCGGTCATGGCCGGTCTGGTGAAGGCTTTCGATTGAATTGACGGGCCGAGCCGATCACTTTTCCTTCCAAATCGAGCATTCTTGACCAAAACCTAACTAATTTGTTAAAGGATGGAACGCAAGCTACGGACTATGCTTGGAAAAGTGTTTAAATTTATCCGCGGTAAGCTATGCAATAATCCAGCTTTACCGGGCCTGCGGGATTGTCGGAAGGGCATGAATACCGAGACGGTTCAAAGCGTCACGCAAAGCGTATAGCAACTCGATCGCATGGAAACAGACATCGAACAGGAAAGCAGCGGTGCAAGCTGGTCCAGAATCCTGAAAATTCTGCCCGGCGGCCGGCGCTTGTTGCAGATCATCTGGCCGTTTCTGGTCATCGTCATCGTATTGCTGATGCTTTCGGCCGAAAGCATGAATATCCTGGTGGCGGCCCGGTCCTATTCCGAAGGCGAAAGCCTGTGGTCGAAAGGGCAGAAGCGCGCGATGTTCTCCCTGCTGCGCTATACCGAGACCGGCAGCGTGGAGGATTACTACAGCTACCGTGAATTGATCGCAGTTCCGTTGGGCGATCAGAAAGCCCGCCTCGAACTCGAAAAACCGAATCCCGATTTCGCCGCCGCCTGGCAGGGATTCATCGAAGGGCGTAACCATCCCGAGGACATCCCGGGACTGATCATGCTGTATCGGCGTTTCCGCCATATCGATTTCATGGCCGCCGTAATCGATTTGTGGACGGAGGGAGATCGTTACATTGCCGAACTCAACGCGGCGGCCGAGGATCTTCATGCCACGATCTCTGCGGGCCGGGACACGCCCGCGGCACTGCATGCGTTTCGCGATCGCATTCTGGAGATCGATACACGCCTTTCACCGCTGACCGACCAGTTCACCAGAACCCTTGGCGAGGCGACCCGCAAGACCAAGACGCTGCTGCTGATCGTCAACCTGGCCGCGGCGGGAATACTCGTCCCCATCGGCATACTGCTGTCGCGCCGCATGGTCCGGCACAGGGAACGGGCGGAGCGCGCGCTGAAGCTGAGCCAGGAGCGCTTCGACCTGGCTGTGACCGGAAGCAATGACGGCTTGTGGGATTGGATGGTTGTCAGCGGCAAAATGTATCACTCGCCGCGCTTCGGGCAATTGCTCGGTTTCGAACAAGACGAATTGGGCGATTCGATGGATCAGGTGCTGGCGCGCGTCCACCCCCAGGACAAGGTGGCGACCGAAGCGGCACTTGAGGGGCACCTCAAGCAGGGCGTGCCGTTCGACGTGGAAACGCGGCTGCAGACCAAGGCCGGCGACTACGGCTGGTTCCGGATACGCGGGCAGTCGGTGCGAGACTCGACGGGCAAGCCCGTGCGCATGGCCGGCTCGATTACCGACATGACCGATCGCAGGCAGGCGGCCGCCGATCTGTTCGAAGAGAAGGAGCGCGCCCTGGTGACGCTGGCATCCATCGGAGACGGCGTCATTACCACCGATACCGATGGATGGGTCGACTACCTGAATCCGGTGGCCGAGCAACTCACCGGCTGGACGACCGGGACGGCGCAGGGCCTGCCGCTGCAGGCGATTTTACGCATGGTCGACGAGACCAATCGCAAACTCGCCCCGAATCCCATTGAAATGGTGTTGCGCGAGGAGCGCACGGTCGAGGCGACGTCCACGCTGCTGCTGGTGCGCAACGACGATACCGAAGTTCCAATCAAGCTTTCCGCGGCCCCGATCCGTGCCCGCAGCGGTGAGATCTCCGGCGTGGTGCTGGTCTTGCGCGACGTCAGCCGGGAGCGCCAGTATGTCGCCAAGCTGTCCTACCAGGCCAGCCACGACTCGCTGACCGGACTGATCAACCGTGGCGAATTTGAGAGCCGATTGAGTCTGGCGTTGAAGAGCGCGGCGCAGCTCGGACGCCACCATGCCGTGATGTATCTCGACCTCGACCAGTTCAAGGTCGTCAACGACACCTGCGGGCACGCCGCAGGCGATCAGTTAATGCGCCAGGTCAGCGCGGTATTGCAGCGCCGATTGCGCGAAGGCGATACGCTCGCGCGCCTGGGCGGGGACGAGTTCGGCGTGCTGCTGGAAAATTGCGCACCGGACAATGCGCTGCGTATCGCCGAGGGGCTGCGCCAGACCGTCATGGAATGCCATTTCGCGTGGGAAGCGCGCTCCTTCAATATCGGCGTGAGCATCGGGTTGGTCAATGTGGCGGACGGGATGTTCACGCTCACGGATGTGCTCAGCGCCGCCGATTCCGCTTGTTATATGGCCAAGGAAAATGGCCGCAACCGCGTGCAGGTTTACCGCGCCGGCGATACCGAATTGACGATGCGGCAAGGCGAAATGGAATGGATCGGACGCCTGCAGAAGGCCCTCGAGGAGGACCGGTTTGTCCTCTATGCCCAGGACATCGCCGGACTGGACCCTGCGCGCAGGCTCGACGATCACTGCGAAATCCTGATTCGCATGCTCGACGAAAAGGGCGAGCTGGTGCCGCCGATGGCTTTCATTCCTGCGGCCGAACGCTACAACCTCATGCCGTTGATTGACCGTTGGGTGGTGCGCAATGCTTTCGCCATCATTGCCAGGCAGCATGCAGATAAGGACGGCCGCACCGGCATCTTTGCCATCAACCTGTCCGGCGCCTCGATCGGCGACGAGCGCTTCCTCGAATACGTGCGCGAGCAATTTGGCCGTTTCGCCGTATCGCCGCAAAGCATCTGCTTTGAGATCACCGAAACCGCAGCGATCGCCAAGCTCGACAAGGCCACGCATTTCATCAACGAGCTCAAAGCGCTGGGTTGCCTGTTTTCCCTGGACGACTTCGGCGCTGGCATGTCGTCGTTCGCCTACCTGAAGCACCTGCCGGTGGATTTTCTGAAAATCGACGGCGGCTTCGTCAAGGACATGGCGGACGATCCGATTGACCGCGCAATGGTCGAGGCGATCAACAGCATCGGCCATGTCATGGGCAAGCAGACCATCGCCGAGTTCGTCGACGGCGAAAGGGTCATCCAGCTGCTGCGCGAAATGGGCGTCGACTACGCGCAGGGCTACGGCGTGGCTAAACCAAGACCCTTCGGCCCGCGCCTGCGCGTGGCCGCCTCCGGCTGAGCCGGATTTCAACCCCAAGTCATTCATCGTGTGCAAGGCGCCCTGTCCGCGCGCCGCCTCACGTATCGGGAAACCCCTTAGGTCGTTTTCGGAAATCTCCTATGGCTGATTTTTTTTCGTCGCCCTAACATACTTTCACAATGCGAACGAACACCGTCAATTATATTAAACAGATGATTGTAATGACGAAATTCTCAAACTTATCAAAGTGTGAGATTTGACTTGCAGTGGCGCGTCAAGCATCGTTGCGCGCGACGGGATTCTGAAGGTTCGACGTTTATCACTTAAGGGGAAAAAAGCATGGGCTCCATGAATGACGTGAACGAGTTGTCTTCCTCGCAATGGGTTGAGTCGCTGAATGGCTACCTGAAGCCTTATCAAGACGAGCTGCTGAACGGACCCTGGTGCGAAGGCGTGGCCAACACCCGCCTGACCATCGCCGAAATGCGCGGCTGGATCCTGCAGGTTTACCCGTTCATCCATGCTTTTCCGAAGTTCCTGGCCGAAGGCCTGATCAAGGTCGAAGACGATTATTCGCGCTCCTTCCTGATCGATAACATCCGTGTCGAAAAAGCGCACGCCGAACACTGGATCTGGATGGGAATGGGATTTGGCCTGACGCGTCAGGAAATGCTCGATGCCGCCGACGGCACGCGACCAGTCCTGCGCGACGTGCAATCGCTTACAGACTGGATCTGGTACATCAATACCAAGGGTTCAATGGCCGAGGCGGTCGCAGCGACCAGCTTTGCAATCGAAGGCCTTGCCGGCGACATCGCGCGCAAGGTGGTGAACGGCTTCGAAGCCTACCGCGACATGCCTGGCGTAAACATGGGACCGAAGACTTACAAGTGGTTCCGCGAGCATGCGCATTACGACGACGAACATCCCAAGATCGCCATGGAAATCGTCAAGCGCTACGCCACCACCGAACGCATGCAAACCAAGGTCATGCTGGCCGCCAAGCGTTCCATCCAGTTGCTGGACAATGCGCTGAGGACCGGTTATCAGGCCTACTCCGTTTCGACGCAAACGGTTGTTCCCGAAGCCGAGCTGCGCACCGGAGACAAGCGCGCCGACCGCCGCAATGTGCAAACCAATCTGTCGTTCCCGGAACGCCGCTTCAGCGATCGCCGCGGACGCCAGGTTCGCGCGCTCTCCTGAACCGGCGGCAGCAAGGTCAGGTAACAGTACGGGCACCCGGCGGGTGCCCGTTTTTTTAGGTGCCGTGCTGTCCAGCGGTATTGCGCTGCGCCAGCTGCGACGTCACCGATTCGATCAGGTCGCTGAAATGCTGCAGGGCGTCCGGCGGGCCCTTGAATTCGATCCAGACGTTCGTCCCCGGCAGCCGGATCACCACGATCTGCA
Organism: Betaproteobacteria bacterium; assembly: GCA_039931685.1. GTDB lineage: Bacteria > Pseudomonadota > Gammaproteobacteria > Burkholderiales > JACQAP01 > JACQAP01. The sequence goes on along the minus strand of JBDTRK010000020.1, from coordinate 4,413 downwards.
AGGCCTCGCCGCCGATCCGGTAGTTCGCGGCCGCGCGGTCGCCGCTATCCCCCGACAGCGTGCTCTTGTTGCAGGAGTCGCGCGCGCACAGCGCGCGCACCAGCTGCTGCGGCGTGAGCCCGTCGTCCGCTCGCAGGAACAGCGTCAGCCTGGCCATCGGGCTATCGGCGGTTTTTACAACCATCGTATCCTCGCCCGCCGCCGAGATGGTCTGGTTGCGGTCAGGTAACAGGCGCATGCCCTGCCAGTACACCGCGTTCGGATAGCGATAGTGTTCCCAGCCGCGCTGGATCTGGTCGAGGAAAAGTCCCGAAACGATGAGGCTCAGGCCGATGGCCAGCAGGAAAATCTGTGGGACGGAATACCGGCGCATGGGGCGCCACCCTAACCGATAAGCCGTCACTTGTTCAACCTGGAAGAACGTGCGCCTGTATGCGCATCGTCTTCGGATTACTTGGAAAAATCGTAGCCGACTGTGAATAGCAGGGCAGCACTGCCGAGCACCACGAACTGTGCATTGACGTCGTGATACTGATAACCGATCGCGGGAATGATGGCCCAGGCGAGTCCGTTGTCGTTGAACGGAACCTTGTCCTCGTACTGCCCGCGGTATCCATACAACGGGCCGGCCGTGATTTTCAGGAAAAGGCCTTGATCGTCGTCCCGGGCAAACCAGCGCTTGCCGGCATAGGCGTAAACGCTGGGCTGGCTGAACGAATTGCGAAAATAAACCACACCGTAGTCGAGCAATGACCCGCGCGGCTCCCATTCCAGGCCGGTCATGGCCGGATAGTCGTTGTGGTTTGGGTCGTAACTGTAGTGAAGAACGTAAGGACCCAGAATCAGTGTCAGCCGGTCGTTCGATTCGGCTTCCTGCGCGGCCACGGCGGGCGCAACCAGCAGAAATGCGAGGGCAATCAGTAATCGCAGCATGCGCAGCGTCTCGATACCAGGAATATTGCGGATTATGTATGCGTGTGACATTCGGGGGCCAATTTTTTTTGCCCGCTGATATAGGTATCGATCAGGCCTTGGGCTGGACAACCAGTTTCATAGGAAAGTCGGGCCCATATCGTGAACTCTATAATTCCGTAGCGTCGGTCTCGAACCGGGTGCAGCCGACGACCATGACCGCGCACGGCGTAATGCGGCCCGCCGCATCGGCTCTGCTATGATGCCGGACCACCACAGTCCGGTCGCCACTGTAAGATTCTACAAGATGAACCGGAATGCGGGGCGCACTTGCCGTCCGGCAGATTTATGCAGCGCGCGCCGGCGGCGGCTGTTTTTATTGTTTTCAGGTTTCCAGTTCCCGCAACCACGCAACCGACATGTGGATCGTCCAACTCGCGCTTCGCCGCCCTTACACCTTCATCGTGCTGGCGTTGCTGATCCTGATCATCGGGCCGCTGGCGATTCTGCGCACCCCCACCGACATATTTCCCAACATCAACATTCCGGTGGTCAGCGTCATCTGGCGCTATACCGGCCTGTCGAGCGAGGAAATGCAGGGCCGCATCGTATCGAACTTCGAGCGTGCGATGTCCGCCACGGTCAACGACATTGCGCGCATCGAGTCGCAGACTTACAACGGCGTGGGCGTGGTCAAGGTGTTTTTCCATCCGACCGCCAACTTGCCGGCCTCCCTTGCCCAGATCATTGCCATCGCGCAGACGGTGCTCGGGGGCTATCCGCAAGGTACGTCCGCGCCGCTGATCCTGACCTATAACGCGTCGACCGTTCCGATCCTGCAGCTGTCGCTTTCCAGCAAGACCTTGGCCGAACACGAACTTTTCGACCTGGCCAACAGTTTCATGCGCACCCAGCTCGCGACCGTGCAGGGCGCGGTCATGCCCTATCCCTATGGCGGCAAGTTCCGCTCCGTAATGGTGGACATCGATTCGCGCAAACTGCAGGCCAAAAACCTGTCGCCGCTGGACGTCGTGAATGCCGTCAATGCGCAGAATCTGATCCTGCCCACGGGATCGGCGAAAATCGGCGAGCTGGAATACAACATCGCCATGAACGGCAGCCCGAAGACCATCGCCGAGCTGAACGACCTGCCGATCAAGACCAGCGCCGGCGGTACCATCTACATCCGCGATGTCGCCCAGGTGCATGACGGTTTTCAGCCGCAGACCAATATCGTGCGCCATGACGGCCAGCGCGCGGTGCTGGTCAACATCCTCAAGTACGGCACCGCATCCACTCTGGACATCGTCGACCGCGTCAAGGCCGAGTTGCCGAAGATGCAGGCTGGCCTGCCACCCGACCTGGTCATCAAGACGGCGACAGACCAGTCGATATTCGTGCGCGCCGCAGTTGACGGTGTAATCCACGAAGCCATCCTGGCCGGTTGCCTGACGGCGCTAATGATCCTCGTGTTCCTGGGCAGCTGGCGCAGCACGCTGATCATCGCCGTTACCATTCCACTTTCCATCCTGACGTCGATCATTGCGCTGTTCGCGCTCGGCGAGACCATCAACATCATGACCCTGGGCGGCCTGGCGCTCGCGGTCGGTATCCTGGTCGACGATGCCACGGTGGCGATCGAGAACATCAGCCAGCACATGGAGCGGGGCGAGTCCCTCGACGACGCGATCCTGCAGGGCTCACAGCAGATCGCCATTCCGACTTTCGTATCGACGCTGGCGATCTGTATTGTATTCGTGCCGATGTTCCTGCTCACCGGCGTGGCACGGTACTTGTTCGTGCCTTTGGCCGAAGCGGTGGTGTTCGCCATGTTGGCCTCGTACGTCTTTTCGCGCACGCTGGTACCCACGCTGGCCAAGTACCTGCTGCGCGCAGGCGTGCTCGACGAGCACGGTCACCCGAAGCCGAGTCGCAATCCTTTCGTGCGTTTCCATCGCGCCTTTGAAGTCGGGTTCGAGGGCGTGCGCGACAAGTACCACGGTTTTCTCGAGCGCTGCATGCGCCACCAGAAATTTTTCATGATGCTGTTCCTCGCCGGTTGCGTGCTGTCCGGAGGGCTGCTGCCGTTCGTCGGCCGCGATTTTTTCCCGACCGTGGACGCCGGTCAGTTCAAGCTCCACGTGCGCGCGAAAACCGGCACGCGCATCGAGGAAACGGCACGCCTGTGCGACCTGGTCGAGAACGAAATTCGCCGCATCATTCCGGCCAGCGAGCTCGCCACGATCATCGACAATATCGGCCTGCCCCTGTCCGGCACCAACATGTCGTACAACATGTCCGGCACGTTGGGACCGGCCGATGCCGATATCCAGGTGGCGCTGAACGCTGGGCACGCGCCCACCGAGCACTACATGCGTGAACTGCGTCAGCAGCTGCCGGAGAAGTTTCCCGGCCTGACGTTTTATTTCCTGCCGGCGGATATCGTCAGCCAGATCCTGAACTTCGGGTTGCCGGCGCCGCTCGACGTGCAAGTGGTCGGGCGCAATATCGAGGCGAACCGCGCCTTCGCGCTGAATCTTTTCCAGAAACTCAAGCAGGTCGATGGCATCGCCGATCTGCGCATACAACAGCCCTTCGACCAGCCCCGGCTCAACATCGAAGTCGACAGGACGCGCGCGCAGCAGGCGGGATTTAGCCAGAAGGACATCGCATCGAATCTGTTGATCGCGCTTTCCGGCAGCTTCCAGACCAGTCCATCGTTCTGGTTGAATCCGAAGAACGGCGTGTCCTACAACATCATCACGCAGACGCCGCAGTACAACGTCAACTCGTTGCAGGACGTGGCGAACATTCCGATTTCGGGATCTGGCGCGGCCCGGCCGGGCATCCTCGGCGACCTGGCGACCATCGGGCGCGGCGCGGAACCCGCAGTGGGCAGCCACTGGAATGTGCAGCCGGTCATCGATATTTTCGGCGCGGTGCAAGGGCGCGACCTGGGCGGTCTGGCCGATGACGTCAACAAGATCGTCGACGCGAGCATGAAGGACCTGCCGAAAGGCTCGCGACTGATTGTGCGCGGCCAGATCGAGACCATGCTGTCCTCCTTCGAGGGATTGTTCTACGGCCTGATATTCGCCATCGTGATGGTGTACCTGCTGATGGTGGTCAATTTCCAGTCCTGGCTCGATCCTTTCATCATCATTACCGCGTTGCCCGCGGCGCTGGCCGGAATCGTCTGGATGTTGTTTGCCAGCGGCACCACCGTCAGTGTTCCGGCGCTCACCGGGGCAATCATGGCCATGGGCATTGCCACGGCCAACAGTATTCTGGTGGTGAGTTTTGCGCGCGAGCGACTGCAGGCCGGAGTCGACTCGATTACCGCCGCGCTCGATGCGGGCTTTAGCCGCTTTCGGCCGGTGCTGATGACCGCGCTGGCCATGATCATCGGCATGGTGCCGATGGCGATCGGCCTCGGCGAAGGTGGCGAGCAGAACGCGCCGCTGGGCCGCGCCGTGATCGGCGGCCTGCTCTTCGCCACCA
>JBDTRK010000019.1:0-39364 GCA_039931685.1 Betaproteobacteria bacterium | reverse complement strand
TGGTGCAGATGGAGAATCTCGACATCCGCACCATTACCATGGGCATCAGCCTGCGCGACTGCAGCCATCCCGACCTGGCTGTCGCCGCGACGAAAGCCTACGACAAGATTTGCCGGCTCGCCGCAAACCTGGTGCGTGGCGGAGAGGCGATCGCCTCCGAGTACGGCATCCCGGTTATCAACAAGCGTATCTCGGTGACGCCGATCGCGCTGGTCGCGGAAAGTTCGGCAGCGGACTCCTATGTACTGATGGCCGAGTACCTGGACCGTGCGGCGAAAGAGGTTGGCGTCAATTTCATTGGCGGATTCTCCGCCCTGGTGCAGAAAGGCATGACCCGCGGCGACAATGCGTTGATCGCGTCGATCCCGCAGGCGCTCGCCACCACGGAACGGGTCTGTGCATCGGTCAACATCGGCACCACCAAGGCTGGCATCAACATGGACGCGGTGGCGTTGATGGGGCGCACCATCGTGGAGACCGCCCGCCTGACCGCGAAGCAGGACGGTTTGGGTTGCGCCAAACTCGTCGTGTTCTGTAACGCGGTCGACGACAATCCGTTCATGGCCGGCGCCTTCCATGGCATCGGCGAGCCGGAGTGCGTGCTCAACGTCGGCGTATCGGGGCCGGGTGCGGTTCTGCGAGCCATTGAAAAAGACGGTCTGACCGATTTCGGCACGCTGGCGGCGACAATCAAGCGCATCGCATTCAAGATCACCCGCATGGGTGAACTAGTCGGGCGGGCGGCATCGGAAAAGCTGGGCGTGCCGTTCGGCATCGTCGATCTTTCGCTGGCGCCCACCCCTGCGATTGGCGATTCGGTGGCGAGGATCCTCGAGGCCATGGGCCTGGAGCGCGTCGGCACCCACGGATCGACGGCGGCGCTGGCGTTGCTCAACGACGCGGTCAAGAAGGGCGGGGCGATGGCATCGAATTATGTCGGCGGACTGTCCGGCGCGTTCATCCCTGTGTCCGAAGACATCGGCATGATCGAAGCAGCCGGCATGGGCGCGCTGACTTTCGACAAGCTCGAAGCCTTGACCTGCGTATGCTCGGTCGGCCTGGACATGATCGCCATACCGGGTGACACCCCTGCGGAAACGATTGCGGCCATCATTGCCGACGAAGCGGCCATCGGCATGATCAACCGCAAGACCACGGCCGTGCGCCTCATCCCGGTGCCCGGCAAGAAAGTCGGCGACATGGTGGAATTTGGCGGCCTGCTGGGACGCGCACCGGTCATGGCGGTGCACCGCGAGTCGAGCCTTGGCTTTATCAGTCGCGGCGGGCGCATCCCCGCGCCGCTTCAGGCGCTCAACAACTAGTGCGGAATCACCTGCGCAGCACGCACTTGTCGTACAAGTCATGCAGGCGACCGGCCGGATCGTAGCGCGCCTTCAATTCGCGGTAGGCTGCGGCGCCATAATGCGCATCGAATTCCGGCCTTGAATAATAGCTGTCGGAATAAAGCGACTTGATACCGCCCAACTCGGCGACCTTGCGTTCGATCAATCGGTTGAAATGGCCGGAAAGCTGCGATTTGTCCGACTTCACGACGTCCCAGAAGCCGAAGTTGACATAAGTCGTCGACGGCTGCAGCGGATAAAGTGGAAACACCCGCTCGTCCGGGCTGCGGATGGGACAGATCCAGATCGGCAATATGCCGATTTCACGCTGGAAGAAATCGAGAAATTCCGCGGCACGGGTGATCGGAATATCCACGTCCTGGATGACCGACTCGCGGCGTACGCCAAACAACGCATCAAGGCGCCGCGTAAATTGCCAGCGGCTGTTCCAGCGCATGACCGCGGTATAGGTCTTCGAATTCAGGCGCGCTCGGCCCGCCAGTCTGCGAATCAGCGGATTCTCAACGCCGAAACTCTTCGAACACCAGAACCAGTCCGTATCCCATCTCCACAGAAAATCATGCGTGGTGAGATAGTCCACGGGCTGATTGCGGATGGAACGGTAATAGATATGCTCAAACGTGTAATCGCTGACCGTTGGCGCTTCGTCGACAAAGGTTCCGGTGGTCAGATACAGCTCTTGCGCGCCGAACACCGCGCCGTCGACGAAATCCACGGCAGAGTCGCATAGTCCCTGCAGGCCGCTGAAATACGCCGCCGGGTCGTCGAATCGCGAATGCTCGATGCGCACGAATTTTTTCACCGGCAGCGTTGCGGCACGGACCCGCAGCGCATATCCGAGCGTGCCGTAGGAATTTGGAAATCCGAAAAACAGATCGCGGTGCTCGTTGTGCGGCGTACACAGGTAAACGTTGCCGTCGCCGGCGAGAATGTCCATCTCGAGCACGCCGTGGTGCACCAGGCCGTGGCGGAAGGAGCTCGCCTCGATGCCCACGCCCGCCACCGCTCCGCCCAGCGTGATGGTTTTGAGTTGCGGCACGACGGCGGGCATGACGCCGCAGGCCAGGGTTGCCATTACCAATTTATCGTAGGGCGTCATGCCTTCGGCATCCGCCCAGCCTGCCACCGGATCGACGCACAGAACGTGGTTGAAATTACTTACGTCGAGCCGCGGCTTCGCGCCACGATCCCGGTCACGGAACAGGTTGGAGCTTTTCTTCTTCAGCGCCACCTGCCCGGATGCGGCGCTCAGCTGCCGCGCAAGCCGCTCGCGGCGCGCTGCATGGGTATCGGTCACGAGGGATTTCGCTGCCACCGCTAGCGCCGCTCGTACAGAAAACTGCGGCTCATCGGATAATTGTCACGGGTGATGTTGCCTTTGCTGAACACGATCTGAAACAGATGCGTCCCGCCGGACGGGGAGCGGAACATTTCGGCGCAGGATATGAGGTAACTGCGCCAGATCCTGCGAAACTTCTCGTTGAATCGCACCGGATCGAGCGCGCGGATGTTGTCCCAGTTACTGTCGAAGCGCTGTGCCCAGGCATCCAGGGTCGGCGCATAGTGGCGCCGCAGGTTCTCGATGTCCACGATCTCGAGCCCGCAGTCTTCCATCGCCGCTATCGTCTGCGCAAGACTCGGAATCCATCCACCGGGAAAAACGTGCTTGCGGATATAGAACTCGGTATCGCGCACGCCTACATGGCCGATGAAATGCAGCATGCCCATGCCACCGGGCTTGAGGAAATCGGCATGCGCCCTGACGACCTGTGCGAGCTGGTCACGGCCGGCATGCTCGAGCACGCCGATCGAGACCACCTTGTCGTACTGCCGGTCGACTTCCCGAAAGTCCCCCAGCCGCACTTGCATGCTGGTTTCGAGGCCGCGCCTGGCGATTTCCTCCTGCACGGCGCTGACCTGCTCGGGTGTCGTATTCAGTCCGTGGGCAATGGCACCGTAGTGCTCATGCGCGTGGAACATGAAGCCGCCGAAGCCGCAGCCGATGTCGATGACGGTTTCGCCGCGGGAGAGTTTTATCTTGCGGCAGACGTGATCGACCTTGTTGATCTGCGCCGCGTCGACGCTGGTCGTGCCTTCCCGCCAGTAGCCGCAGGTGTACATCATCAGCGGGGTGTCGAGCCAGTAACGATAGAACTGGGTGCCGATGGCGTAGTGAAAGCGCGCATTGGCCCTGGCCTGGGCGATGCTGCGATTGGAAAGGCGCCATTCGTGCCAGCGGTTGCGCAGGCGGATCAGCACGTTCGGACCGCGATCAAACCCGCTTTCAAACCCGACCCGGAACGCCGCGCCCAGATCGCCATCGACATCGACGTCGCCGTCGAAGTAAGACTCGAGCAGGCCGATGTGCCCGAACAGCAGAATGCGCAAGTGTGCGCGCGAATTGCGGACTGAAATCGTGCATACCGGCGCGTCTTTCCGGTTCTGGTAATGTGAACCGTCCGCAAACTGCACGCGGAAGCTGAAGTCGACACCATGGCCCAGCGCCGACATCCTGTCACGAAACATTGCGGTAAGCATGTCCGACCTCGCTATCGAAAAACGCAAGCCGCCACTACCGGCACTTTCATTCGCCGAGGTAGGCCTTTCTAACGAGCGGATTGTCGAGCAAAGCGCGCGCGCCGTCGGCCAGCGTGATCAGGCCGCTTTCCATTACGTAGCCACGATCACTTGCCTCCAGCGCCAGCTTCGCGTTCTGCTCGACCAGCAGGATCGTGACACCCTCTTGCGATACCGCGCGCACGGTATCGAAGATCTTCTCGACCATCAGCGGTGCGAGTCCCATGCTTGGCTCGTCGAGCAGCAGCAGTTTGGGCCGGCTCATCAACGCCCTGCCGATGGCGAGCATCTGTTGTTCGCCCCCTGACAGGGTACCACCAGTCTGGTTGCGCCTTTCCGCGAGTCGCGGAAACAGGCCATAAATGTGTTCCAGGTCCGCGCGCACCGCCGCCTTGTCGCTGCGAATGTATGCGCCCATTTGCAGGTTTTCGCGTACCGTCAAGCGCCCGAACACGCCGCGGCCTTCGGGTACCAGCGCGAGCCCGCGTTCAACCAACTGAAAGGAAGGCAGGTTGCTCACATTCTCTCCGCGCAATTGCACGGTGCCGCCATGATGCAACAATCCGCAGATTGCCTTCAGCGTAGTGGTCTTGCCGGCGCCGTTGGCGCCGATCAATGCGACCATCTCGCCGCTGGCAACGGCAAAGTCTATTCCCTTGACGGCGTTGATTCCGCCGTACGCGACTTTTAGCGCCTTTACTTCGAGCAGAGTTGTCACGGCAGGGCACCGCCCAGATAGGCGCGAATGACTTCGGGATTACCCTGGACCTGCCCTGGCTCGCCTTCGGCTATCTTCCTGCCATAGTCGAGCACCGCGACGCGATCGCAAAGTCCCATGACCAGTTTGACATCGTGCTCGATCAACAGAATGGTCGCGCCATCGTCGCGAATAGTCACCAACAGCCGGCGCAACTGCGCTGTTTCCGTTGCATTCATTCCTGCGGCGGGCTCGTCGAGGGCGAGCAATTTTGGGTCCGTGGCCAGTGCGCGCGCTATCTCAAGACGGCGCTGATCACCGTAGGACAGATTGCGCGACAGCGCATCGGCATGCTGGCCGATACCAACGTAGTCGAGCAGCTGCCGGGAACGGCTGCGGATGGCCGCCTCTTCTTCTCTGGTGCGGCGCGTGCGCAGGATTGCACCGATGACACCGGCGTGCGTGCGCACGTGTCGTCCGACCATGACGTTTTCCAACGCCGTCATGTTGCCGAACAGGCGAATGTTCTGGAACGTGCGCGCGATGCCCCTTTCCACCACGCGATGGGGCTTGCAGCCGACCAGGCTCACGCCAGCCAATTCATACTCGCCGCGGTCCGGCACATAGAGTCCAGTGAGCACGTTGAAGAGCGTGGTTTTACCCGCGCCGTTGGGGCCGATCAGGCCGTAGATTTCCTTGTGGCCGATAGTCAGCGACACATCGTCGAGCGCGGTCAGTCCACCGAAGCGTTTTTCGATGTTGCGCATCGCCAGCAATGGTGCGGTAGCCACTAGTCTTGATCGGTTTTCGAGAGTTCGCGCTTGCGCAGCTTGGACGGCCACAATCCTGCCGGACGGTAAAGCATCATGAGCACCAGCGCCAGGCCGAACAGCAGCATGCGGATCACTTCGGGCTCGATCAGCAAGCGGCCGAACAGCGCCTTTTGCGCGGGCTCCACGGTGTAGCGCAGGATTTCCGGAACGAACGACAACAGCACCGCGCCGAGGATGACGCCCCAGACGTTGCCCATGCCGCCGAGCACGACCATCGACAACACCATGATCGATTCCACGAAAACGAAACTCTCCGGACTGATGAAACCCTGGGTTGCCGCGAAGATGCCGCCCGCTACGCCGCCGAAACTCGCGCCCATTGCAAAGGCGAGCAACTTGACGTTGCGCGTATTGATGCCCATTGCCTGCGCGGCCACTTCGTCTTCGCGTATTGCAACCCATGCGCGGCCGAGGCGCGAATTCTGCAGGCGCAGGTTGATGACGATGGCGACGACCAGCACGACCAACAGAAGATAGTAGTACTTGATCGGCCCGCTGAAGGCCAGTCCCAGCAAGTCATCGGTACGATTGAAATCCACCGCACCGATTCGAATCGGATCGATCAGCGTGACCCCCTGCGGACCGTTGGTGATGTTGACGGGCTGGGACAGATTGTTCAGGAAAATACGCACGATTTCCCCGAAGCCGAGGGTGACGATGGCCAGGTAGTCTCCGCGCAACTTCAGCGTCGGCGCGCCGAGCAGGACGCCGAAGAGACAGGCCACCGCTGCGCCGATCGGCAGGATTGCCCAGAACGGCAGGTGCAATCCGAAGTGAGGCGACGCGAGCAAAGCATAGCAATAGGCGCCGACTGCGTAGAACGCAATATAACCAAGGTCAAGCAGGCCGGCGAAACCGACCACGATGTTCAACCCAAGGGAAAGCAACGCGAACAGGATCGCCAGGTTCGTGATGCGCACCCAGGCCGTGCCCACCGAAGACAGCGCGAACGGAAGTACCATCAGGGCCGCGACGATCAGTGCGATGCCCAGCCAGGGCGCGGCGCGATGCGTGTGCAGTCGTTCGATCCGTGCAATCCAGTCAGCCATGCGTCAGGCCCGGTCCGAGATCCGCTCGCCGAGCAGGCCCGAGGGGCGAAACACCAGGACGGCGATCAGGACCAGGAAGGCGAAGACGTCCTGGTAATTACTGCCGAACAACACGAAATGTCCGTCCTGCGCGCAGCGCGCGGCGAGCGCGTCGGAGATGCCCGAGATATGACACAAATCCATGATCTCGCCGATGTAACCCGCACCCAGCGCCTCGACCACGCCGAGCAGCACGCCGCCAAGCATCGCACCTGCCAGGTTGCCGATGCCGCCGAGCACGGCCGCAGAGAACGCCTTCATGCCCAGTAACGCCCCCATGGTGTAGTGCGCGATGCCATAGTAGGTACCGACCATGACGCCGGCGATGGCGCCAAGTCCGGCGCCGATGACGAAAGTGGCCGAAATCACGCGATTGACGTTGATACCCATCAATCCGGCGATCTGCGGGTTCTCCGAAGTCGCGCGCATGGCGATGCCCAGGCGCGTGCGGAACACCAGCAAGGTCAGGCCGGCCATGAGCAGGAAAGATCCGAGGATGATGGCAATCTGAACCGCGCTGATAGTCGCGCCGCCAATCTCAAAAACCGGATTGGCGATGATCTGCGGAAAACCAAGCGGATTGCGGCTCCAGATAATCATCGCAACTTGTTGCAGAATGATCGATATGCCGATCGCGGTGATCAGCGGCGCGAGCCGGGGTGCGCCACGCAACGGCCGGTAGGCAACGCGCTCCATGGCAAAACCCACCGCCATGCACACCGGAACCGCGCACAACACACCGGCAAGAACAATGGCCATTGGCGGCAACACCGTGCCGGCGAGTGCGGAGATGACGGACAACGAAACCATGGCACCGACCATGACGACTTCGCCATGGGCAAAGTTGATCAGCTGCACGATGCCGTAAACCATCGTGTAGCCCAGCGCCACGATGGCGTAGACGCTGCCCAGGGTCAGGCCGTTGATGAGTTGCTGCAGGAAGATGTCCAAGATCGTTCAGCCGGTCATGCCGACACTAGCAAGTTCCATGCGGAATTGGCCTCCGGGCACGCGGACCGGGTCCGACGGCCAACGAGGAAAAAAGAAAACAGCACCCGCGGGTGCCGTTTTCATGCGCGCATGACGCACCGCTTACTTCGCGGCTCCGCCTTTGATGAAGTCCTCGAACTTGACCGACTTGCCGGCCTTGATGATCGCGACCGGCGTGATGACACCCGCTTTCATGGTGAAGATGGTCATTTCCGCATCCTTGCGATCGCCCTTTGCGTCGAACTCGATGTGGCCGCTTGCCCCCTCATACTTGATCTTGGCGAGTTCCGGCAGATACTTTGCCGGTTCGACCGAATTGGCCGCCTGCATGGCCGCAATCAGCAGATTCGTCGCGTCATAGGTAAACGGCGCGTAGATCAGCGGATCGGAATTGAATTTTTTCTTGAAGGCCTCCAGGAAAGCCTTGCTTGCGGCCTGGACCGGAATGCCGGCCTGCGAACAGATCATGCCCTCGGAGGCGTCGCCGGCCAGTTCTTTCATCTTTTCCGTGCAGGCGCCGTCACCGAACGAGAACACCGCCTTGAGCCCCAGTTCGCGGCCTTGCTTGAGCAGCGGACCGGCCCCGGAATCCATGCCGCCGTAGAAAATCGCATCCGGGCCCTTGCCTTTGAGCTTGGTCAGGATTGCCTTCCAGTCGCGCGTCTCCTGGGTGCCCTTTTCACGCGGCAGCACGCCAATGCCGGATGCCTTCAATGTCTTCTCGACTTCGTTGGCGAGCCCCTCGCCATAGGCGGTGGCATCGTCGATCACCGCGACCGACTTGGGATGAAATTCGGCCATCAGGTAACTGGCGATCGCCGGCCCCTGCTGGTCATCGCGGCCCACGGTGCGAAACGCAGTCTTGAATCCCTGCTCGGTATACTTGGGATTGGTCGCCGAACCGCTGATCTGCGGAATGCCGGCCTGACTGTACACAGCCGAAGCGGGAATGGTGACGCCGGAGTTCAGGTGACCAACCACGCCGGCCACTTTGGCATCGACGAATTTCTGCGCGATGATCGGGCCCTTGTTTTCCTTGCCTTCGTCGTCTTCGCTGAGCATTTCGAAGGCGATCTTTTCGCCACCGATGGTGAGACCTTTTGCATTGGCTTCATCGATCGCCAGCCGCACGCCGTTCTCGTTGTCCTTGCCCAGGTGGGCTATGCCGCCAGTCAGCGGCGCCGCGTGTCCGATCTTGACGACTCGCTGGATCGATGCGGCCTTCCCGGCAGGGCCAGCCTGTTCCTCTTTCTTGCCACAACCGGTCAGACCACAAGCCGCCACCGCGATAATGCCTGCCACAATCCACTTGAACTCTTTCGTTACATCGCGAGCTTTCATGATTCCAGTCCCCCAGTTGTTTTGCACGGTTCACGGCACTGCGTCCGGATTATCCGCCAGCGTTTTGCGAATTGTCAATTTGGGCCGTTAATTCATCAAGTTGTACATATGTTACGGACGGCCGCCGGAAAACAGAAAGGCCGGCATATGCCGGCCTTTCGCAGTGCAACCTGCAACTCTGGCTTACATCGACAAAACCCACTCAACCAGAAGCTTGGCTTCGTCCTGCTTGACCGGATTCGGCGGCATGGGAATCGTGCCCCACACGCCACCGCCGCCGTTGATCACTTTCTTGATCAACATGTCTTCGGCATCCTTGTTGCCCTTGTACTTCTTCGACACTTCCGTATAGGCCGGACCGACCAGCTTCTTATCGATCGCGTGACAGGCCAGGCAGTTCTTGGACTGTGCCAGCGCCTTGGCTTTTTCCGCGTCAACCGCATGCGCGCTGGATGCCAGCACCAGACCTGCAGCTGCCGCGATCATCATGAGTTTCTTCATTTTGCGAGTGCCTTTCGTTACAAGTTGGTTTGGACCGCCGTGCATATTATCGACTTTGGCCTGCTTTGAAAACAATCAGGCTGCCGGCCCTGGCTCCGCAATCATGGCCACGATCAAGCACGACCCCGGCCGGTGTGCGGTGAATAACGTCCCGGCAAAGTCAGCCGTTGACAGCATTCGCAGCCGATCCGGATGCCGGGGCGCCGTCCGCCTGTGTCGCGCCGGCCGGGCGGCCTCGCCTCAAAGTCCGAGCTCACTCCACAATTCGTCGATGCGGCGTTTGACCCTTGCGTCCATCACGATCGGTATTCCCCAGTTACGGCTGGTCTCCCCCGGCCATTTGTTGGTCGCATCCAGTCCCATTTTCGAACCCAGTCCGGATACCGGACTGGCAAAATCCAGATAATCGATCGGCGTGTTGTGCGCTATCAGGGTGTCGCGCGCCGGATCGACACGGGTGGTGACGGCCCAGATCACCTCCTTCCAATCGCGCACGTCGATGTCCTCGTCCACGACGATGATGAACTTGGTGTACATGAACTGGCGCAAATACGACCAGATGCCGAACATCACGCGCTTGGCATGCCCGGCGTATTGTTTGCGCATGCTCACCACGGCGATGCGGTAGGAACATCCTTCAGGGGGCAGGTAGAAATCCACGATCTCGGGAAATTGCTTCACCAGCAGCGGCACGAACACTTCGTTCAGCGCCATGCCGAGCACCGACGGTTCATCCGGTGGTTTGCCCGTGTAGGTGCTGTGATAGATCGGATCACGGCGCATGGTCATGCGTTCGATGGTGAGCACCGGAAAATTTTCCTGCTCGTTGTAATAACCGGTGTGGTCGCCGAAAGGGCCTTCGGCCGCGGTGTCGCCCGGCCGGATCACGCCTTCCAGGACGATCTCGCTCGAGGCCGGCACCTGCAGGTCCGATCCGATACATTTCACCAATTCGGTCTTCGATCCGCGCAACAGGCCAGCGAACTGGTATTCCGAGAGTGCGTCCGGCACCGGCGTCACCGCGCCGAGCATCGTTGCCGGATCGGCGCCGAGCGCCACCGCCACCGGAAAGGCTTCGCCCGGACTGGCGATGCAATGGTCGCGGAAGTCCAGCGCGCCGCCGCGATGCGCCAGCCAGCGCATGATGACCCTGTTCGCTGCAATGACCTGCTGCCGATAGATGCCCAGGTTCTGGCGCGGCTTGTGCGGACCGCGCGTGACGGTCAGGCCCCAGGTGATCAGCGGTCCGGCATCGCCCGGCCAGCAGGTCTGGACCGGCAGCTTGCCCAGATCCACGTCCCCTGCCTCCCAGACGACATCCTGGCAGGGCGCACTGCCGACGACCTTCGGCGCCATGTTCATGACCTGCCTGAGCACCGGCAGTTTGGCCCAAGCGTCTTTCAATCCCGATGGTGGCTCGGGTTCCTTCAGATAGGCGAGCAGCTTGCCCACTTCCCTCAGCGCCTCGACGGAATCTTCGCCCATGCCCATGGCGACGCGCTCCGGCGTGCCGAACAGATTGGCCAGCACCGGAATCGAGTGCCCCTGCGGCCGCTCGAACAATAGTGCCGGACCCTGCGCCTTGAGCACGCGGTCGCAAATTTCCGTCATTTCCAGATTCGGCGAAACCGGCGTTGTGATGCGCCGAAGTTCGCCCTGGCTTTCCAGCTGGCCGATGAAATCGCGAAGATCGTGGTAACGCATGGCAGTCAGATGAGCGGATTGCTGCCGCCGGTGACAAGCTCCGCGCGATCTTTCAGGACCAGTTCCATATGCGCGTCTTCCTCGTGGTGTTGCTGATGCAGGCGGGCGGGCGCTCAGAACGGCGCTGGCAGGTAATAGTGTGCAAGGATGCCCGCGAAAATCGCGGCGCCGATCCAATTGTTGAACCGGAATGCGCGGAAACAGCCAGCAGGCTCGCGGTCACGGATCATCCGGTACTGCATCGCCGCGAGCAGCGCGGCGAACGCCAGACCGGCGTAAAAATAGAATCCGAGATGGAACTTGCGTGCCGCGATGACGTATATCGCCAGGAACAGCGCGTGGCTGACCATTATTGCGGCCACGTCGTAGCGTCCGAACGTAAGCGCGGAAGTCCGGATGCCGAGCTTGCGGTCGTCCTCGCGATCGACCATCGCATACTCGGTATCGTAGGCAATCGCCCAGAACACATTGGCGCCAAGCAAAATCCAGGCGCTCGCGGAAACTGTACCGTGGTGAGCGGCAAAGGCCATCGGAATACCGAATCCGAATGCCACGCCGAGGACGGCCTGCGGAAGGGCGAAAAAGCGCTTGGTGAAAGGATAAGCGGCCGCGATCACGACGGCAATTGCGGACAGTTTGATGGTGAGCAGGTTGAGCTGCACGACCAGGGCAAACGACATCAGCACCAGCACCACGGCCACCGTCAGTGCTTCGGCCGGCTTGATCTGTCCGGCCGCAAGCGGGCGCTCCCGCGTTCGCGCCACCCGACCGTCGAAATCGCGATCGGCGTAGTCGTTGATTGCGCAACCCGCGGAGCGCATCAGCAAGGTGCCCAGCACGAAAATCCAGACGATGGTCCAGTCCGGTCGTCCCGACGACGACAACCACAAGGCCCACAGCGTGGGCCACAGCAGCAGCAGGATGCCGATCGGCTTGTCCAGCCGGATCAGTCTTTCATAGGCATTGATGCGCTCGACGAGGGTCATGGACGTGCGTTGGCGGTCCGGGAAACTGTGGGCATGCGCGCATGATCGCACAGCGGCAGCGACCAGCCTACACCTTGAGCAATTCCTGCCGGCCGCCGAGCCAGCGCTGCAGGTGCAATTCCGCGTTTTCCGGATGGTCGTGCAGCAACTGCGGCGCCAAGCTGCGCGCCGACTCCAGCAGGTCGATGTCCTTGTCCAGATCGGCGAAGCGTAACATTGGCACGCCGCTTTGCCGCGCACCGAGCAATTCGCCGGGCCCGCGCAAGTGCAGGTCGTGCCGCGCAATTTCGAAACCGTCGGTATTCTCGAATATGATGCGCAAGCGTTCGCGCGCATTCTGCGACAGCGGATTCTGGTAAAGCAGGATGCAGGTGCTGCTGCGGCTGCCGCGACCCACGCGGCCACGCAGCTGGTGCAGTTGCGACAGCCCCATGCGCTCGGCATGTTCGATCACCATCAGCGAAGCGTTGGGCACGTCCACCCCGACTTCGATGACCGTGGTGGCCACCAGCAATTGAATTGCATTGGCCTGGAACGCCGCCATGACGTTCGCTTTTTCCTGGTTCGGCAGCCTGCCGTGTACCAGGCCGACCTTCAGGTTCGGAAAATTCGCCAGCAATCCCTGGTAAGTATCGACAGCCGTTTGCAACTGCAGGGCTTCCGATTCCTCGATCAACGGACACACCCAGTATGCCTGGCGGCCGTCGCGACACGCCTCATGCACACGCTCGATCACATCGTTGCGCCGCGAATCGGAGAGCAATTTGGTCAGAACCGGCGTTCGGCCTGGCGGTAACTCATCGATGACCGACACATCCAGATCGGCGTAGTAACTCATGGCCAGCGTGCGCGGGATTGGCGTAGCACTCATCATCAACTGGTGCGGATGGATCTGGCGGTCGCCGCGACTGCCTTTCTGGCGCAGCGCCAGCCGCTGGTGCACGCCGAAGCGATGCTGCTCGTCTACGATCGCGAGGCCCAGCTTGCTGAAGGTGACCTCGTCCTGAAACAGGGCGTGCGTGCCGACCGCGAGCGCGGCCTTTCCCGAGGCGATGTCCTCCAGCGCCTTGTCACGCTCCTTCTTCTTGAGGCTGCCGGCCAGCCATACCACTTTGACGTCAAGCGGGGCCAGCCACGCAGAGAACTTGCGCAAATGCTGTTCTGCCAGTAATTCCGTCGGCGCCATGACCGCTGCCTGATATCCCGATTCGATGGCCTGCAGCGCGGCCAACGCGGCGACGATGGTTTTGCCACTGCCTACGTCACCCTGCAGCAGGCGCTGCATCGGATGCGGCCGCGTCAGATCGGTGCGAATTTCGGCCAGCACATTCGATTGTGCGCGTGTGAGCCGGAAAGGCAACGCCGCCAGCAGGGACCGCGACATGTTCGAGTATTGCAGCAGGGGATGTGCACGCACGCGATTGCGCTGCTCGTGATGCAATCGCATCGACAACTGCTGCGCCAGCAGTTCATCGAACTTGACCCGCCGCCAGGCCGGGTGGGTGCCGTCGAGCAAGGCCTGCGCATCGACATCAGGTGTTGGATTGTGCAGCAGCCGGATCGCAACGGCGAGCGGCAGAAGCTTCAGTTTCCTGATCACCGGTTGCGGCAGGGCGTCAGTAAGATTGGCCTGTTCCAGTGCGCGCGCAGCGAGTTTGCGCAAGACCTCCTGGCCAAGGCCGGCCGTCGTGGAATACACCGGCGTCAAAGCCTGCGGCAGCGGCGCCTCTGCGCGCAAGACACGAAAGCGCGGATGGACCATCTCGGCGCCGAAAAAACCCTGGCGGATCTCGCCCATCACACGCACTTTGGCGCCCGGTGCCAGCGCAATTTTCTGGCTCGGATAGAAATTGAAAAACCGCATCGCCAGCCGTCCGCTGCCATCATCGATTTCGCAGACCAGCTGGCGTCCCGGACGAAACTTGATCTGGGTGTCGACTACCGTGCCCTGAACCTGCACGGTTTCGCCCGACAAGGCGTCATGGATGGGAACGATGCGCGTCTCGTCCTCGTAGCGCAGCGGCAGGTGCGTGACCATATCCGAGAGCTGGTGGATCCCCAGCCGCGCCAGCTTTTCCCGGACTGCGGGTGTGGCAAATGACAGCGATGGGTGCGCAGCGACGGATGAGGCGACGGAAGCGTCTTTGCTATTCGACGCAATCCGGGCAATCGTGCGTTTCTTGCCCGCCCTGACGGCCGGCTGCTTTCCTTCCGGGGACGCGGTGCGTTTCACGCGCCCGGCCTCGACACGAGATTGCCCGCGTCGGTGGCTTGATGTCGAATTGTCGCCTCGCCGCTCACCCCTCGCGCCTCACCAGCGTCGCCTCGATTTCGACCAATGCGCCGCGCGGCAGGGCCGACACGCCGACCGCGGAGCGCGCCGGATAAGGCTCTTTGAGATACTGCGACATGATTACGTTAAGCCGTGCAAAATGCACCAGATCGGTGAGGAAGACCGTAAGCTTCACCGCGTCGTCGAGCGTGGCGCCTGCAGCGCCGGCCAGGGCCTGCAGATTGCGGAAAACACGGTGCGCCTGCGCATCGAAACCGTCGACGAGTTGCATCGTGGCGGGATCAAGCCCGATCTGCCCGGACAGATAAATAACATTGCCGGCGCGTATCGCCTGCGAATACGTGCCGATCGCCTGCGGCGCGTCGGGGGTCTGGATGGCTTGTTTGGTCACGGCTTGCTCCGGGTATAGAATGTTGCGCCACAACAAGCTCGGCCGCCATGCCGACCCTGTTTTCCGACGATGATAACTGAACGCCTGTCACTGCAATCCTTGTCAGGCCGCGAAGCGGGGTTGCACCGTCGCGCGCAGGCCGGCACACCTCGGCGCAATGGGATGATCCGGTAACACTAAGGAACCAAGAATAACAATGAGCTCCAACGGCAATGGGCGCGAGAAGGCGGGCGTGCTGCCGCTGACGGTTGCCGCGATCGGCGTGGTATTCGGCGACATTGGCACCAGTCCGCTGTATGCCATGCGCGAAGCATTCAACGGCAGCCATCCGTTCGCCGCCAATCACGACAATGTACTCGGGGTCCTGTCACTCATTGCCTGGTCCCTGATCATCGTCGTGACGATCAAGTACGTGGTATTCATGTTGCGCGCGGACAACCGCGGCGAGGGCGGCATCATGGCCTTGCTCGCGCTGGTGCTGCGGTCGACGACACGCAATACCCGTGGTCGCATGGTTCTCATGTCGCTGGGCCTGTTCGGCGCCGCCCTGTTCTACGGCGACGGCGTCATCACACCGGCCATATCGGTTCTGTCGGCCGTGGAAGGCCTGGAGGTCGCCACACCGGCGCTCAAGCCGTTCGTCATTCCCATCACGATCCTCGTGCTGATCGGACTGTTCCTGTTCCAGCAAAAAGGCACGGAAATGGTCGGCGCGCTGTTCGGGCCGATCACGATGGTCTGGTTCGCGGTGCTCGCCTTCCTGGGTATCGTCAACATCGTCAAATATCCGGATGTCCTGGCGGCCTTTTCCCCCGGCTACGCCGTCAATTTTTTCATCGAGAATGGCGGCGGCGGATTCCTCGTGCTCGGCGCCGTCGTGCTCGCCATCACCGGTACCGAAGCGCTGTACGCGGACATGGGGCATTTCGGCAAGAAGCCGATCCGGCTGGCCTGGTTTTTTTACGTGCTGCCCGCCCTGTTGCTGAATTACTTCGGCCAGGGCGCGCTGATCCTGCATGAGAAGGACGCGATCCAGAATCCGTTCTATCACATGGCCCCGGAATGGGCGCTGTATCCGATGGTGGTCCTTGCCACCATGGCCACGGTGATCGCGTCGCAGGCGGTTATTACCGGCACGTATTCGCTGACCCGGCAAGCGATCCAGCTCGGCTACTGTCCGCGGCTCGAGGTCACGCACACCTCGGAGAGCGAAATCGGCCAGATCTACATGCCGTGGATCAACTGGGTTCTGCTCGCCGCGGTCATTGGACTGGTGCTTGGCTTCGAATCCTCCAGCAACCTGGCCGGCGCCTATGGCATCGCGGTGACCGGAACCATGGCCATCGACACCGTGCTCGCCTTCGTGCTGATGCGCAGACTCTGGCGCTGGCCGCTGTGGGTTGCCGTCCCGCTGCTACTGGCGTTCCTGACCATCGACCTGTCGTTCTTCGGCGCCAATGCCGTCAAGCTGTTCCATGGCGGCTGGTTCCCGATCGTGGTGGCGATCGCGCTGTTCATCCTGCTGATAACCTGGAAGCGCGGCCGGCTGCTGCTTATGGAAAGGTTGTCTCCCGGCGCCATTCCTCTCGAACCTTTCATCCAGAGCGTCATGATTCACCCGCCGACACGCGTTCCCGGCACCGCTGTGTTCCTCACCGCGGCATCGGAAGGCGTGCCGCATGCGCTTTTGCACAACCTGAACCACAACAAGGTGCTTCACGAACGCATCGTCCTGCTCACGGTCAGCACGATCGACATCCCACACGTCCCCAACGAAGAGCGCATCGAAATCCAGCCGCTGGGATCGGATTTCTATCGCGCCGTCGTGCGCTACGGTTTCAAGGACGACCCCGATGTGCCGCATGCGCTCGAACTCGCCTCGAAACAAGGCTTCAAGTTCGCAATGATGGAGACTTCCTTTTTCCTGAGCCGCCAGACGCTGATCCCCAAGATCGGGCCGGGAATGGCGTTGTGGCGCGAGAAATTGTTCGCATTGATGTCGCGCAATGCCTCCAGCGCCACCACATTCTTCAAGATTCCGGCGAACCGGGTCGTCGAACTGGGCACCCGGATCGAGTTATAAGGCAAGATATCCGGCGTGAAAGCGCAGTCCATCATTTCCAATCTCGAAAACCTGCTCGCGCAAGGCAAGGAATCGGCGCTGCTGCGTTTCAGCCTCGGCGGCGAATATCTCAAGCTGGGCATGATCTGGCTGGCGATTTTCCACCTGAAGCGCGCGCTCGATCTCGATCCAAACTACTCCGCGGCGTGGAAACTGCTCGGCATTGCCTTTACCAATGCCGGAATCCAGCATGGGGCACTCGACATTTACCGACGTGGCATTGCCGTCGCCCAACGACGCGGCGACCAGCAGGCCATGAAGGAAATGACCGTTTTCGCCCGCCGCCTGGAAAAGAAACTTTCAATCTGAACGGCACCCGTGGCTAAATCGGCCACCATGTCGATCCATGGCGTGGATTTCACCAGCCGTCCGCAGCGGCGCAAACCGATCACCGCGGCGAGCGGCTTATTTCATCTCGGCGCATTTCGACTCGACGCCATCGAGGAACTGCCCGAATGGGCAGTTTTCGAAACGTGGCTGCGCCGGCCCGGCCCGTGGATCGCGGGATTCGATTTTCCGTTCGGCCTGCCGCGCGAGGCCGTAGTCGATCTCGGCCTGCCGCGACAGTGGCCGCAACTTGTGACCTGCTGCCGTGAGCGCGGCCGTGAGAAATTTCGCGCCATGCTGGATCGCTATCGCGAAAGCCGGCCGGCGGGAAAGCGCTACGCGCACCGCGCCGCCGATCGCCCGGCCGGCTCGCACAGCCCGCTCAAGCTGGTGAACCCACCGGTCGGACTGATGTTTCTGGAGGGTGCGCCGCGACTGCTCGATGCCGGCGTGAGCATCCCGGGTTTATACAGCGGCGATCCGCACCGTGTGGCGCTGGAGGCCTACCCGGGCTTTTGTGCGCGCCGCATCGTCAGGACGTCGTACAAGAACGACGCACGCGCCAAACAGACTCGCGCGCGCCGGCAAGCGAGAAAGCTCATCGTGGACACGCTGACGACGACCGCCAATCCATTCGGCTTTGCGTTGACCGGCCCGGCGCAACTCCTGCGTTCACTAGTCAGCGATGCCACCGGCGATCGGCTGGACGCCGTGCTGTGTGCGCTGCAGGCGGCGTGGGCATGGCAGCGGCGCGATGCGAACTACGGATTGCCCGCACGCATCGATCCGGTCGAAGGATGGATTGCGATGGTGCCGGAGCAATGAGGAAGGCCGCCTGGACGCGGCCTTCCTGTCTGGTCGAGACGAGAAGGTTGTGCCGGGCTCGCTGGTCGAACTGGGAGAGTGCGATCTATCCCTGCATCTTCACCCAAATACAAAAGCCACCCGCGCGGTGGCTTTTGTATTTGGTGGAGACGAGGAGGATCGAACTCCCGACCTTCGCATTGCGAACGCGACGCTCTCCCAGCTGAGCTACGTCCCCGAATGTAACGACATGCCGTCCTGTGACTGCGCGGCGTTATTATACTGAAAACCACGACTCGAAAAACGGGACTACACCGATGAAAATCGACCCTCCGCTGGGTTACGAGCGCATCACGCCCCTGCTCAAGAATCACAAGGTAGTGCTGCCCCGCGCCGACACCACACCGGCGAATTTCCACCGGCTGCACGTGATGCCGCTGAGCCTGTCGGAATTCGAGCCCGCGAGCCGCGACTATCCGATAGTTTTCGCCGGCGACGACGGCGGCAAGACTTTCAGTGCCGTCGTCGTGCTGGGCATGCAGGCCAGGCAGAACCTGTTCATCCTTACCGACGGCATGTGGGATCGACGCGCGTATTTGCCGGCCTATGTGCGGCGCTATCCGTTCTGCATGAGCCAGGTCACGGTCAACGACCAGCTGCAGCACGATCGCATTATCTGCGTCGAAGAAAGCGCCTTGCGCGAGTCCGGCGAACCGCTCTACGATGCGCAGGGGCAGCCGCTGCCGCAATGGACCGCGCTGGAAAAAATTCTCTTCGATTACGAACGAGATCTGGCGCGCTGCGAGTCGACTTGTCAGTTGCTGGCCGAACTCGGTCTGTTTGAGCCGTTCACGATAAAAGCCGAAGTCGAGGGATTCACGATGCAGCTCGACGGCATGCACCGAGTGGCGCGGAGCGCGCTTGAGGCGCTGTCCCCGGAACAGTTGCGCCGATTGATGGCGGCCGGAGCCATGGAGAAGGTCTATTCGCACCTGTTGTCGCTGGACAATTTCCGCCGCCTGCTGAACCGCCGCAGCTTTTTTGCCAACAAGCCGCCGGACAAACTCGGCGGGCTCAACTAGCTTTCTTGCGATAGGCCCACATTAGCAACGCAATGCCGGCCAGCGCCATCGGCAGGCTGAGCCACTGCCCCATCGACAGGTCGAGCGCAAGCAATCCGAGAAAGCCGTCCGGTTCGCGGCTGTATTCGACGGCAAAACGCAATACCCCGTAGCCAAGCAGGAACAATCCGGATACCGCACCGGTTGGCCGTGGCCTGCGCGAAAACAGCCACAACACGGCAAACAGCAGCAGTCCCTCGCACGCGAATTCGTAAAGCTGTGACGGATGCCGCGGCAGGTTGTCGATGTTCGGGAAGATCATTGCCCACGGCAGGTCGGTCGGCCGGCCCCATAACTCGGCGTTGATGAAATTGCCGATGCGCCCGGCACCGAGACCCAACGGCACCAGCGGCGCAATGAAATCCGTCACCGCCATCCAGCTCTTGCGGCGCGTATGCGCGAACCACAGCATGGCCAGGATCACGCCCAGAAATCCGCCGTGAAACGACATGCCGCCTTCCCATACGTACAGGATGTGCAGTGGTTCGCGCAGGTAATCTGAGAGTTTGTAGAACAGGATGTAACCCAGCCGGCCGCCGAGAACGACGCCGAGCACGCCGAGAAACAGCATGTCATCCAGGTCGCGCCTGGTCCAGCCGATCCAGGGTTGCGTCTTGATGCGCTGGCGGCCGAGAACCAGCACCAGCACGAAGGCGAGAAGGTACATCAGGCCGTACCAGCGCACGGCCAGCGGACCAAGGTGCACGGCAACCGGATCGAATTGCGGATGGATGAGCATGAGGGTCGCCGGATTATACGTTAGCGCGCAGTCGTGCCCTTGCAGAGCAGAAGTGCGTTCTTTGGCTGGAAGGTCTAGGGCACCTGCGCGTCGCGCATGCGCTCGAGGATGATGGTGGTGCGCCGCTCGAGCAAGGGTGTTTCGCGCACTTTGTCGTAAAAGCGCGGCTTGGGCACCATTGCCGCCAGACGGGCGGCCTGTTCCGGGCCGAGGTTTGCCGCGCTGACGCCGTAGTAATAGCGTGCGGCCGCCTGTGCGCCGAACACGCCGTTACCCCACTCGATAATGTTCAGATAGATCTCGAAGATTCGTCGTTTCGACATCACGTTTTCGATCATGAGGGTGATCAGCGCTTCCTCCGCCTTGCGCCAGGGTGTGCGCCGCCCGGACAGGAACAGGTTCTTGGCAAGCTGCTGGCTGATGGTGGAGCCGCCGGCCACCACTTTTCCCTTCTTCAGGTTCTTTTCGTAGGCCTTCTGGATCGCCTCCCAGTCGAATCCATCGTGGTCCAGGAACTTGGCGTCTTCGGCGGCGATCAACGCGCGCTTCAAATGAATTGAAATGCGCCCGTACGGCACCCACTGGTGGCGCAAAACCGCATCGGGATCATTTTGTTGCAGGACTTCCAGGCGGCTTTCCATGAAAGCGCTGGTCGATGGGTTGAACCAGATCCACCAGACAACATTGCCAAAGATCCAGAACTGATAGATGACCACGGCAGCCACGAGAAGCAGCACCATGCGCGCCGCCCAGCGCAATGCGCGTTTCATCTGGTCACGAATTGCGCAGCAGCGCGATGACCGGCGCGGTCTGGGGACGCACGCCGCGCCACAGCAGGAAGGATTCCGCCGCCTGTTCCACCAGCATGCCGAGCCCGTCCGAGGTGCGCGCGCCGCACTCCGCGGCAAACGAGAGAAAGCGCGTTGGCGCCGACGCGTACATCATGTCGTAGGCGAGGGCACCGTCGGCAAACGCGGCGGCGGGCAGAGGCAGCAGTTCGCCCTGCAGGCTGGTGGAAGTGGCGTTGATCACCAGGTCGAAGTGGTGCCCGGCGAGCTCGCCGAAAGGCAGTCCGCACAATACGCTGGCTTCGGCGACGGGCTTGCGGCGAAACGCTTCGGCCAGCCGCAGGGCTTTTTCAACTGTGCGGTTGGCGATGGTCAGAATTCCGGGTTTGTGTTCCAGCAAAGGCGCGAGCACGCCTTGCGCAGCGCCGCCCGCACCCATCAGCAACACGCGCTTGCCGGCCAGGCCGAAATCCAGGTTGTGGACGATGTCGCGGATCAGCCCGGCACCATCGGTATTGTCCGCACGGATACGACCATCGACGAAATGCAGGAAATTGGCCGCTTCAGCATCCCTGGCCCGCTGCGAAACTTCGTCGGCCAGATCGAAGGCCTCGAGCTTGAAGGGCAGGGTAACGTTCGCGCCTTTGCCACCTGCCTGGCGGAACGAATCCACTACCGCGCGAAAGCCGTCGATGGGCGCCAGCAATCGCACGTAATCGATACCATTCCCGGTCTGGCGGGCAAAAGCCGCATGGATCTCGGGGGACTTGCTGTGCGCAATTGGATTGCCGATTACGGCGTAGCGATCGGTCATGGGTTAGCCAGCACTTCGAGGTCGCTGCGTGTGTAATTGAAGGTGCGCGTGATGCTGAGGATATCCCAATCCTTGCGTACCGCCGGCGGGAACGGCGCGAACGGCCCGGCCAGATCCACTGCGCGCCTGGCCGAGGCATCGAGCAGCCGGGATCCGGAAGAACGATCTATTTCCACTTTCTCCACGCTACCGTCGGCCCTGATATGCACGGTCATTACCAGCGATCCGAATTGTTTTCGGCGCTTGGCCTCTTCCGGAAAATACTGCGTGCCGACGGCTTCGACACGCCGGCGCCACTGGTCGACGTATTCGGCGTAAACCACGCCTTCGGTGCGCGCGCCGATGAACTTGCGCCGTGGCAGCTTCTGGTATTCATCCCATTCCTTCGCGATCTGGGCTTCGAGTTGCGCAATGCGCAGTCGTTGCTGCGCGGCGGCCGGGTCTTCAAGTCGCGCCTCGTGCGGCAGTTCCGGCGCGGGCCGGGTGGAATCCGCACTCGCCTGCGCGCCCTGCGACAGCTGCAGCAGGCGTTGCGCTTCTTCTTCCAGGCGCCGCACCTGCTTCGAAGCAAGCTGCACGCTCGGCGCGGGTTCCACGTTGTTCAACTTGGGCAGGTTGGTTTTGGCACGGCGTTCCGCCTCGGTGTTGCCCCCACCGTCGAGATTGGCCTGGGCCAGCGCATCCGCCTTGACCGGTTTGGAGGATGTCTTCGAATTGACCAGCACCACGTCGAGATGCGGAACGAATTTTGAGCCCGTAAAATCCGGCGGCACGAACGTGATCAGCAAAACGATCGCGTGCAGAACGACGGAAACCGCCAGCGCAATCGGCAGGATGTCGCCCGAAGCGGGCGGCGGCGGGACGGCGAGGCTGGCGGCAAGGCCGCCTCGTGGAGGAAATGCGCTGATCGAGGTATCCGGCAAATTCGTCCTGGTCTTGAAGAGGACTCGTGCCAATTCTAAATAACTACCGTGCCCATGTCAGCGCGATTGCGCTTCGAGCGCCCGTTTGAACTCGCAATGCACCGTCAGTTCCAGCAGGTCGATGTCCGACAGCGCCAGTTCCACCCGGCTGCCTGGAGGGGCCGGCGGCATCGACGGCACGCGCGCAACCAGCGGAATGCGGTCTATGCGCGCCAGCTCCTCGCGCAATACGTCGGCGCCGGTCAGCGTCACGTTCTCCTGGATCAACCAGCGCAGGCACCAGTAGCGCTCCATGCCGCGCTGGATTTCGGCATAGGCATCGTAGGCCAGTTCGAAGTCGCGCAGGATCACCAGCAGGCGTTCGTCGCGCGACGGATACACTGGCGCTTCGTTGCGCACCAGCGACAGCAACTGGCGCTGGTTGACCAGATCGGCATAGCGTCGCAGCGGCGAACTGGCCCAGATGTACTGCGCCACACCCAGCCCCTGGTGCGGCGCGGGCAAGGTCGACATCTTCACCTTGCCGCCGGCCTGGGCGCGATACAGCGCCGGGATTTCATTTTCCGCCAGTTGCCGGCCCCATTCGGTATTGACCAGGATCATCATTTCCGAGACCACCTTGTCGATCGGCGAGCCGCGCCGGCGCTCGACGATGCGGACGCGATCGTCTTCGACATGGAAGTTGTAATCGGCACGGACAATGGCCGGTTCGTCCTTGCCGCGCTGGCGTTCCAGCCTGACGGCCAGATGCCACAGCAGTAGAAGTTCCTCGCCGAAGCGGTGCTGCACCGTCCCGGCGGCGAGCTGCTGTTCGTTGAATTGCGCCTCCAGGCCGTCGTGGCGCAGGTTGGCCGCGATGCGCACGAGTTCGACCGCGCTGCGATAGGCGACGATGTCCAGTCCCGGCGTAACCTCGACGTACATCGACAGCGCCGGGCAATCGCGGCCTTCGGACAAGGTGTACCGGGCGATGACGGCCGGCGGCAACATGGTGATCTTGTCGCCTGGAAAATAAACCGTGGACAGGCGCTTCGCGGCTTCGCGGTCCAGCGGCGAATCCGGCGCGATGCCAAGGGCAGGCGCCGCGATATGCACGCCCACCTGCCAGTTGCCGTTCGCCAGCCGGGTAACCGAGAACGCGTCGTCGATCTCGGTCGTGCTGGCGTCGTCGATGCTGAATGCGGCCACCGGCGACAGTTCCAGCGCGCCAGGTTCGTTTGCAATCAGCGCAGCATCGAAGCCGGTGCCGCGCGGAAAGTATTCGAACAGAAAGCGGCCGAAGTGGAAATCGCAGCTCGACCCCAGCGCACCGCACTTTTCCAGCAACTTCGGAATGCTCAGGTGCGCCTGCGCCGCCGCCTGCTCGAGCGCCTTGAATTCGATGCTGCCCTTGTCGGGCGCGTAGAGCAGTTGCGCCAGCATCGGGCGCAGCTCTTCGGGAAATTCAAAAGCCGCCAGCTTCAAGGCGAACCGCGCCTGCAACTCGGCCTGTTTCTTCTTGCGCTCGACGCTGGCCAGCGCCGCCTTCAACGCATCCGCGGGCGCGGCCTTGTAGCGGCCCTTCCCCTTCTTGTAGAAATGCGTCGGTGTGGCGTGCAGGCGCATGAGCAAGGCTGCGCTCTCGGCCGGTTGCGGTGCGCGGCCAAAGTATTCCTTGCCGAGCTGATCGAAGGCGAACTCCGTTTCGCCCGAACATTCCCACAGGAAGGCCGGATCGATGCCGTCGGCAATTTTCTGCGCCTCGGCCATGAACTGCGACAGCGGCGTATGATCAAAGCGGATCAGGACGGCCGCATCCTTGACCTTGGTGCGCTTGCCGTGCTGGTTTTCGACCTGCAGCGAGGTATGGTTGTCAGCCAGCACGGTGCCGGCCTTGAAGGCACCGTCTTCTTCAAAAAAAACATTCATGCGCTGCGCCGGTATGGCGTGAGGAGTGAGGCTTCTGAGCAGGGCCGGATTATACGCGAGCCCGGTCGCCGCGTCGGCTCACTCCAACGCGGCTGGCGTGGCAAATGCCAGGACGATGTCGAGGTAATCGCCGAATTCGCGGAAGCCATGGTCGCTTCCCTGCACGATGACCTGCCGGCAGCCGCGATAGTGATCGACGGCGGCGCGCCAGTCGAGCAATTCATCCCCGGTGGTGTGCATCAGAAGATAGTTGTCCATGCGTCGCGGATTGGCGACATACAGCTCGGCAAGTTGCGTCAGATGCTCCTCGGTCAGCAAATATTCGTCGCCGGTGTAAAGGTTTTTCTGCGGGCCAAGGTAACTGCGCAGGCCCGCATGCGGCGTGATCGCCGGATTGACCAGCACGACGCGCAAACCCAGCTTCTCGGCGAGGCAGGTTGCATAAAATCCACCCAGCGAACTGCCCACCAGCGTGACTGCGCCGGGCGCAACGCCGGACACGACCTGGCCGAGCAACGCCATTGCCGCGCGCGGCTGGTGCGGCAATGCCGGACAAGCGAATTCGCTTTCGCGGCCCAGTGCTGCAAGCCGTTCGCGCAATTGCTGCGATTTATGCGAGGCCGGGGAACTGTTGAAACCGTGAACGTAGATGATCATGAATGCCTTCCGTTGCCCCGGCAAAGATGTCGGCGCCATCGCCGATTCGAAGAAATCGACGCACTGTCTGGTGCCGAAAACCCGCTATCTGCCCGGGATTTCCCGCTCCGGCTTTATTTCGCCAGCGCCTCCAGCAAGCGGGCGTGGATGCCGCCAAAGGCGCCGTTGCTCATGACCAGGATGTGGTCGCCGGCGCGAGCCGCGCCGGCGACAGCGCCGACGAGCGCACCGATGTCGTCGAACGTTTTTGCCTTCGTCCCCAGCGGCGCCAGTACCGGGCCCGCGTCCCAGCCGAGGTCTTTGGTGTAACAGAACACCAGGTCGGCACCCGCCAGGCTTCCGGCGAGTGCGTCCTTCATGATCCCCATTTTCATGGTGTTGGAACGCGGCTCGAGCACCGCGAGGATGCGCGCACTGCGCACCTTGCTGCGCAATCCGGCGATCGTCGTGTGGATCGCCGTCGGATGGTGCGCGAAATCGTCGTACACCGTGACGCCGTTCACCGCGCCGCGCAATTCCATGCGGCGCTTGACGTTCCTGAACTCGGCCAGCGCATCGATGCCTTTTGCGACCGGCACGCCGCCGTGGCGCGCACCGGCCAGCGCTGCCAGGGCATTGTTGCGGTTATGCTCACCGAGCAATTCCCACTTCACGGTGCCGCGTGGTCCGCCTTCAAAGAACACATCGAAGGCATGCTCGTCGCGCGGCTTTGCCATCCAGCCTTCCTCCACGCCCAGCCACTCCACCTTGCTCCAACTGCCTCTTGCCAGTACGCGGCGCATGCTCTGCTCGCGGGCGTTGGCGATGATCAGGCCGTTACCGGGCACTGTGCGCACGAGATGATGGAACTGGGTCTCGATAGCGTCGAGGTCGGAAAATATGTCGGCGTGGTCGAACTCCAGATTGTTCAGGATCGCCGTGCGCGGCAGGTAGTGAACAAACTTGGACCGCTTGTCGAAGAAGGCGGTGTCGTATTCATCGGCTTCTATCACGAAGAACGCGGAATCGGTTGCGCGCGCGGATATGCCGAAATTGAGCGGCACGCCGCCGATCAGGAAACCGGGATTCAAGCCGGCGTGTTCGAGGATCCAGGCCAGCATCGACGTCGTTGTAGTCTTACCGTGTGTGCCGGCCACCGCCAGTACCCATTTTCCGCGCAATACGTTCTCGCATAGCCATTGCGGACCGGAGGTGAATGCCAGCCCCCGATTCAGGATCTCCTCCATCAGCGGATTGCCGCGTGCCACGACGTTGCCGACGACGAACAAGTCGGGCTTCAGGTCGATCTGGCGCGGATCGTAGCCCTCGATCAGGTTAATGCCCTGCGCCTGCAGCTGCGTGCTCATTGGCGGATAGACGTTGGCGTCGCAGCCGGTGACCTTGTGGCCTGCCTGCCTGGCGATCACGGCGATGCCGCCCATGAAGGTGCCGCAGATGCCCAATATATGGATATGCATTCCGGAAAAACCCGTTTGGCCGCGGAAAAAACTCGAGTTCAAAACGCCGCGCAACCTTACGCAAGTCTGCCGCAAAATACAAACCGTGCCGCCGCGGCATTTGCTGCGCCGTCCGCATGGCGGACGTTTTTTTAGCCGGCACCCTACAACAGCCTGGACTTGTCGCCGATGGTAAACCCGAGCAACGGGCCATCGATTCCGCGACCAAGCGCGATGACTTTGAACAGTTCGCCCATTTCGGCAGGCGAGAGCAGTTTCTGCACGCCGGCGGTCAACGCGATTCGCGGGAGCTGTGCATGCGTCGAGCGCTTCTCCAGCAGCTCGGCAATGCCGCTATTGACCAGGAATTGCGCCTGCGTCGTATAGCCGAGCAGCTTCATTCCCGCATCGATGCCGGCCTCCGCGATCGCCGTAAATTCAACGTGCGCGCTCACATCCTGCAGGCCAGGCAGAAAAAACGGATCGTCGTGCGCGCGATGGCGGTAATGACACATCAGCGTGCCGTGGGCGCGTTGCGGATGGAAGTACTCGCGCCGGCCGAAGCCATAATCGATCAGCAACAGCGCGCCGGTGCGCACCGCTGCAGCCAGACTACCCACCAGCGCCGGACCCAGCAGGGCGATTTCGCTGACATAGTCGGTCTCGGCATCGACCGCCTCGGCGGCCGCGCGCAATGCGCCGGGCCCAAGCCGGCGCTCCGCCCAGACGAAACCGTCCTGCCAGCCGACACCGCGCTCGAACAGGCCGTCCCTGCGCCAGGCCACGAGATGAACCGGCAACGCGTCCAGGACCTCGTTGGCGATGACCACACCGTCGAAATTGCCCGGCAACGCGCTGATCCATTCGACGCGGTCGAGCAGCTCGGGATGGCGTTGCCGCAGAAGGCTTTGTTGGCGGCTGGCGAGCTGCGGGCTTGTCTCGAGGATGGCGTAACGCCGCGGCAGGCGGGCAAGGTCCTGCAATTCGTCGAGAATATCCGCCGCCATCGCGCCGGAACCGGCGCCCAGTTCACAAATCTGGTCAGCGCTATGCTGCATCAATTGCGCAACCTGGTGCGCCAGTGTTCTGCCGAACAGCGGGGAGATTTCCGGCGCCGTAACGAAGTCGCCGTCGCCGCCGAGCTTGGTTGCGCCGGCAACGTAGTAACCCAGCCCGGGGGCGTACAACGCCCGCTCCATGAAGCGCGCGAAGTCGATCCAGCCGCCGGCGCTCCCGATTTCAGCGCGGATGGCGTCGCGCAAGCGATCGCTGTGGCCGCGCGCGTCGGCGGACGGTGCCGGCAAGTCGGAACCAGAAGGAGGAATAGGCAAGGGGCCAGGTAAAGTGATTGGGCTACAATCCCTATTCAACAATAGCTGCGCCGTCTGGCGCAACTCGTGCAATCACATGAGTGCGGGAAAAAACGATCGACGGGTGGCTCTGGTCACCGGGGCGGGCAAGCGCATCGGCCGCGCCATTTCGCTGGCGCTCGCGGCCGACGGCTGGAATCTCGCGCTGCATTTCCACCGTTCGCAGACCGAAACCGACGCGCTTGCGGCGGAGATCGCGGCGCTTGGCGTGCAGGCTGTGGCGGTGCGCTGCGACCTCGGCATGGCGGACGAAGTGGCGGACCTGATTGACGAATGCGAAAGCAGGCTGGGTGTGCCGACTTGCCTCGTCAACAATGCCGCGCTGTTCGAGTATGACGATCTGGCTACCCTTGATCCGCAGCGCTGGCACCGCCAGCTGGACGTAAACCTGCTGGCGCCGCTGCTGCTGGCCAAGTCCTTCGCGGCGCGCATCCCCGAGGACGGCACCGGCTGCATCGTGAATCTGCTGGACCAGAAAGTATTCAATCTGAATCCGGATTTCCTGTCGTATAGCGTGGCAAAAATCGGCCTCGAGGGCGCCACCCGCATGCTGGCCATGGCGCTCGCGCCAAAGGTGCGGGTATGCGGCGTGGCGCCAGGCATCACGCTGGTGAGCGGACAACAAACTGCGGACGGGTTCGCGCGTGCCCATCGCATGGCGCCCCTCGGACACAGTTCGACTCCGGAGGATGTTGCCGGCGCGGTGCGCTACATAGTCAGCGCGGGCGCGCTGACCGGGACGACGATTGTGGTCGACGGCGGGCAGCATCTATGGCCATCCCGGCGCGACGTGCAGTTCGAAGCCGCAGGCAATCGATGAACGTCCGTCTGCAGACTCCGAAAACGGCGGCGGAACTGGCGATGGCGGCGGGATTGGGCCGGGCGCGACGCATTTTCCTGAAGAATTTCGAGACCAGCATTTCCATCGGCATTCACGACTTCGAGAAGCAGGCCAAACAACGCGTCATCGTCAATGTCGACCTCTACCTTGACCCGGACGGCAAAGTCGAGCGCGATCACATCGACGAGACGGTAGACTACGATTTCGTGCGCAGGGAAATCGTGGCCCTGGCCGGCGGTAGCCACTTCAACCTGCAGGAAACCTTCTGCGAGAAGATTCTGGCAATCTGCCTGGCGCGGCCGGGCGTTCTGGCGGCACGGGTGTCGAGCGAAAAACTCGATGTCTATCCGGACTGCGAATCCGTGGGTTTCGAGATTTTTCAGAGCAGGTAGATGACGACGCTGCAGAAACAGATCTATGAAGGCAACAAACTGGCCAAGCGGTTGCGCCGCCAGGCGGGCGAAGCCATTGGCCATTACGACATGATCCGGCAGGGCGACAAGGTCATGGTCTGTCTGTCCGGAGGCAAGGACAGCTATGCGCTTCTGGATATCCTGTTGTCGCTGAAGAGCCATGCACCGGTGGACTTCGAGATCGTCGCCGTTAATCTGGACCAGAAGCATCCCGGCTATCCGGCCTCGGTGCTGCCAGACTACTTGACCTCGATCGGAGTGCCGTTCCGCATCATCGAGCAGGATACCTACAGCGTGGTCAAGCGCGTGATCCCCGAAGGCAAGACCATGTGCTCGCTGTGCTCGCGGCTGCGGCGCGGTGCGCTATACCGCGTGGCGCGGGAAATCGGCGCGACAAAAATCGCGCTCGGCCATCACCGCGACGATATCCTCGAGACTTTTTTTCTGAACTTGTTCCACGGTGGCCGCCTCAAGGCGATGCCGCCCAAACTGGTCAGCGACGACGGCCAGCACATCGTGATTCGCCCGCTTGCCTACTGCAAGGAGGCCGATCTCGAGGAGTATGCAAAGCTGCGCCAGTTCCCGATCATCCCCTGCAACCTGTGCGGTTCCCAGGACAACCTGCAACGCCAGGTGGTGAAAAACATGCTGCAAGAGTGGGAGAGGAAATTTCCGGGGCGGCTGGAGACCATGTTCGCCAGCCTGCAACGGACCTCTCCGTCGCATCTGCTCGACGCGAAACAATTCGATTTCGCCAATCTGAAGACCCAGCCCGAAGCCTATGAGGACGGCGACATCGCCTTCGACGAGGACGACTTTTCCGCCCGGCTGATCCAGTTCCCGGCCGCCAAATCGGCGAACTGAAAATTGTAGTAGTGCGCCGGCAGGTTCCGCTCGACGCTTCTTCCAGGATTTTCGGAGTAAGTGTCTGCTCTCGCGGCAATCCTCTCTATTGCTTGGTCGAAGCGCTGGCATCCGGACGTTTCCGGCCGTTCGCAGCCGCCTGGCCCACAACCTCGGCCGCAGCACGGCTGCCTGTTTTCCGTGCAGGCTGGCTTGGCCGCCCCAGCCGCCTCTAGTAAACTCCGCGTCTTCCTGCGCCAGGCGCAGCCCCGTTATTTCCAGATCTCAGGCCTCGTGCGAGGGAAATCCATGTCGACGCAAGATTACGCCCCGAAAAGAAAAATCAATTCCTTCTATCCGCCGCAGCGCCACCTGATGGGCCCGGGCCCTTCGGAAATCCATCCGCGTGTGTTCTCGGCAATGGGCAAACCGACCATCGGTTATCTCGACCCGGTATTCGTCGAGATGATGGAAGAACTCAAGGAACTGCTGCGCTACGCGTTCCAGACCAACAATGCGTTGACCTTTCCGGTTTCCGGCCCCGGTTCCGTGGGCATGGAAATGTGCTTCGTCAACATGGTCAGCCCGGGAGACAAAGTCATCGTTTGCCGCAACGGCGTGTTCGGCGGGCGCATGATCGAAAATGTGCAGCGCTGCAGCGGCACCGCCATCGTGGTCGAGGACCGCTGGGGCACCCCGGTAAGCCCGCAGAAGGTCGAAGACGCATTCAAGGCCAATCCGGACGCCAAGGTGCTTGCCTTCGTGCACG
Organism: Betaproteobacteria bacterium; assembly: GCA_039931685.1. Classification (GTDB taxonomy): domain Bacteria; phylum Pseudomonadota; class Gammaproteobacteria; order Burkholderiales; family JACQAP01; genus JACQAP01. Next base: position 8,724 of record JBDTRK010000019.1, on the reverse strand, counting down.
CCGAGACCTCGACCGGCGTGGCCTCGGACGCCAAAACGCTGGCCGAGATTGCGCGCAAGTATGGCGCGCTCACCATCATGGACGCGGTCACGTCCCTCGGCGGCACCCCGGTGCTGGTCGACGAATGGGGCATTGACGCGATTTACTCCGCCAGCCAGAAATGCCTGTCCTGCACCCCGGGCCTGTCACCGGTCTCGTTCAACGAGCGGGTTGTCGAGCGCATAAAAAGTCGCAGTGACAAGGTGCACAGCTGGTTCATGGACGTGAACCTGCTGCTCGGATACTGGGGGGCGACGAATCGTACCTACCATCACACCGCGCCGACCAATTCTCTGTATGCCTTGCACGAATCGCTGCTGATGCTGCGCGAGGAAGGACTGGAGAACGCCTGGGCGCGCCATCAGCGCAATCACCTGGCACTCAAGGCCGGCCTCGAGAAGCTGGGTCTGAAGTATCTGGTGGACGAGGCGTACCGGCTGCCGCAGATGAACGCCGTCTCGGTGTTGCCGGGCATCGACGAAAAAGAAATGCGCCGTCGCCTGTTGCTCGACTACAACCTGGAGATCGGCGCGGGACTGGGCGACCTCGCCGGCAAGATCTGGCGTTTTGGCCTGATGGGTTATTCGTGCAAGATGGAGAACGTGATGCTCAGCCTGTGCGCGCTGGAGACCGTGTTCACCGACATGGGTGCTTCCGTCAAGTTTGGCGAGGCCGAAGCCGCCGCCTACCACGCCTACGCCGCGCATCCGGCGCGTCTGCAGCCAGTGCGGGCCGTCGCCTGACGCGCAGGCGAACTGCGATCAAAAGGCCGGCGTCAGCCGGCCTTTTTACGGGTTCGCCGCATTGTGTAGCCGCGCGAGCATTGCGATTTCTTCTGATTCGACCGGGCCCGCCGGCACGTCATGATTGGCGGCGTACAACATTGCTGCCGCCACGTCGTCGGCGTGAATCGGCCGGTACCTGCGAAACGGCCCCAGCAACAGCGGCGTGATCATACGGCCGACGAACGCGCCGACCCGTTCACCGAGACGCCGTTCGTGGCGATCGCCAAGCAGCAGCGAAGGTCGCATAAACACGACCCGCGACAGACCGGTCGCGGCAATGTCGCGCTCGGTCTCACCCTTGACCCGACTGTAAAATACCGTCGAACGCGCATCGGCACCGAGCGACGACACCATCAGGAATTGCCGCGCGCCCGCCTCCAAGCCGAGCCTGGCCAGCGCCAGCGGATAGTCATGGTCGACGCGCCGGAACGCGGCCTGCGATCCCGCTGTGCGGATAGTCGTGCCAAGGCAGCAGAAAATGTCGTCGCAATGTCCTTCCAGCGACTGAAGGTGATCGAAGTTCACCAATTCGACACGCAACTTCACATGCGCCCGTGCCAGCGGCCGGCGCGAGTACACGGTGACCCGGTCATAGGCGGGGTGATCGAGCAGCCGGGCCAGGCATCGACTGCCCACCAGTCCGCTGGCGCCCACCACAATCGCATGCTTGGACAAATTCAGTTTCCGCGTTCGCGCAGCATGCGCACCGATGCAAGATAACGCTCGCCGCCGGCGTCACCCAGCGTGTCTTTTTCCGCCCGCGAGCGCAGGGCGAGGTCGAGCATCTTGAGACGTTGCAGCGGCTCCGGGTGGTCGGACAGCGCAGTGGGATCGGCTTGCCGCCCGCGATTCGCGGCCTCGAATCGCTGCAACACGGCGGCCAGTCCCCAGGCTTCGTAACCCGCCCGCCATGCCAGGATGGCGCCGTCGGTATCGGCCTGGAATTCTTCCGATTTCGAGAGTCCGGCGCGCAGCTGCGGAGAATTCATTTGCTCTTTCGAGCGCTCCATCACCTTGCCCAGACTGGCAAGAATGGCCCGGGAAGCGGGACTGTCGCCGCCCCTGATTTCCTGGACGCGCCGCAGCGACACTTCGAATTCCTTGTTCATGTAGATCCAGCGCAGGTGATGCTTGCGCACGACATGCGCTATCTCGTGGCCAAGCGTGCCGGCAAGTTCCGATTCGCTTTCGATGAGGTCGAACATCGCGCGGGTGACGAAGATGTAGCCGCCCGGGACGGCAAACGCGTTCGGGCTCGGGCCTTCGATGATGGCGAATCGCCACGGCAAGGCCGGGCGTTCGGATTGTTGCGCCACCCACATGCCCACCTGGTTGACATAGCGCTGGATGCGTTCGTCCGCCACCAGCTTCTGATTACTCAGAAACTGCTCGGCCATGCCGAATCCCAGGTCCGCTTCCTCGGCATCCGACAGATCGAATTGGGACTCGACGCCGGAAGGATTCCCGCGGCTCGCCTCGCGCTCCTCGCGTTCCTGCTCCTCCATCTTTTGGGCATAGCGCGGATCCTTGCGCATCTGACGATCCATCTCGTCCTGCTGGCGCGCCCTCGCTTCACCGCGCTGCTTCAGCGCGCGCGCCGCCTCGGTGTCCTTGCCCTCCATCATGTCCTGAATGGCCTGCATCTGGCTTTCCATGTCGCCCGCCGCGCGCTGCATCCGCGCCTGCTGCAGCAGCTGCGTTTCGCGACCCGACGGCGACGTAGCGACGCTGCATCCGGCCACGGCCAGCGCGAGCACCATCACCTGCTGGCTATTCATCGAAGAATCCCTCCGGGGGTTGCCCGTCTGGCATGTAGTCCAGCATTTCCAGATACGCCTGCCGACGCGGCGCAAGATTTCCCGTGCGCGCAAAGGCGGCGGCGTCTTTCGCGCTGATCGCATAGCCTTTGAGTTTGCCGGCCTCGATGCGGTTCGGTGCACCGACCATGAGTTCCTCTTCGGAAAAACCGCGGATTCCGGTCTTCCCGGAAACGGACTTGACGCCGGACACAGCGACAACCTGTGCGGATGCTTTGGCATCGAGGCGTAGGTCGATCAAGCGGATCCAGCCGCTACTGGCGCCCGCTTTGACATTGGCCCAGCTGCCGGCGCGACCGATGACCTGAACGACTTGCTGTCTGGGAAGGTGGCCGACCGATCTCGCTCCCGCCGCGGGACGATCGAACAAGTCGACCGCCTTCGGCAGGTAGCCGTTGTCGCCGGCGCGGGCGCTCAGAACCGGCATGACGAGCAACAGCAACAGGAGGAAACGGCGTCGCAAGGCGCCGGCGGCAAAACGCTTACTTGGCGGCGACGTGCAGACTTCTGGTGTACTGCTGAAAGCGTGTCGCATTCTGTGGCCCCTTGATCGCATCCAGCGTCGTCAGTCCGGGCGCCAGCTGGTCGAGACGTGCCTGCGGTAACGGGTGGGTCTTGTACAGCAGGGTCAAAAAGTTGTCCTTGGGATCCGCGCTGGCGAGCGTGGTCAGGACCGCGGGCAAGCCATAAGGATCGTAGCCGGCGCGGGTGGCGAACACCACGCCCATGCGGTCGGCTTCGAATTCATCGGACTTGTCCAGGCCGCGCGCATACAACTCCTTGGTCGGCCCGGCCAGATTTTTCACAAGTTCGGCATGCTTGCTGTCACTTGCGGCTGCCGCACCTTCGCTGAGCAGGTTGACGAAAGCGGATTTGCGCAACGCATTGAGGTGATGCTTCTGGTTCACATGCGCGACTTCGTGGCCGAGCACGCCGGCCAGTTCCGCCTCGTTGCGCAACTGCATCATCATGCCCTTGGTGATGATGATGAAACCGCCGGGCGTGGCGAAAGCGTTGATATGGTCGGAATCGTTGACGCCGAAATGCCAAGGCAGGTTGGGCCGGTCCGACTGCCGTGCCACCCACAGACCGACTTCGTTCACATATCGCTGCAGTTCCGCATCGTCGTACAGCGGCCGCGCGCCAAGCAGCGTTTCCGTCATGCTCTGGCCGATCTGGATTTCCTCGGGCTCCTTCACTTCGCGCAGATTGCCCACGCTTTTGACGACATTGCTGAAATCCACATTCTTCATGTCGAACCCGCCGCCGGTCTTACAGCCGGCCAGCACGCTCACCGCAATCGCCACGGCCACCGTTAGTCGCAGCGCGTTCATTTCTTCTCCTTGAGCGGCTTGCCGCTCGCGTCGAAATAGGCAACCGTTCTGGCCGCCAGATTGCCGCTTTCGGCAAGTTTGGCCGCTTCCTGTGCAGTGGCCGCGAAGCCCTTCATCTTCTCCAGTTCAGGCGCATTCGGCTTGGCATTGGCGAGATCCTCCTCGGAGAAGCCACGCACGCCGGTGGTCACGGTGGCAGTGGTTGCCGGCCGCGCGCGGTTGCTGAAGCCCAGCGCGGAGAGCAGGTTGCCGCCGCTCTTTGGTTTCTGGTCGGGACTGCCGAGCCGGACCGACAGCATGCGTATCCAGCCTTGCTTGACATCGGCGGCCTTGATCTGCATCCAGGCACCCTGGCGCGCCAGGATCTCCACGGTTGTCTTTTCGGGAAGCGTGGTGAGCGTGCCGGCGTCGAGGAAAGGCTTGTCCTTGACCTCGGTGGGCTTCAAGGTATAGCCGGTTTCCGCCGCGTAGGCCGCCGGCATCAGACAGGCGACCAAGGCCACGAGGCGCAACAGAGTTTTCACTTTCAAGCGGATTTCCTCTTTGGTTCGAACAAGGCCACTTCCTGCGTCCGGCCCTTTACTTTATAGAGTCCGCGCGGAACAAAGTCAAAGGCGTCCGGGCACAACCGCATGGTGTCCTCGGAGACCAGAATGCGCGCCACGCCTTTGGTAAGACCCTCGACGCGGCTCGCCAAATTCACCGTGTCGCCGATGGCCGTATATTCGCGTCGTTGCTCCGAACCGATCAGGCCGACCACGGCTGGTCCGGAATGGATGCCAATGCCGACGTCGAAGTCCGCATTCGGATCGGCGAGATCCTTGCGGAAGGCGTCCAGGGTATCAGCCATTTCCAGCGCACACTGGATCGCATGCTCTGCGTTCTTTGCGTCGTCCAGCGGCGCGCCCCAGATCGCCATGATGCAATCGCCGATGAACTTGTCGAGCGCGCCGCCGTTGCGGAAGATCACTTCCACCTGTCGACTGAAATATCGGTTGAGCAGGCTGACCACCTCCTGCGGCGTGCGCGATTCGGACAGCGTGGTGAAGCCGCGGATGTCGGAGAACAGCAGCGTGACCTGGCGGCTTTCACCTTCGCGCGACAGGCCGCCATGCGCGATCAGTTCCTTGACCACATGCGGATTGACGAAGCGAGAGAACTCCCTGATTGCGAATTCACGTTCGCGCCGCTCGCGCAAGTATTCCTGCAGCGCCGCGACGAAAAAGAACCCCCACGCGAACAGCAGCGGGCGCAACACCGGCAGCACCAGCAACCGGTCCATTGCCAAGTACTGTGCGGCCATCAAAATGATCGATGCGGCCAGCAGCGCACCGCCGATTTTCAGCGTATGCAGTTGCACGCGGAAGCCGGCATACAACAAGACCAGCAGCACCAGTGCGAGCACAGCAGGCCACATCGTTGGCACCGCGCGCAGGTAGTTCCGGTTTTTCAGATTGTCCAGTGTGGAGGCGAGGATGTCGACGCCGTCGTACAGCGAACTTACGGCCGTGGGCCGGATGTCATGCAATCCGCTGGCGGTCACGCCGATGACGACGATCTTGTCTCTGAACTCGTTCGGGTCGCGCTTGCGCTTCTGGCTGTTGAAATCGATGTACAGGTCCGCGAAGGAGACATGCGCGCGCCCGGCCTTGCCGCCTGGCCAGCTGAGCCGGATCGATTCGACATCCGGCACCGCATACCCCAGGTCCTGCGCGACCCGCGCAGGCAGAGATGGAATTTTCCAGCCGTAGACAGACTGATAAACGAAGTAGCGGCGGCCGATGCCGTCCGCGTCGGCAAGGAAATCGATGGTGCCCAGGCGCCAATTCTCCGGCGCCAGCGCCTTCGGCAATCCGACGTTCAGCGTGGCGTCCCTGACCGCCTGCGGGCCGGCAAAAGCGCCGAGCGCGGCCTGCATTTCCGTAATCGGCACGCCGTAAGGATCACCGGCCGGGTCCTGGCGCACGGTCGGGAAAAAGACGTTGCTATAAGCCGCGATGGACTTGTTGAACATCTCGTCGGCGTCCAGGCGGAAGATATCCGGCTCGAAGAACATTATGTCGAACACGATTGCACGCGGCTTTTGCGCCTCGATGCCCTGCACCATCTCGCCATGCACCGAACGCGGCCACGGCCAGCGGCCGGCGTATTCGGCCAGTTGCTGCAGGCTGTGCTCGTCCGCCGCGACCACGACGATGTCCGGGTCCGGCTTGATCCTGCCGGCCTGGGCCTGGACGAACAGATCGGAAAAGCGGGCTTCAGCGAAGCGCAACCAGTTCAACCAGGAAAATTCAAGCGCAGCCGCAGCGACGATGGCGGCGAGCAACAGGATTAACGGTTTGGCATAAAGGCGCGGCACGCGCGCAGTCTAAAGTAAAGGCAGGTCAAAAGGGAAAGCTTCAGGGGAAAGATTACGGGGAATGTCGGGCACGGGCGGCGATGGAAAAGCGCCCCGAACTGCGGGCCGGACACCGCCCGGCGACACGCATTACGCAGTCTGCGGCACCGCGCTTTTACAGCCCTAACCTCTGCCAGATCGTGCTGGCCGGCCCGGCCTGGTTGAGTGTGTAGAAATGCAGCCCCGGCGCGCCGGCTTCGAGCAGCTTTTCGCACATTGCCGTCACGACGTCGAGCCCGAAGGCGCGGATCGACGCGGCGTCGTCGCGATAACCGTCCAGCTTGATGCGCATCCAGCGCGGAATCTCGGCGCCGCAGGCATCGGAAAACCGGGCGAGCTGGGAGAAATTGCCGATCGGCATGATGCCCGGCACGATCGGAATGTCGATGCCGGCGGCCGCACATTCGTCGACGAAGCGGAAGTACGCGTCCGCGTTGTAAAAATACTGCGTGATGGCCGAGTTCGCGCCGGCGTCAACCTTGCGCTTGAAGTTCTTCACTTCGTCCGCCGCGTTGCGGGTCTGTGGATGATATTCCGGATAACAAGCGACTTCGATATGGAACCAGTCGCCGGTCGTCTCCCGGATGAACGCCACCAGCTCGTTCGCGTAGCGGAGTTCACCGCTGGAGGCCAGTCCGGACGGCATGTCGCCGCGCAGCGCGACCACGTGACGGATGTCGTTTTGACGATAACGCGCCAAAGTCGCCGCGATTTCCACCTTGCTCGACGCCACGCAGGAAATATGCGGCGCGGCATGCTGGCCGGCGGCGCGAATCTCCAGCACGGTGTCCAGCGTGCCTTGTTGCGTGGACCCGCCGGCCCCGAAAGTCACGGAAAAAAACCGCGGCTTCAGTTGGGCGAGCTGCTGCCAGGTCGCGCGCAGCTTCGCCTTGCCCTCCGGCGTCTTCGGCGGAAAGAATTCAAAGCTGAATGTGCGCGGATTTTGCATTTGTTTGGCTCCCTCTCCGCGGACAACGGGGAGAGGGCGGGGGGTGAGGTGCATCAGTACCGGTACTGATCCGCCTTGTAGGGGCCTTGCTTGTCCACGCCTATGTAATTGGCCTGTGTATCGGTCAATTCCGTCAATTGCGCGTTAAGCTTCTTCAATTGCAGCCGCGCCACCTTTTCGTCGAGATGCTTGGGCAGCGTATAGACGCCGACCGGATACTTCGCCGTGTTCGCGAACAGCTCGATCTGGGCGATAGTCTGGTTGGCGAACGAAGAACTCATGACATAGCTCGGATGTCCGGTGCCGCAACCCAGGTTCACCAGCCGGCCCTTGGCCAGGATGATGATGCGCTTGCCGTCCGGGAAAATTACATGATCGACCTGCGGCTTGATCTCCTCCCATTCGTATTGGGACAGCGACGCAATATCGATCTCGTTGTCGAAGTGGCCGATGTTGCAGACGATGGCCTGGTCCTTCATCTTCTTCATGTGGTCGTGCGTGATCACATGGAAATTCCCGGTTGCGCTCACGAAAATGTCCGCCTTGTCGGCGGCATAATCCATGGTCACCACGCGATAACCTTCCATGGCGGCCTGCAGCGCGCAGATCGGGTCGATTTCCGTGACCCATACCTGGGCCGACAGCGCGCGCAAGGCCTGCGCGGAACCTTTGCCCACGTCGCCGTAGCCGCACACGAGTGCGACTTTCCCCGCGATCATTACGTCGGTCGCGCGCTTGATGCCGTCGACCAGCGATTCCCGGCAGCCGTAGAGGTTGTCGAATTTCGACTTGGTGACCGAGTCGTTAACGTTGATCGCCGGAAACGCGAGCCGGCCTTCCTTGTGCATCTGGTAGAGGCGATGCACGCCGGTCGTGGTTTCTTCCGTTACGCCCTTGATGTTGGCCAGGCGCGTCGAATACCACTTCGGCGACTGCTTGAGCTTGGCCTTGATGGCGGCGAACAACTCCGTTTCTTCCTCGCTGCCCGGATTAGCCAGCACGGAGGCATCCGACTCGGCGCGGGTGCCCAGGTGCAGCAGCATGGTGGCATCGCCGCCGTCATCCAGGATCATGTTGGCGTGCGCGCCGGACGGCCACTCGAAAATGCGATGGGTGTACTCCCAGTAATCCGACAGGGTTTCGCCCTTCACGGCGAACACCGGTGTCCCGGTCAACGCGATCGCAGCCGCGGCGTGGTCCTGCGTCGAGTAGATGTTGCAGGAGGCCCAGCGTACCTCGGCCCCGAGCGCCTGCAAGGTCTCGATCAGCACGGCAGTCTGGATGGTCATGTGCAGCGACCCGCTGATGCGCGCGCCGCGCAGCGGCCGGGTCGTGGAATATTCTTCACGGATCGCCATCAGGCCGGGCATCTCGGTCTCGGCAATGCGGATTTCCTTGCGGC
>JBDTRK010000018.1:0-40161 GCA_039931685.1 Betaproteobacteria bacterium | reverse complement strand
CGTGCGCTACAAGGCCTGGGCACCGCCTTCAGCATTGCATCCGTCGGTCGGCGTGCATGCGCCGCTGGTATTCGATGTCGTCGACACCTGGAACGGCCGCGCCATCGGCGGTTGCACCTATCACGTCACGCATCCCGGCGGGCGCAGCTACGACAGCGTGCCGGTCAATGCCAACGAAGCCGAAGCACGCCGCGTGGCCCGCTTCATGACGCAAGGCCATAGCGCCGGCGCCATGACGGTGATCCGCGAAAATCCGTCGCGTGAATATCCGCTAACACTCGACCTGCGCCGCGAAGCGGACGCCGACGTCGCTTTTGCGCCTGCCCCGCAGGCGCAGCAACAGCAACAGTAAGGACGCAGATGAAGGACATATGCAGCAGACTCGCGGCGCTGGTTGCGCTGATATTGGCGAGCTCACTGAGTTTGCCGGTGCGCGCAGCCGACTGGGTAGAGGTCGGTGCCGACACGCAGGCGAAATACTATGTCGACATGGACTCGATCAAGGTCGAAGGCGACAGCGTGCGCGTGCTCAAACGCAGTGTCTTCACGCAAGTCATGACTGATACCTTGGGGGGCAAGTCAGCCACTTTCAAGGCGACTGTGGGCACAATCGAACTGGACTGCAAGCGCCATATCAATCGCGTCACGCAGATCGACATGCTCGACGAGAATGGCGAAGTGGTGTGGACCTCGGGGCCGATGAAGCAGCGCCTGTGGGAGGACGTGCGGCCAAATACGCATGCCGAAGCCACGGTCGAAATTGTGTGCGGTAAAGTGAAGAAGAGTTGCCTTGCGGGCGGACAGGCCCCGGATTGCTAATCGGCCTACGAATAGGCGGTGGTCTGCCGGGGAGGAGCCAGAAAATGCAGGTACGACAGGGCCGGCTATGCTTACGACTTGTATGGCGGAATATTACAACGTATATCGGGATTACAGCCCGGAGATCGGCAGGTACATAGAGAGCGATCCGATAGGACTCACCGGAGGCATCAATACCTATACCTACGTCGGCGGGAATCCAATCAGCTACACAGACCCTGAAGGAAAGTTTTTAGTTGGACTCGCTGGTGCCGGAATTGGCGCAGTCATCGGCGCAGGGGCAAGCGTCGCTGCTCAACTAATACAAAATCAAGGTAATTGGAACTGCGTTGATTGGTCCAACGTAGGCTGGTCGGCTGCGACGGGCGCGCTCGGAGGATTGCTGCTTACGACTCCTATCGGGACAACTTGGGCAGGCGCTGCCGGTATAGGGGCGCTGACGAATACCTTGAACTACGGTTTGACGAACTCGGTATCCGACTGGAGCGTTGGTGGTGCATTGGCGGCTGCTGGAAGTGGTGTAGCCGGAGGACTGATAGGAGGACGAGCACCAAATCCGTACTGGTTCATCACGCCTTCGCCGGCATTAAACGATCTTGGTTTAGTGGCGGCAATGGTAGCTCCCAAAAGCTTAGCGACCAATTCGGCTGGCGCGCTCGCCGGAGCATACGACTACACAAAGGGTACGCCGGGTAGCGGCTGCACGTGCAAGTAAATGAATCCGAAACCTACCCCTAAGGCCTACATCATCGGAGCAGTTCTGGCCGTAGCCTTCGCTTCGATATTGGTTGGCGTCGTCTCGATGAAAGCTGCGAATGCCGAAGGCGGCGATCCGACAGTAAAGATTCTGTTACCAGCGTTCCTTTGGATAGGCGTGTTGTTTCTGATTCGTGGTTTCTGGAAGGGTTACAAGAAGCTAAAGGAAAACTTGGATACTTGGGCTGAGCGATAAGCACAACGAGGCGAAGATTCCACGGAGAAGATTCCGCGGGGTCAGAATGAGGTGAATGGTGTCATGCTGGGCATCTTGCATAACCCTGCTTCGCCTTGTGAAGGTCTCCGCCTTCCTTGGCCGCTAAAGAAAGAGAACTTCCCCCTCACGCCCGAGCCGTTGCGCCGGGCGTTGTTGTTTGCGGCGCCTGTCAGGCGCCAGCGATCATTGCCAGTGCCGCGGTTGCGGTCAGAATGGGGATGCGCTGATAGCTTTTGAGATCGAGCAGATGCGCATCGCCCGAGACGATGAGATCGGCCTGGGCCGCGAGCGCGCAGGCGATCACGTGCTCATCGTCGGGGTCGGCGCTGCCGGTGCCTTCGATCCTGGCGGCGGCCGTCAGGTTCGCGATCGCCATGAAGCGTGCTACGCACCGATCGATTGTTTCTCCGTTGGTGGTGAGGTGCTTGGCGAACTTCGCATAGGCGAGCGCCTCGCGCAACTCCGCGACCAGCAGCGCGCTGGTATAGAGATCGACCGTCCCGCCAATCGCCGCATCGAGCAGTCTTCGCGGCGGGCCGTTCCATAAAAGCCCCGAGATGACGATGTTGGTATCGAGCACCAGGCGCATCAAGTCGCGCTGCGCTGGCGCCGCGCGGCGCGCACCGCGCGCACTTCAGCCACGATCTCCTGCTCCATCGCTTCGGTGAGCTCCTCATGCGGCATGCGCGCCCACATTGCGCGCAGTTCCTCGCCGGCCTGACGACGCTGCTCCTGGGTTGCCAGGAAATCCACGAAGTCGGCGATCTGCCCCAGACGTTCGGGCGGCAAAGCTTTTAACTTGGCGAGCAAGGCTTCGGCAGTAATCGGGGCGTTCATGGGCTGATTTCCTTTAGCGGCTGTTTGCGCGAACACGGGGATTGCGCTTCAAGTGTTCCGAATTATCTACCGGTTTTGTTTCCTGTACAAAGGCTTGCGCTCCCCTCCCGCATGGCCAAAAAATGCGCATCTAGGCAAAAATTCGCAATTGACGGAGGCCTATCTTCTTTTTAGCTGCGCAAGTAAATGAAGCGTCTGGCAAAAACGCCTTCACCTACGATGAAACCGTGTCGGGCGTTTCTGTTTACAACTACTATCGGGATTGCAGCCCGGAGATCGAGAGGTATAAAGAGCAGCGAATGCGGTGAAGCCTTGCCTTTTTCCCCCTCCGCGTGGCGTAACGTTCGCGCGTAGTTCGCCCGCTGCATATCGAACTCTTTGGCGCCGTCCTCTCGTCGGTGCATACATATCCCTCGGCTGGGGCAGGCAAGAGGTAAAGGCCCGCCTCCAGCCCACAAATAAAGCTGCCCTCAGGCGGCTTTTTTGTTTTCATTCGACTCTGGTACGCTCGTGGCATCGTGGACCGGAGGATGAATGAGAACAACCTGGCATACATTGCTCCTGCTTCTGATGTCGACTGCCGCGCATGCGGCACAGGTGGAATCCTTCTCGCCGCAAGCCGAAGTAAAGGGCGTGCGCCAGGTGGCGGTGCGGTTTTCCGAGCCGATGGTTGCGTTTGGCGATCCGCGCCTGCCGGAACCGTTCGACATCGATTGTCCCGCGCCCGGAACCGGCCGCTGGGCCGACCAGAAAAACTGGATCTACGATTTCGCCCATGACCTGCCGGCCGGCATGCGCTGCAATTTTCGGCTCAAGGTCGAAGTCGTGTCGCTGGCAGGCGACAAAATTGCCGGCGACCAGGCGTTCGCATTCAGCACCGGCGGCCCGGCCGTGCTCGAGATGCTGCCCTACGAAGGCAACAACATCGATGAAGAACAGGTCTTCCTGCTCGGACTCGATGCGCTGGCGACCGAGGCGTCCGTGCTGGCTGGCGCGTATTGCGACGTGCGCGATCTTCCCGAGCGCATTCCGGTGCGTGTGATCGTCGGGGAGGAACGCAAGGCGCTGCTCGCATCGCACCGCGACTTCGTCGACCGGCTGCTGCGCGTGCTGTTCAAGAACGGGCGCGAGATCGTGATCGACGGCCGGCCGTTCGGCAAGGGATCGCGCCTTGACCAATTCCTCGCCGCCGATGGCGCTGCAGGATTTCCGATCGTCGCGCTGCAATGCCAGCGGCGCCTGCCCAACAACGCGCAGGTGCGCCTGGTATGGGGCAAGGGCATCACGTCGGAAAGCGGCGTGCCGACTGCCCAGGATCAAGCGTTCGAGTACAAGGTGCGCGACACCTTCCAGGCACGCTTTACCTGCGACCGTGTCAACAAGGATGCGCAATGCCTGCCGATCCTGCCGATGCGGCTGGCATTCTCGGCGCCGATCCCGCGCGCGCAAGCGCAAATGATCTCGCTCAAGGCGCAGGGCAATGCGATTCCCGCCACGCTGCCGGACGCAAAGAACGCGCCGGAGTTCGTTGACGAGGTGTTTTTCAGCGGGCCGTTTCCGGAGCGCACGCAATTTGCGCTCGACATCCCGCCGGACGTTACCGACGACGCCGGTCGAAAACTCGCCAATCAGCGCCGCTTTCCGCTGCTGGTGCGCACCGATGAATATCCGCCGCTCGCAAAATTCCCGGCGCGTTTCGGCATCATCGAAGCGAAAGGCGACGGCGTGATGCCGGTGACGGTGCGCAATCTCGAGGCCTTGCTCGAAGGCCGCATGGCGCGCATCGGCAAGCAAGACGAAACCGCCGATGAATTAAACGACAAGGCCGACGTTGCCATCAATTGGCTGAAGAAAAAACTCGACGAATCGAAGATCAGCGAAGGCAGCGTGCCGGGTACTTATTCGCGCGTGGCAGACGGCGATGTGATGGCGATGCTGGGCTGGATGAAGCGGCTGCGCAAGATGGAGTCCGAACGCTGGCGTTTCGACGACAAGAAGAGCGAAGACGTGCTTGAGTACCGCCTCGGGCAGGCGTCGATATTCAACGACCAGGACCGCGTCTCGCGCTTCAAGGTGCCCAAGCCCGAGGGCGCGCGCGCGTTCGAAGTGGTGGGCATTCCACTGAAGAAACCCGGCTTCTACATGGTCGAGCTGGCCAGCCCGCGCCTGGGTGCGGCACTGCTCAAGTCACGCACGCCATATTACGTGCAGTCCTCCGCGCTGGTTACCAATCTGTCGGTGCACTTCAAATGGGGGCGTGAGAATTCGCTTGTTTGGGTGACCGCGCTCGATACCGGCACGCCGGTGCCCAAAGCGCAGGTGGCGATCCAGGATTGTTCGGGACGCGTGTTATTCCGCGGGCCGACCGATGCCCAGGGGCGGGCACGGGTGAACGCCGCCTTGCCGGCGCGAGACAGCCTGCCCGCTTGCCTGAACGAGTACGACAAGCAGTTGCTGGTGTCCGCGCGGCTGGCGGATGACTTGTCGTTCGTGCTGTCGGACTGGAACGAAGGCATCGCGCGCTGGCGCTTCAACCTGCGCGACGGTGGCTGGAGCGGGCCTTATATCGCGACCACTGTGTTCGACCGTACGCTGTTGCGCGCGGGCGAGACCGTGAACATGAAGCACTTTTACCGCCGGCACGACATGAAGGGATTCTCTTTCGTGCCGGTGGACAACTTGCCGAACAAGATCACGCTGGTGCACCAGGGCTCGAACGAAAAATACGAAGTGCCGGTGAAATGGGACGCACGCGACACCGCGCAGAGCAGCTGGCAGATCCCACAGGGCGCGAAGAAGGGTACCTACATCGTGCAGATGACCGATACGCTCGACGTTCGCCCCGGTGGGCGCGGCAACACGCGCAGCGCGGGGAGCTTTCGCGTGGAGGATTTCCGCGTGCCCCTGATGAAGGCGGAAATCTCCGGGCCGAAGGCGCCACAGATCAACGCCAAGGCGGTGGAACTCGACTTGCATCTGCGCTACCTCTCCGGCGGCGGCGCGGCCTACGCGCCAGCCAAAGTGCGTGCAGTGGTGCGGCCGAAGGCGGTGAACTTCGCGGATTACGATGGCTTCGTCTTTGCCAACGGCAAGGTCACTGAGGGCATGGAGCCGCAGGGGGGCTATCAGCTGTTTGCCGGCGAGTACGAACTCGGCGACGCGGACGACCAGGAACCGGCGCCGGTGCAGCCCGCCAATGGCGTGCGCCCGCTGAAGACGCTGGAACTCGGACTGGACGGCGCGGGTGGTGCACGCGTGACCCTGCCCGGATTGCCGGCCGCCGACAGCCCGCAGGAAGTCAATGCGGAATTCGAGTATGCGGACCCGAACGGCGAAATCCTGACGACATCGACGCGCGTGCCGCTGTGGCCGGCAAAAATCCTGCTCGGCATCAAGCCCGACACCTGGACGCTGTCGAAAGACGAATTGAAATTCCAGGTACTTGCGCTCGACCTCGCCGGCAAGCCGGTCAAAGGTCAGCAGGTCGATGTGCAGTTGTACCTGCGCACCCTGTTTTCGCATCGCAAGCGCCTCATCGGCGGCTTCTACGGCTACGAAAACGGCGCCGGGGTGAAGAAGCTCGATGTGCTCTGCCAGGGTAAGACCGATGACAAGGGCCGTATGTTTTGCGCAGTCAAGCCGCCGGCCGGCGGCAACATCATCATGGGCGCGGTGGCGAAGGACAGGGATG
Source organism: Betaproteobacteria bacterium (assembly GCA_039931685.1). Taxonomy (GTDB): domain Bacteria; phylum Pseudomonadota; class Gammaproteobacteria; order Burkholderiales; family JACQAP01; genus JACQAP01. The sequence continues at coordinate 33,841 of JBDTRK010000018.1, read as the reverse complement.
GCAATCCCGCCTACGCGAATGCATCGGCCTGGTTTGCCGGCAGCGAGGCGTGGTGGTTCGACCAGGCCAACGACGACCGCATGGACGTGATTCCGGAGCGCAAGCGCTACGAGCCGGGGCAAACCGCGCAATTGCAGGTGCGCATGCCGTTTCGCCAGGCCACCGCGCTGGTTACGGTCGAGCGCGAAGGCGTGATCGATTCCTTCGTGCAGCCGCTGTCGGGCACTGCGCCGGTGATCAAGCTGCCGCTCAAGGGCAATTACGCGCCGAACATATTCGTCTCGGTACTCGTCGTGCGTGGGCGCGTCAGCGAAGTGCAACCTACCGCGCTCGTCGACCTGGGCAAGCCGGCGTTCAAGATGGGCGTCGCGGAAATCAGTGTTGGTTGGCGCGCGCACGAACTCGGCGTCAAGGTCAGCACCGACAAAACGGTCTACAAGGTGCGCGATAAGGCGCGCGTGTCGTTGCAGGTCGTGCAACGGGCGGGGGGCAAGGCCTGCTGGAGCTGATGCCCAACGAATCCTGGAAGCTGCTCGATACCATGATGCAGCCGCGCGGCATCGAAGTCGATACATCGACGGCGTCCATGCAGGTAGTGGGCAAGCGCCACTACGGCCGCAAGGCGCTGGTGCAGGGCGGCGGGGGCGGGCGACAGGCCGCACGCGAACTGTTCGACACCCTGCTATTGTGGAAGGCGACGGTGCCGCTCGACGACAAGGGCCGCGCCACGGTCGACATTCCGCTCAACGATTCGCTGACGTCGTTTCGCATCATCGCGGTGGCGGATTCCGGTATCGGTCTGTTCGGCACCGGCCAGACCTCGATCCGGACCACGCAGGACCTGATGCTATTGTCGGGTTTGCCGCCGCTGGTGAGGGAAGGCGATCGTTTCGACGCACGCTTTACGGTGCGCAATACTTCGCAGCGCCAGAGCGAGATCGAACTCAACGGCAACCTGGAAGGCCAGGCCTTGCCGGCCGCGCGCGTCACGCTCGCGCCCGGCGAAGCGCGCGAGATCGGCTGGGATGTGACGGCTCCGTACAATGTCTCGCAGCTGCGCTGGGATGTTGCGCTGGCTGAGCTTTCCGCCGGCGGCAAGGCGCCGGCCGACCGGTTGAAAGTCCGGCAGAAGGTCATTCCCGCCGTACCGGTACGCACCTTCCAGGCTACGCTGGCGCAGCTCGACCAGCCGCTCGACCTTGTCGTGAAAATCCCGGCCGATGCCGTGCTGGGCCGCGGCGGCATTCGCGTCGCGCTCGCGCCGAGGCTGGCCGACGACCTGCCCGGCGTGCGCGAATTCATGAGCCTGTATCCCTACACCTGCCTCGAGCAGCGCATTTCCCGCGCCGTGGCCTTGCGCGATCGCGTGATGTGGAATCAAGCGATGGAGGCGTTGCCGTCCTTCCTCGATCGCGACGGTTTCGTGAAGTATTTCGCATCGGAGCGCCTCGGCAGCGACACGTTGACGGCTTATGTGCTCGCCATCGCGAACGAAGCCGGCTGGGAAGTCCCGGCAGGGACGCTGGCGCGCATGCAGGGCGCGCTGCGCAACTTCGTCACTGGCAGAGCGGGGCGCGATTCGCCGCTGCAGACCGCGGACCTGACGATTCGCAAGGTCACGGCCCTCGAAGCCTTGTCGCGCTACCAGCCGGTCGAGCCGAACCTGCTCGATTCCATCGAGGCCGCGCCCAACCTGTGGCCGACCTCGGCGGTGCTCGACTGGTACGGCCTGATGAAACGCGCGACGGATCTCAAGGGCCGTGAGCAGCATTGGGCGCAGGCCGGGCAGATCCTGCGCTCGCGGCTCAATTTCCAGGGCGCCACGATGGGATTCTCGACGGAGAAAACGGATTACCTGTGGTGGCTGATGATCTCTGGCGATGTCAACGCCAACCGCGTGCTGCTGGCCATGCTCGACGACGAATCCTGGCGTGAAGACGTGCCGCGGCTGGTGCGCGGCACCCTCGGCCGGCTGCAGCACGGGCGCTGGAACACGACCGTGGCCAATGCATGGGGCGTGCTGGCGTTGGAGAAATTCTCGGCCAGATTCGAAGCCGAGCCGGTCACGGGCCAGGTCCACGCGCGACTGGACACGCAGCAAAGCCTGCTCGAGTGGGACAAGCAGCCCAAGGGTGGCGGATTCGATTTCTCATGGCCACAAGCGCAGGGCACGCTGTCGGTCGTCCAGACCGGCGCCGGCAAGCCTTGGGTCACAGTGCAGAGCCGTGCGGCGATCCCGCTGCTGCAACCCCTTTCCAGCGGCTATCGCATCGCGCGCACGGTGACCCCAGTGGAAGTCAAGGTGCCGGGCGAACTGCGCCGCGGCGACGTCGTACGCGTGCGCCTCGAAATCGAAGCGCAGTCGGACATGTCATGGGTGGTGGTCGACGATCCGGTGCCCGCGGGCTCGGCCATTCTCGGCGGCGGATTGGGCAAGGATTCGCAGAACTTGTCCAGCGCAGAACAGAAGCGTGGATTCGTCTGGCCGGCGTTCGAAGAGCGCGGCTTCGATGCCTTTCATGCCTATTACCGCTTTGTGCCCAAGGGATCGTGGGTCGTCGAATACACACTGCGGCTGAACAATCCTGGCCACTTCGAACTGCCACCCACGCGCGTCGAGGCGATGTACGCGCCGGAGATGTTTGGCGAGATACCGAACGCGGCCGTCACTGTGAGCCCGTGAGGACTGTGTCCACGGGATACCGGGCTTTGCCCATAAATTTCGTGAATAACGTGAATGTCGTGAATGCCGTGAATGTCGTAAAGGCTGGTGCAATCCCGAGAGCGCGGTCGCGCGGGTTGAAATCGATATTCACGCTATTCACGGCATTCACGATCGCCGCAGGCTCCACTCCCGCCATTGCCGACATTCCCTCCTTCGACAATGTGAGGAACAACTGGACTTCCACGGAAGGCGTTCTCGTCGATCGCAATGGCGCGCCGCTGCATGAATTGCGCGTGGTGGAGCACGGCAGGCGGCTGGCATGGACGCCACTGCGCGCCATTTCGCCGGCGGCGCTGGCGACCATTATTCGCGCGGAAGACAAGCGCTTCTACCATCATCACGGCGTCGACTGGCTGGCGTTGACCGATGCAGCGCTGGACACACTGTTCACAAAGGCGCGCGGCGGCTCGACGATTTCGATGCAGGTGGCCGCGCATCTGGATGCCACGCTGCGCCCGGCACGGCAAAAACGCACGGTGACACAGAAGTGGGAGCAGATCGCTGCCGCGCGCACACTGGAGCAATCCTGGAGCAAGAGTCAGATCCTCGAAGCCTATCTGAACCTTTCGACGTTTCGCGGCGAGCTGCAGGGTGTGGGCGCGGCATCGCGCGCGCTGTTCGGCAAGGACCCCAGCGGCCTCGATGAACCGGAGTCGCTGTTACTCGCGGTGTTGCTGCGCGGGCCGAATGCGAAGCCCGACGGTGTCGCCAGGCGGGCGTGCCAGCTGGCGCAGGACATGGCTGTGGCGGTGAGCTGCACTCAACTGCAGGCGATGGCGCAAGCCGCGCTGCCGGCCGTGCCTAACATTGCGCCGCGCATCGCGCTGGCGCCGCACGTCGCGCGCGAACTGCTGTCGGCAGCTCATCCGCGCGTACAGACCACGCTCGATGCCGACCTGCAGGCCTACGCCACGGAATTGGTGCAGCAGCAATTGGCCGCGCTGACCGAACGCCATGTCGCCGATGCGGCGGTACTGGTACTGGACAACCGCAGCGGCGAAGTGCTGGCTTATGTCGGCAACGCCGGCGCGGCGGCGAGCGCCGCGTACGTTGACGGCGTGCGCGCGCCGCGCCAGGCGGGCTCGACGCTGAAGCCTTTCCTGTACGAATTGGCCATCGGTCGCAAGCTCATTACCGCAGCGTCGCTGATCGACGATTCCCCGGTAAACCTGGTCACGCCGGCCGGACTGTATGTGCCGCAGAACTACGACCGCGATTTCAAGGGGCTGGTCAGCGCGCGCACGGCCTTGTCGTCCTCGCTCAATGTGCCTGCGGTGCGTACGCTGATGCTGGTCGGCACGGACGCATTCGTCGAGCGCCTGCAGGCACTCGGCTTCGACGACGTCGTTCACGACGGCGATTTCTATGGGTTTGCGCTGGCGCTGGGTTCGGCGGAAGTCAGCCTGTGGCAGTTAACCAATGCTTATCGCGCGCTCGCGAACGGCGGACGGTGGTCGCCGCTCAGGCTGGAGCAGGCGTCGCGCGCGACGCCGACGCCGGTCATGGATGCAGCCGCTTCATGGATCGTCGCGAACATGCTCTCCGATCCGCTGGCCAGGAGCGTGACCTTCGGCCTGGAGAATCCACTTGCCTCGCGTCACTGGGCTGCGGTGAAGACCGGTACCAGCAAGGACATGCGCGACAATTGGTGCGTCGGATTTACCGACCGCTACACCATCGGCGTCTGGGTTGGCAATTTCGACGGCAGCCCGATGCGCGATGTGTCCGGCGTGACCGGCGCCGCGCCGGTGTGGATCGAACTGGTCGATTACCTGCACCGCCATGCGCCGTCGACGGCGCCGCCGATTCCGCAGCAGGTAATCGCGCGCCACGTCGAGTACGAAGCGCAGATCGAAGCCACACGCGAAGAATATTTTGTCGCCGGCACCGCCATCGACCGGGTCGCGCTCAAACCGGCCGCGAGCGCGCACGCGGCCATCGCCTATCCGGGAGACGGCAGCATCATCGCGCTTGATCCGGACATTCCGGATGATGCGCAGCGCGTGCGCTTCGTTGCGGCGCCGCCATCGTCAGGCCAGCACTGGCTGCTCGATGGACAGACGCTTGGTGTCGCGGATAGTGCGGCGCTGTGGGCGCCACAACCCGGGCACCACGACCTGGTACTGGTGGACGGCGGCGGGCAGGAACTGGACCGCGTGCGATTCGAGGTCAGGGGCTCGACCCGGCTACGTTAGCGATTACAATGCGCCACGCCGTGCAGCGCGGCGATTGCATTGCACTGCGGCAATGCGTCGCTGGACGGCCCCGGAGCGGTTGCGGGCTGCTACACTACGGCACGCAATCAAAGACAAGCGGACGCGGTGAGGACGGGAGCAAGCCGTACCGACGCTGCGCCGGACATAACAAGACATGAGGAGGAAACCAGTGGCCACAACCTTTTCCGCGGAGTTCGAAAAATCGACGTATGGCAAGGTCGCCTGGCGTCTGATCCCGTTTCTATTCCTGTGCTACATCGTCGCCTTCCTTGACCGAGTGAATGTCGGTTTCGCCAAGTTGCAGATGGCCCCCGACCTGAGTTTTTCCGATACCGTCTACGGCTTCGGCGCCGGCATCTTTTTCATCGGCTATTTTATTTTCGAAGTGCCCAGCAACGTGTTGCTGGAACGCCTCGGCGCGCGCGTCTGGATTGCACGCATCATGATCACCTGGGGCCTGATTTCTTCAGCCTTCGTTTTCATTCCGTATATGCACTGGGGATCGATTGCGCCGATGTTCGGCTGCACCGATGCCGAGTTCAGTTTCTATTTCCTGCGCTTCCTGCTCGGTGTTGCCGAGGCGGGATTTTTCCCCGGCATCATCCTCTACCTGACCTACTGGTTCCCGGGTCCGCGCCGCGCCAAGATGGTGGCATTGTTCATGACTGCGATCGCCATCTCCAACGTGATCGGCTCGCCCATTTCGGGCGGCATCATGCAATGGATGGACGGTGTCAACGGCTGGCGGGGCTGGCAGTGGCTGTTCGTGCTGGAAGGCCTGCCTTCTGTGCTGGTCGGCGTGCTCGTCTTCGTATTCCTGCCCAACGGGCCGAAGCAGGCCGGCTGGCTGACGGCGCAGGAACAAGACATGGTGCTCCGGCGCATCCAGGAAGAGGAAGAATCAAAGTTCGAGGTCGGCAAGAAGCATCATTTTCTCGATGCGTTCAAGGACTATCGCGTCTGGGCGCTGGCCGTGGTGTACTTCTGCGGCGTGGTGTGCTTCTACGCAGTGAATTTCTGGATGCCGACTATTATTCAGGAACTGGGCATCGCCAAGACGGATTTTCTGCGGGTCGGACTGATCAGCATGATTCCCTGGGGCCTGGCGTCGGTGGCGATGGTTTATTGGGGCGCGCACTCGGATCGTACCGGTGAGCGCCGCTGGCACGCAGCCGGCGGTCTTCTGGTCGGTATTGTCGGCCTGATCGGGCTGGCGCTGGTGGGCCACGATCCGGTGAACTCCATCATCGCGCTGAGCCTGGTGACCATCGGTATCCTGTGCTGGGTGGCAACGTTCTGGTCGCTGCCGACCGCCTTCCTGTCGGGCACGGCCGCTGCCGCGGGCATTGCCTGGATCAATTCGGTCGGCAATCTGGGCGGGCACTTCGGCCCGGACCTGATCGGACGCATCCGCACGGCAACCGGCGGTGCCAGCGAGGCGGCCTTCTACACCCTGGCGGCGGTGGCCTTCCTCGGGGCGGTCATCATCCTGCTCCTGCCGAAGACGCAGCCCAAAGTTGTTGCCCAGACGCAGAACTAGCACTTGTAAGTCCAGCAACGGACAAGGCCCGCAGCTGCGGGCTTTGTCACGTGTTGCAGTTACCGTTTGTCAGCACGACGCCATGCCATGGGGCCAGGTTTCCTGCCTTGCCTGAGCGTTAGAACGCCCACATTCACCCTCTTCGCGGACATGACAAACAAACAAGCAGCGCAACGCTTCAGCCGCATGCGAGCTGGAATTTCCCGGTACCTGACCGATGATCGCCTGCGCCTATGGTGGCTTCTCGCGGCATTGTTCGTTGGCTTGTCCACCCTCACACGGATCGGACTTGTCGGCGTTACGATCGCGGCCGGTCAGGTGGCGCCGGCCAACCTGCCGGCGCTGATCGGTATCGGTACGTTTTTCGATGTCGTTACCGCGCTGAGCCTGTTCGCTCCCTTCGGAATTTATCTCGCACTGCTGCCCGAGCGCGTTTACCGTCAGCGCTGGCATCGCTGGCTGATGGCCGGCATGTGCACGGCGACGGTATTCGGTTTGATTTATCTGTGCGCAGTCGAATATTTCTTCTTCGACGAATTCAATTCGCGCTTCAATTTCGTCGCGGTCGAATATCTGATCTATCCGCACGAAGTTTTCGTCAATATCTGGCAATCCTATCCGGTCGCCGAAGTACTGATCGCCACGGCGTTGATTACCGCAGCGTTGATCTGGCTCGCTCGCCGCAGCGTGCTGGGTGCGCCGCGCTCCGGAAGTTCGCCGCTTGCGACGAGGATGGCCTTTCTCGTCGCCCTTGCGCTGCTGGTGGGCGTCACCGAGGCCGGCCTGAACCTGAACACCGGGCGTTACTCGGACAATCGCGTGGTCAACGAACTAGCCATGAACGGCGTGTATTCGTTCTTCAGCGCGGCGCTGAACAGCGAGCTCGATTACGGTATCTATTACCTCGGCCTGCCCGAGGCGGAGGCCAGCGCGCGCCTGCGCAAGATGGTGCAGACCCCGGACGCGACGTTTCTCGCGGGTTCGAACCACATCTCGCGCCACATTAAAGGTAGTGGTGTGGGCCAGCGTCTGAACGTAGTGGTGTTGCTGGAGGAATCGCTCGGCGCTGAGTTTGTTGGGGTTTATGGCGACCAGCGCGGTTTGACCCCGAACATTGACCGGCTCGCACCGCGGGGCATGCTGTTCACGCGGGCCTATGCCACCGGCACGCGCACGGTACGGGGCATGGAAGCGGTATCGGCCTCTTTCCCGCCGGTGCCGGCGGAGTCCATCGTCAAGCGCCGGCGCAACGAGCACATGTTCAACTGGTCGACGGTCATGGCAGCGGCCGGCTATGCCCCCACCTTCATCTATGGCGGCTTCGGCACCTTCGACAACATGAATTATTTTTTTGGCGCGAACGGCTACCGGGTGATCGATCGTACCGACCTGGACAATGCGAATTTCGCCAATATCTGGGGTGTTTCCGACGAGGATCTGTTCCGCAACGCGGTGCGCGTGTTCGACGAACAGCACGCGCGCGGCGAGAAGATTTTTTCCATCATCATGACGACGTCCAACCATAAGCCCTATACCTTTCCACCCGGGATTCCGGGCGTGCCGGAGAAGGGTGGCGGGCGGGACGCAGGCGTGCGCTATGCAGACTACGCGATCGGCCGCCTGTTCGAGATGGCGCAGCCGAAAGCCTGGTTCGACGACACGCTGTTCGTGATCGTGGCCGATCATGGCGCCCGGGTCTACGGACGGGAGGATATTCCGGTCCGGACGTACGAGATTCCACTACTGCTGTACTCCCCGCGGCACATCAAACCGGGTCGGGTCGACACGCTGACCAGCCAGATCGACATTGCACCTACGGTGATCGGCATGCTTGGATTCGATTACGACTCGACCTTCTTTGGCATCGACGTGCTGCGCAAGGACATTCGTCCGGACCGGCTCATTCCACTCAACCACAACCGCGACATCGCGTTGTTCGATGGCCGCAATCTTTACGAGTTGGGCTTCCGCAAGACCTCGGCACAGTATGCCTATGATCCCGTGACGCATCTGCAGACCCGTACGGCCATCGAACCGGAGCGCATGAAGGACGCGATCGCGGTTTTCCAGAAGGCTTTCGAGTTCTACAACGAACGCCGCTACAACATTGCCGGCGCGAAGTGACCCGCCGGGCCGGGGCCGGGTGGCAACCCGATTGATCTTCAAGGCCAAATCGGTATAATGCCGGCCTTCCTTGCCTTACCGGGTCCGCATCCCGGAAGGCTTTCCGGCCCCGACGGGGCTTTACCCACAAGGAGACAAATCAATGCGGCATTACGAGATCGTATTTATCGTCCATCCCGACCAGAGCGAACAGGTCCCCGGGATGATCGAGCGCTACCGCCAGATGGTCACGTCGCACGGCGGATTCATCCATCGCCTCGAAGACTGGGGCCGCCGCCAGCTGACATTCCCGATCCAGAAGGTCCACAAGGCCCACTACGTACTCATGAACATCGAGTGCGATCAGCCCACGCTGGACGAACTCGAGCACGCCTACAAATTCAATGACGCAGTCGTGCGCCATCTGATCGTCAACATGACGCGTGCCGTGACCGAGCCTTCCCCGATGATGAAGGAAGAGAAGTCGCGTACCGTAGTCGGCGAAGGTGCCCGCTCCGAGGGCGCGAAATCCGAGGGCGCGATTCCCGAAGGCAGTGGCGAGAAGCCGGCCCCCGCCGAGGTCGCTTAAGTTCCGGAGTGAGCCGCAACACGATTGTGATCGACGGGACGCTGGTGGCACGAGAAGAACTTCGGCACACGCCTGCCGGGATGCCCGCCCTGAGTTTCAGGATAGCGCATGCATCCGAGCAGGTCGAAGCAGGCAGGCCGCGCAGCGTACATGTCGAGATTGACGGCGTGGCGCTGGGAGAAGTCGCCGAGAAATTGAGCCGGGTGCCACAGCAGGGGCAATACAGCTTCGAAGGCTTCCTGGCGTTGCGCAGCAAACAGTCGAGAATACCCGTGTTGCATGTGAACAGATTCGAATTGAATAAAGGATAGACAGATGGCACGTTTCGGAGGCAGTAAAGGCAAAGGCAAGGATAAGGGCAAGGATCGCAGCAATCGTCCGCTGTTCCGGCGCCGCAAGTTCTGCCGCTTCACCGCGGAAGGCATCAAGGAAGTGGACTACAAGGACGTTGAGATCCTCAAGGATTTCATCAACGAGAACGGCCGCATCATTCCCGCCCGCATCACCGGCACGAAAACGCACTTCCAGCGCCAGTTGTCGGTCGCGATCAAGCGCGCCCGTTTCCTGGCACTGCTGCCGTATACCGACTTGCACTGAGGAGCCACGCAACATGCAAATCATCCTGATGGAAAAAGTGCACAACCTGGGCCAGCTCGGTGACATCGTCAAGGTCAAGGAAGGCTATGCCCGCAATTTCCTGATCCCGCAGGGCAAGGCCAAGCGGGCGACGGAGAAGGCGCTTGAGGAATTCAAGGTGCGCCGTGCCGAACTCGAAGCGGCGCACGGCAAGGCGCTGGCGCTGGCGCAAGAAGCCGCCGGCAGGCTCGAAGGCCTGATGGTGCAGATCACGCAAAAGGCCGGGGTTGACGGCCGCCTGTTCGGGTCGGTTACCAACTCCGACATTGCCGAGTCGCTCAAGGCCCAGGGTCATGAAGTGACCAAGGCAATGGTGCGGCTGCCGCAGGGCCCGCTGAAGCAGGTCGGCGACTATCCGATCACGATCGACCTGAATGCCGACGTCACCACCACCATCACGGTGTCGGTTCTGGGCGACACGTCGAACTGAAGCATGTTTACAAGTCAAGACAAGGCCGCGATGCGTCGCGGCCTTGTCTTTTGTATCAAGCGCTTCCGCGACGGTGTTCGACGTCAAAAAATTTACTTTGCACCGGGCGCGTGGCTCTTATAGATTGTCGGCAGGCGCTTCGCAGGCCGGTCGGAAAAAATTTCTTCGAATAATCAGCGCAGTCAAACCCGGGTTTTCGATTTGGCACAGTTCGCAACGCAACGCGTCGGCGTCGCCGACACCCAGGTCGAGCTGATCAAGCTGCCGCCGCACTCGGTGGAGGCGGAGCAGTCCGTGCTCGGCGGGTTGCTGCTCGATAATACCGCGTGGGACAAGATCGCCGACATGATCGGCGAGTCGGACTTCTACCGCGCTGACCACCGCCTCATTTACCGTCACGTTTCCAAGCTCGTCGGCAACTCCCGGCCGGCCGACGTCATTACCGTGTCGGAAAGCCTGGAGAGCACCCGCGAACTGGAAGGCGTCGGCGGTCTGGCCTATCTGGGCGCGCTGGCGCAGAACACGCCCACCGCCGCGAATATCCGCCGCTATGCGGAAATCGTGCGCGAGCGCGCGGTGCTGCGCAAGCTGGCCGAGGTCGGCACCGAAATCGCGGAGACCGCCTACAACCCGATGGGCAAGGAGGCCGGGCAACTGCTCGACGAGGCGGAGTCGAAGGTGTTCGCAATTTCGGAAGAAGGCGCGCGCGGCAAGCAGGGTTTCATGGACATGCAGCCGCTGCTCACGCAAGTTGTCGAGCGCATCGACATGCTCTACAACCGGGACAATCCTTCCGATGTAACCGGCGTGCCGACCGGCTTCACCGATCTCGACAGGATGACTTCGGGACTGCAGCCGGGCGATCTGGTCATCGTCGCCGGCCGTCCGTCGATGGGCAAGACTTCGCTGGCCCTCAACATGGCCGAGCATGTCGCCCTTGAATCAGGCCTTCCGGTGGGCGTATTTTCGATGGAAATGGGCGCATCGCAACTGGTCATGCGCATGCTCGGCAGCGTGGGCAAACTGGACCAGCACAAGGTGCGCACCGGACGCCTGGCGGACGAAGACTGGCGCAAGCTCACCGATGCGGTGGGCAGGCTTAACGATGCGCCGATCCACATCGACGAAACTGCGGCGCTCAATTCCCTCGAGTTGCGTGCACGCGCGCGCCGACTGCACCGGCAGTACGGCAAGCTTGGGCTGATCGTGGTCGACTACCTGCAACTGATGTCGGCGAGTTCACACGGGGAAAACCGCGCCACGGAGATCTCGGAGATCTCGCGCGGGTTGAAGGCGCTCGCCAAGGAACTCAACGTGCCCGTGGTCGCGCTGTCGCAATTGAACCGCAGCCTCGAGCAGCGTCCGAACAAGCGCCCCGTGATGTCCGACCTGCGCGAGTCCGGTGCCATCGAGCAGGACGCGGACCTGATCCTGTTCATCTATCGCGACGAGGTCTACAACCAGGATTCGCCCGACAAGGGCAAGGCCGAGGTCATCATCGGCAAGCAGCGCAATGGCCCTATCGGCACCGTAACGTTGGTGTTCCAGGGCGAGTACACCCGCTTCGCCAACTTCGCCGATCCCGGGCGCTTCTAGCGCCGCCTGCCGTCCTCATACCGCCGGCGGGTTCTCGTGCGGGAAGTTGTTCCTGAATTCGAGCACGGCTTTCGCCAGCTCGGTGTCCATCTTTTCCTGGCGATAAATCGCCATCAGCTTGATCCAGGAGTCGCGGTCCTTGGGATCCTTGTGAACCTGGAATTGCAGCAGGCTGAGCGCATTCTGGGTGCGACCGAGCGCGATGAAGCGGTCCACGTCGGTAAACATTGAGCGGGTGTTGTCGAGCGCCTGGTCCATCTCGAAAAGCACGTCGTTGGAAAGGCCGGTCACCGATCCCTCGACGGGCGCGCTGCTTTCCAGTTCGACGTCTACGTCCGATGCCGGCGCAAGCGCCTGATCATCCGCCGCGAGCTTGACGCCCGCTTCGGGCTCGGCTTCCGGCAGCGGCTCAGCCACTGTTGCGGGTTTTGGCGCCGGGCGCAACGGCGGTGCCACGCCTCGCGGTGCGGGAGCCGATTTCGGGGTGGAATCCAGTTCGCGCATGACCGTCGCGGCCGTCGCCAGCATGCGATCGAGCTGCTCGTCCGTTTCCGACAGGTCGCGCGTGTAGGAATTGCGGCGGCCGTACGCGAAGCCGCCGAAAGCCGCAGCAAGGACGAGACCCGCGAGGCCGAGCCAGACATACCAGGCGACTGGCTCGGATTTGACCACCGTACGGATTTCGACCTTTGGCGGTGGCGCGGGTGGGGGAGGTGACAGGGCAGGAGCGGAATTGACCGCCATCTGCAGCGTTTGCAGTGAGTGCTCGAGACGCTGCAGTTGCTGCTCGATGCCTTCCTGCTTCAGGTGCAATTCCTGGACGCCGGATGCGATGGCACTCGTCTTCGCATCCAGCGCCGGTGGGATCGTGGCGGGCGCAGCAGGTTCCCCACCGCACAGCTGCAACAGTTGCTTGCATTCCTGCGGTCCGGGCTTGTCGCCAAGTTCCAGGGCGCGACGCAGCGTGATTGGATTTCGCGGCCGGGCTGGTGTGACTTCCGCCGGCTCGACTGGTGCGGCAGGGGGCTTCACCGCGGCAACGCCGCGCCGGGGCGCAATGGCCGGGTTCGCCTGCGTGGGAGGTTCCGCCGGCGCTGATTTGCGGATCTCGCGCAGATCCGGGAACCACAACACCGTTCCCGCGGCAACTTCCCTGTTGCGGCCGCCGGGAAAAGCATGCGGGTTGCCGGCGATGACTTGCTCGACCAGCGCCTTCTGTTTGCCGCGATGTCCGGGAAAGAGCACGGCGGCGATGCTCTCCACGCTGTCGCCGCGCAGCAGGCTCAGGCGGAATCCGCTTCGCTTTGTCGTTTGCGCGCTGGATCGCGGCGCTATGGTGGCGCCGGCGTCCGCCTTGCCGGCCGCGGGCGGGATGAGGGCGCTGAAGTGACGGGCGTAAAGTGCTGCGCCGGGACACTGCACTCGCAGGACCAGTTCGACGCCCGGACTGGTCACCGCGGTATCAGTGCGGATTTCGACTTTGCTGCGGGTGGCGTCGAGTTTCAGGTGGGCCGTGTCGAGGAAAGGCAACTCCGCACCCGGCGCATCGCTTTCCGGGCCCATGGACAGGCATTCGTCGGTAATGCCTTCCTCGGGCAGGGACGCCAGCGTGGCGGTCGCGCGGAACGGTTCGCCCTGACGGGACTGCACGCTCAGACGCCAGAGGTCCACGGGGGCGGCCAGCGCGGAAACGAGAGTGAACAACACAGCCAAGGCCGTAATCGCCTGCCACGCCGCATGCGGAGGGATCGGTCTGTGCACTCGATTAACTAGATGTGGTATGGGTTCAGTGCATATGCACCATATGTAGTGTCGGGCAGTTTAGCCCGAACCGGCGCAAGGCGCAACGCCCCCGCGCGGCGCGGGGGCGTTCTGTCGATACGCCTAGAGAACTTCGGCGGCGTGGTCCGCCAGACGGGAGCGTTCGCCGCGCATCAGCGTGATGTGGCCGCCGTGCGCCCAGCCCTTGAACCGGTCCACAACGTAAGTCAGCCCGGAACTGCCCTCGGTGAGGTAGGGCGTGTCGATCTGGGAGATGTTACCCAGGCAAACCACCTTGGTGCCGGGGCCGGCGCGGGTGATCAGGGTTTTCATCTGCTTGGGCGTCAGGTTCTGTGCCTCGTCTATGATCAGGAACTTGTTGATGAAGGTGCGGCCGCGCATGAAGTTCAGCGATTTCACCTTGATGCGCGAACGGATCAGGTCACGCGTCGCGGCCCGGCCCCATTCCCCCGCCTCGTCGTCGGTCTTGTTGAGCACGTCCAGATTGTCGTCCAGCGCGCCCATCCACGGCGTCATCTTTTCCTCCTCCGTCCCGGGCAGGAACCCGATATCCTCGCCCACGGGTACCGTGACGCGGGTCATGATGATCTCGGAATAGACTTTGTCCTCGAGCGTCTGCATCAGCCCGGCAGCGAGCGTCATCAGCGTCTTGCCGGTGCCGGCCTGGCCGAGCAGCGTGACGAAATCCACGTCTGCATTCATCAGCAGGTTGAGCGCAAAGTTCTGCTCGCGGTTGCGCGCCACGATGCCCCAGATGTTGTTCTTCTGGTGCGTGTATTCGCGAATGGTCTGCAGGATCGCGGTCTTGCCGCTTTGCTCCTTCACCTGCGCGTAAAACGGCTTGTCGCCCTCGAGATATACGAATTCGTTGACCATCAGGCTGTCGCACAAGGGCCCGCGCACGCGGTAGAAGGTGCGGCCGTCCTGCTGCCAGGATTCCATTTCCTTGCCATGCTGGTCCCAGAAATCGGCCGGCAATTCGCGCACGCCGGTGTACAGCAGGTCGGTGTCCTCGAGAACCTTGTCGTTGAAGTAATCCTCCGCCGCAAAACCCAGAGCACGCGCCTTGATGCGCATGTTGATGTCCTTGCTGACCAGGATCACCTGACGCTTGTCTTGCGATTCCTGCAGGTGTTTCACTACGCCGATGATCTGGTTGTCCGCCTTGCCGGCGGCCAGCCGCGCCGGCAGTTCGCCGGTGATGGACTCGGTCTGCAGGAACAACCGGCCCGTCGCCTCCCTGGCACCCGACGACTGCAGCGGGATGCCGTGGGCGATGTCTTCCACGGCCTGGGAGACGATATCGTCCAGGAAACGGCTCGCCTGGCGCGCATTGCGCGCGACTTCGGACATGCCCTTTTTGTTGGAATCGAGCTCCTCGAGGGTGACCATCGGCAGGTAGATGTCGTGTTCCTGGAAACGGAACAGGCTCGTCGGGTCGTGCATCAGGACGTTGGTATCGAGGACGAACAGCTTGTTGCGAGGATGCAACGTTGTAACCAGGGTGGGGGCGGACGCTTTGCGCTGAGTCATAAAGCTGCCCCGGTGGAACGGGAAATGCAACGAATGCGAGAGTGAATGGGGAAGCTACTCCGTGGATGGGTCATCCGCGCTCCTGTATGTGCCGGTTAAAGGGATCTTGCGAATTCCAGTACCTCCTGGGCGTGGCCAGGCACTTTGACGCCGCGCCATTGCCCGACAACCGTGCCGCTGCCATCGATGACGAAGGTGCTGCGCTCGATGCCGCGCACCTTCTTGCCATACATGTTTTTCAGCTTCATGACACCGAACAATGCGCAGACGTTTTCGTCCGCATCGGACAGCAGGTCGAAGGGAAAAGCCATCTTCGCCTTGAAGCTTTCGTGGGATTTGACGCTGTCGCGCGAAACGCCGAACACGGCGCAGTCGAGGCGGGCGAACTGCGCATGCAGGTCGCGGAACTGCTGGCCTTCGGTGGTGCAGCCGGGGGTGTTGTCTTTCGGGTAAAAGTAGAGGGCCAGCGGCCTTCCCAGCATGGCTGAGAGTTTGAATGTCTTGTTCCCGGTCGATGCAATCTCGAAATCGGGAACCGTGAGGCCAACCAGCGAGGTTTCCATTTCTAAGGCTATGTTTACCGAAACCCAAGCTGAATGCAACACCTCAAAATTAAAAATATTCACCCCGCAGGCACGCAGGCCTCAAAGTAAATTCGGCAGGAATACCTTGTAAATGCGACCCATCGCAAGGAAGACAGTCTTTGTGTCGGAATTGCATTTCCCCGCGTTCTCCTGACCTGCGTATTGCAACGCAGGCGCGCTGCAGGGATCAGGCGCCGGCAAGGAATTCCCGGCCCTGCAGGGCCAGCGTGCCGGAGCGTCCGGGCACCGGTCCGACCGCGACTTCGTGCCGGGGCAGCACGTCGACTGCGAGGGACTCGAGATAGCGGCCGAGCGACACCAGTTCGTGGCCCTGCGCCTGCCAGCCATCGAGCAGTTTTTCGAACAGGGGGCCGAGCTTCATGCCCTCCATTTCGGCGTGCAGCGTGTAGACGTGGCCGGTCGGCGGTGATTCGCGTGTCAACTCGAGCAGGCGGCTGACCACGTTGCTGGTGTTGACGCCGTCCACGCCGATCATTTCGTCCAGCGTGGGCAGCGTGGTCGGCAATTGCGGACAGGCGATGATCTCGCCCTGGCAGATCGGCACGAAGGGCGCGCTGCCGCGCGTGTCGGAACAGTAGGCGAATCCGAGGCGCTGCGTCAGGCGATAAGCGTGGCGGTTCATCTGCCAGCCGGCGGCGCCGTGGATGCGCGCCGCTTCCCCGAAGATTTCCTCGAAGCGCGCACAGGCCAGATCCATCTGCCGGCGCGTCCATTGCGCATCGGCATGCGCCACCTTGTCTTGCCACAGGACGTGATCCCAGGTGTGGATACCGACTTCAAATCCGGAATCGCGCGTTTCGCGCATGATCGGCGCGCATTCGCGACCGATGTCCGGCCCCGGCAGCAGCGTGCCATACATCAGCGTCTTCAGGCCGTAATGGCTCAGCACCGAAGTGCGGCGCACCTTGCCGAGGAAGCCGGAGCGGAATACGCGTGTGATCGCCCTGCCGGTGTGATCCGGGCCGAGCGAAAAAAGAAAAGTCGCGCCGGCCTCGCGCGCCTTGAGGACTTCCACCAGGCGCGGCACGCCGAGACGGGTGCCGCGGTAGGTATCTACGTCAATCTTGAGTGCGATTTTCATGACAGAATCAATTGCTGAGATAGCGACGGCACGGTGACGAATTCGAGACGCGCCCTGACCCGATGACAGGCTAGTCCATCAGGCTGCGCGCGTCGGCGACATGGGTGCGGTATGCGTCGAAGATGTTCTTGAGTGCGGTCTGCATGTCCACCTGCGGCGCCCAGTCGAGGTCCTTGCGCGTGTTGTCGATCTTCGGCACGCGGTTCTGGACGTCCTGGTAGCCGCTGCCGTAGTAGGCCTGCGATGTGGTTTCCAGGGTTTTTACCTGCTTCGCCGCCTCCCGGTACTCGGGATAAGTGAGCGCGAGTTCGATCATCATCGCAGCCAGTTCCCGCACCGAATAATTGTTTTTCGGGTTGCCGATGTTGTATATGCGGCCGCTGGCGATGCCGTTCTTGTTGTCGATGATCTTCATCAGCGCGTCGATGCCGTCGTCGATATAGGTGAAGGCGCGCTTCTGCGTGCCGCCGTCGACCAGCTTGATCGGTTCGCCGCGCACGATATGACCGAAGAACTGCGTGATCACCCGCGAACTGCCTTCCTTCGCCGTGTGAATGCTGTCTAGTCCCGCGCCGATCCAGTTGAACGGGCGGAACAGTGTGTAGTCGAGCCCCTCTTGCTGCCCATAAGCGGCGATGACGCGGTCCATCAGCTGCTTGGCACAGGCATAGATCCAGCGCGGCTTGTTGATCGGGCCATATACCAGGTCGGAGTGTTCGGGGTCGAATTCGGCGTCGCTGCTCATGCCGTAGACTTCCGACGTGGACGGAAAGATCACGCGTTTTCCGTACTTCACCGCGTGGCGCACGATCGGCAGATTCGCCTCGAAATCCAGTTCGAAAACCCGCAGCGGTTCCTTGACGTAGGTGGCCGGTGTGGCGATCGCCACCAGCGGCAGCACCGTGTCGCACTTGCGGATGTGATACTGGATCCATTCCTTGTTGATGGTGATGTCGCCTTCGAAAAAATGAAAGCGCTCGTGATCGAGCAGGCCGGACACGCGATCGGTCTGCATGTCCATGCCGAACACCTCCCAATCGGTGGTGTCGATGATGCGTCTGGAAAGATGGTGGCCGATGAAGCCGTTTACGCCGAGGATCAGGATTTTTTTCACGTCAGGCTCAGGGTTTGGAGGGCAGTGAAAGGGGGGGTAGGGCACAGTGTCGGCGCGATGTCTGCGGCCACGATCCGATGCCCGTCTAGCTCCACGTCGGCCAGGCGCAGCACGCTGCCGTCGGCACACTGCGCAAAGCAGCCGCCGCTTTCAGCGTACAGCGTCGGTGCGGGGAAACTGCCGCGCCGACCGGGTTGGCGCTGCGATTTCAGTATGCGCAGGGTTTTGCCGGCGACCGTCGTGAATGCTCCGGGATAAGGCGGCGCGACGCCGCGAACCAGATTATGGACTGCTTCGGCGGTTTCGTTCCAGTCGATGCGCCCGTCTTCGGGCTTGCGGCCGCCGAAATACGACCCCCGCGCCAGATCCTGCTGCAGCCGCGGCGCCTTGCCGGCCAGCAACAGCGGCAGGCTGCGGTGCATGACGATCTCGGCCGCCAGCGTGACCTTGGCAAAGACTTCCTGCGCCGTATCGTCTGGCAGGATGGGCACGGCCTGCTGGTCCACCAGGTCGCCGGCGTCAGGCTTCTCCACCATGTAGTGCAGCGTGGCACCGGTTTCGCGCTCGCCTTTGATGACCGCCCAGTTGACCGGCGCGCGCCCGCGGTATTTCGGCAGCAGCGAGCCGTGCATGTTCAGCGCACCGCGCGACGCGCTCGCCAGCAATCGAGGGCCAATCATCTGGCGGTAGTAGAACGAGAACAGGAAATCGGGATGTTCGCGGGCGACTGCGTCGAGTGTGGCGGGAAGGTTCGCATCGTCCGGCGTAATCGCCGGAATGTCGTGCTCGCGCGCAACCGCGGCCACGCTGTCGAACCAGATGTTTTCCGTGGCGCTGTCGCGATGCGTGACCACCAGGGGAATGTCCACGCCCTGTGCGAGCAGCACTTTCAGGCAGCGCACGCCGACGTTGTGATACGCGAACACGATTGCACGGGCCATATACGGTCAGCGCGGCGACGCCGCAGCGCGATGTTCGGCGGGACGCGCGGCCATCTCCTCCGCGTGGAGGTCCTCAAGCACCGCGCTGACGATGAAGCGCGGACGGCGCAGGACTTCCTGGTAGATGCGGCCGATGTACTCGCCGAGCAGGCCGATACCGAACAACACCACGCCGAAGAGGAAGAACTGCGTGGCTTCCGTGACCGACTGGAACATGCCTTCCGCCGCCTGGCCACGCAGCAGACGGTTGAAGACCTGGAATACGACGACGCCGATGGAACCGGCGGCCAGCGTGAAACCGACCAGCGAGAACGCCTGCAGTGGTGCCAGCGAAAAACCGGTGACTAGGTCGAAGTTGAGCCGCATCAGACCGTATAGCGAATACTTTGTCGTGCCCACCGCGCGCTCTTCGTGCGCAACCTCGATCTCTGCCGGAGTGCTGGAAAACGTGTAAGCCAACGCAGGAATGAAGGTATTGACCTCTTCGCATTTGTTGATTGCGTCGACGACCTGCCGGCCGTAGGCGCGCAGCATGCAGCCCTGGTCGGTCATGTGGATGTGGGTGGTTTTTTCGCGCAGGCGATTCATCAGGCGAGACGCGTTGCGGCGAAACCAGGTGTCCTGGCGCTCGGCACGCACGCCGCCAACGTAGTCGTGGCCTTCGTCCATTTTCGCCAACAGCTTGCCGATTTCCTCCGGCGGGTTCTGCAGGTCGGCGTCGAGCGTGACCACGCGCTCGCCGCGCGCGTAGCGGAACCCAGCCATGATCGCCAGGTGCTGGCCATAGTTGGCATTGAACAGCACGACGCGGGTGACATCGGGCCGGCGCCCGAACTGCTCGCGCAGCACCGCAGCCGATCGGTCGCGGCTGCCGTCGTTGACGAATATGACTTCGTAGGGCAGGCCCAGGGCGTCGAGCGCCGGGTAGAGGCGGGCGAACAACGCCGCCAGGCCGGCCTCCTCGTTGTACACCGGAATGACGATCGAAATGGCGGGTTGGGACATGGCAGGTTCCGGGAATGGACGTTCAGCGTCGGGCGCCGGCTAACACGTCGGCGACGGCTTCGCAGACGCGGTCGACATCGGCATTGGTCATCGCCGCAAACAATGGCAGGGTCAGCGTTTCGCGGCCGATGCGCTCGGCATGCGGAAAATCGCCGTCGCGATAGCCCAGATTGCGGCACAGCGTGGTCAGATGCAAAGCTTCATAGGAAATGCCGGTGCCGATACCGCGCGCCTGCATCGCCTCCATGAATTGCTTGCGCGTGATGGTCAGGCGCGCCAGCGGCAGCAGCACGGCGAACATGTTCCAGCTGTGGCCGCCTTCCTCGCCAGCCGGCGCCCGTGCCGGCAGCAGGCATGCCGGTTCGGTGTGCAGGCGCTCGAAGTAGCGCTCCGCCAGCGCGCGCCGTGCGGCGTTGAATTCCTCGAGGCGCGCCAACTGCGACAGGCCGAGGCGGGCATTTACATCGGGCAGGTTGAATTTTCCACCGGCGACATCGACGTCGCGCGTGCCGTCGGGCAGGCGCACGATGCCGTGGAAACGCAGCTTTTCGAACAGTTTGGCCTCGGCCGCGTCATTCATCAGCAGCGCGCCGCCTTCGATGGTTGTCATGTTCTTGTTCGGATGGAAGCTGAACGCGACCAAATCGCCGAAGGCGCCGATGCGCCGACCACGCCAGCTTGATCCGATCGCCAGGGCGGCATCCTCGATGACGCGCAATCCATGCTCCCGTGCGATGGCATAAAGCCCATCGAGGTCCACCGGCAGCCCGCCGAAATGCGTCGGCATGATGGCCCTGGTGCGCGGCGAGACGGCGGCGCGCACCTGGTCGATATCGATGTTGCGTGTGACCAGGTCGCAGTCGACGAACACCGGCTTCGCGCCGACCTTGAGGATCATGTTCGCGGCGGCGAAAAAAGTCATGGCCGAAGTGATGACCTCGTCGCCGGGCCCGACGCCGGCGACCTGCAAGGCCAGTTCGAGTGCTGCGGTGGCGGACGTCACCACCCGCGCCGGACGGCCGTCGTGATAAACGGACAAGGACTGCTCGAACTTGAGCACATTCGGACCGCTGGCGATCCACCCGGAGCGCAGGACTTCGCCCACACCGGCAATGGCTTCTTCGTCGATGGAGGGCCGCGCAAAGGGCAGGAAGGGCAAGGCGTGCGCGGTCACGAACGGGCCACCAGGAATACGCCGACGATGATGGTGCCGATGCCGACCATGCGCTGAGCGCTCAGCGCTTCGCCGAACAAATACCAGGCGGCCAGCGCATTGACGACATAGCCGATGGACAGCATCGGATAGGCGAGACTGACCTCGACGCGCGACAACGCCATGATCCAGACCACCACGCTGATCACGTAGCAGCCGAGCCCGCCGATGATGTAGGGATTGGAAGCGACCTTGATGCCCACCGGCACGAGATTGGCGGTGGTGAAGCCGAACGCGCCGATGCTGTTGGTGCCCGCCTTGAGCAGAAGTTGCGCGGCAGCGTTGAGCAGCACACCTGCGAGGACCAGTGAAAAACTGAGCAAGTTCATGGTTTGGCAACGATAACACGGCGCGCATCCTGGTAGAGCAGGGCCATTGGCAAGCCGCGCGCGGAAAATTCGCGATACATGTCCGGTCCCATCACGGCAAGCGGCTTGTTGTCGACGCGCCAGCGCGATTCGAATTCCTCGATCGATGGCACTTCCAGTTGCGGTTCCTGCTCCAGGCCGAAACTGAATTCGTCTTCATAGTCGACCAGGGTAACGGTGCGCTTGATGTAGAACGGCAACGTATGTTCGTACATGCGCACGCTATAAAACGCGGTGGCCGGCGCGAGCAGTGGCCGGATCAGGCCGGCCAGGTGCGCCGTGGAGAAGGAAGGCGACAACGCCTGATGCCCGGTCATAACCAGCTGCACGAGCAGCAAGCCGCCCGTGGCCAGCGCGATGAGCGCCGCCGTAATGCGCTCGCGCCAGGCGAGGAACATTGCCGCGCCCGCTGCTGCCAGCAGCGAAAGTGTTCCGGCCAGTATCCAGTGGCGAAACTGCTCATAGAGCTCCGCGGGCACTTTGTCGCTGCCGAGGTGGGTGGCGAAAGGCGCGGCAAATGAACCGGCGAGTGCCACGACGGCTATCGGCAGGATCAACCAGGCCAGTTTTCTGCCGCGCACATGGCTCAACCAGTCGCCGATCAGCAGCGCGAGCGCGGGGAAAATCGGCAGGATGTAGGACGGCAGTTTGGATTGCGAGGTGCTGAAGAACAGGAAAATAAGGCATGCATAGATCAGCAGGAAGCGCCGCGGCTTGAACGATGTCTGCGCGCTGTCGCGCTTCCATGCGCTGACCAGTGCCTGTACCAGCATGGTCGTCCACGGCAGGGCGCCGGCGAGCAGCATCGGAATGAAATACCACCACGGCGCCGTGCGATGGTGCACTTGCGTGAGGAAGCGCTGGAAGTGTTCGTGGATGAAAAAGAAATGCGGGAACTCGGGATTGGCCAGCGAGACGGCGACGACCCACGGCGTGGCGATCACCAGCATGATCGCCACGCCGCCCAGCGGATGCAACCGCTTCAGGAAGGACAGGTCGCGCTGGATCAGCGCGTAGGCCGCCATTGCCGCGCCCGGCAGCACCAGGCCGATGAGCCCCTTGCTCAGGAAGGCGAGACCCATGGCCGCCCATGCCAGCCACATCCACAACCGCGATTCGCGCGTCGGTTGCGTGCTGTGCAGATTGAGCAGAAACCCGAGCAGCCCGAGTGTCATGCAGAAGGTCACGCCCATGTCGAGCGTATTGATATGGCCGATGGCGGCATAGAGCATGCTGCTGCCCAGGACCAGCGCGGAAAAAAATCCCGCACGGCGGCCGAACAGGCGCACGCCGGCCCATCCCACCATCAGCACGCCGAGGAATCCGGTCAACGCGGTCCACAGCCGCGCGGTCCATTCGTGCTCGCCGAACGTGCTGAACGCTGCCGCGGTTGCCCAGTACTGCAGCGGCGGCTTCTCGAAATACTTGATGGCGTTCAGGCGCGGGGTGACCCAGTCTCCGGTGGTGGCCATTTCCCGCGCAATTTCGGCGTATCGGCCTTCGTCCGGGCGCACCAGGCTGCGATAGTCCAGGTTGAAGAACCAGACGGCGCAGAACAGGAACAGCAGTAATGCGCCAATGCGCTGGCGGCGGGCGTTGGCGTGAGGGGTGGGATGGGTCGTCATGGCCGAATATAGTGAGAACCAGGATGTCGCGGCGCGATTACGTTGTCTGGGCGCGGCGGCGGCGCAATGCTATCTCAATCAGAAGTCTCCAGCCCGCATAAGTTCCTGCGGTGGTTCTAACGGTTGCGTTTGCGCGGGAAACCGCACCATGACGCGCAGGCCGCTCGCGCCGGCCGACGATTCCAGCGCGATGCTCGCGCGATGGCGCAAGGCGATGTTCTTGACGATGGCCAGCCCGAGCCCATTTCCGGTCGCGTCAGAACCTTCCTTGCGCGAGAACCGATCGAACGCACGTTCGCGGAATTCGGCGGAGATGCCGGGGCCGTTGTCCTGCACGGTGAGCACCGGTTGGTCGTCCTCCATGCGCACGCCGACGTCGATGCGGCCGCCGCGCTGGGTATAGCGAATTGCGTTGTCGACCAGGTTGCCGAGCATGACGCGCAGGGCTTCGAAATCCCCCTGGACACACACCTGCGGGTCGCCGTCGATGCCAATATCGATATCCTTGGTGTGGGCGATGGAGGCGTGGTCGGCGACCGCCTGCCTGGCCAGTTGCGACAATTCAACCGGCGCCAGCGGGCGCTCGGCCACTTCCTGACCGTGGCGCGCAAGATCGAGCAGTTGCTGCACAAGGTGGGCGGCGCGCTTGACGCCTTCATCCAGTTGCTCGAACGCCGCCGCGCGCTCGCGCTCGCTGCTTGCACGCCTGGCCAGCTGGATCTGCAACTGGATTGCGGCCAGCGGCGTGCGCAACCCATGCGCCGCGTCGGCAATGAAGGTGCGATGCATCTGCAGCGCATTGCCGAGGCGCGCCAGCAACTGGTTTAGGGCCAAGACCAGCGGCCGCACTTCGTCGGGCAGATCTGCGTCGGCAAGCGGTTGCAGGGCCCAGGCCGATCGCTGCTCGACGGCCCGCGCCACTTCCTTCAGCGGTCGCAGTCCCTTGTTGATGAAAATCCAGATGACGATGCCCAGGCCGGCGATCAGGAACAGCATCGGCAGCAGCGTGCGCACCGAGGCCCCCGCCGCCAGCGCGTGGCGTACCGCCATGGGCTGCCCGACCTCGATCGTATGCTCGCGCAACCGCACGTTGAACACGCGCCACTCGGTACCTGGCGTGCTCACCGAAGAGAATCCCGTCCCGGCGCGCGGCGGCAGGACCGGCAGCGCATCCGATACGTAAACCAGCGCACCGGCGTGATCCCATATCTGGATCACCAGGTCGTCCTCCGCATCGACGATTTGCACCGGCGGTCCGATCGGACTGCCGAGGGAATCGTCGCGGAACGACAGGGCGACTTGCCGCAGTTCATAGTCGAACAATTCGTTGAATTCAGCCTCGACCGTCAGGTAAATGCCAGCGGTGGCAACCAGGCCGATGAGCAACAGCATCGACAGCAGCGATACCAGGACCTGGCTGCGGATCGAGTTCACGGTTTCTTCGGTACCATGTAACCGACACCGCGGATGTTCTTGATGAATTCCTTGCCGAGTTTCTTGCGCAGCGAGTGGATGTAGACTTCGACGGCGTTGCTTTCCACCTCGGCGTCCCAGCCGTACAGCTTTTCTTCCAGCTGGGAGCGCGATAACACCACGCCGGGCCGGTCCAGCAATGCGGCCAGCACCGCGAATTCCCGGGCGGAGAGGATCAGCTCCCTGCCTTTAATGGACACTTCGCGCGTTGCCGGATTGACCTCAAGGCTGCCGTGCTTGATCGAGGGCGCGGCGCGCCCGGCGCGCCGGCGCAGCAGTGCGCGCACGCGCGCTGACAATTCGTCGAGGTCGAAGGGTTTGGTGAGGAAATCGTCCGCGCCGCCGTCAAGCGCCTTGACACGATCGGCGACGGCGTCCCTTGCTGTCAGGATCAATACCGGGATCAGGCTGCCTCCGGCGCGCAGGTTGCTGAGGACTTTGCCGCCGTCGATGCCGGGCAAGCCCAGATCGAGCAACATCAAGTCGTAGACCTTGTTGCCCAGTGCGCGCTCTGCTGCGCGGCCGTCCATGACCCAGTCGACGCTGAAGCCGTCTTGCTGCAAGCCTTGCTGCACGCCCTTGCCGATCATCGGGTCGTCTTCTACCAGCAGCAGGCGCATGATTTTGGCAATGGGTGGCCGGTTCAATGTAATGCCGGAGTCGGGACCGGCGGACTGGCGTGGCGGGTAGCGTGAATCGCCCGGCGCACAATCTATAGCCTAATACTTAAGTTAAACTTAAGGTCGACTTAAGGTCGGCACGGCCCGTGAAAGCGGGCGACGCTGTGGTACCTGCGTGTTCCGGCAGTTCGTGTTGCGATAGTGCCGACCTGGTGGCCTGTGCTAACGTGTCCACGGCCAGACCATGGCGGGCGCACCATCTTCAACGCCGGGATCGGGGCTGCAGGAGCGGACGCAGACGGCCGTAGATGTTCGCCAGGATGCGGGGCTGCGCAACAGCGGCCGGATGAATGCCATCGGACTGGAACATGCTCTGGTCGTCGGCAAAGCCCTTGAGCATGAAAGGAACCAGCGAAGCATTCTGCTGTCTAGCCACCTCGGCGAACATGCCCTCAAAGCGGCGCGTGTAGACCTGGCCGTAGTTGGGCGGAATGCGCATGCCCGCGATCAGGACTTTTGCGCCGGCCTTGCGACAGGCTGCCGCGATCGAAATCAGGTTGTGGCGGGTGTCTTCGAGCGAATTGCCGCGCAGGCCGTCGTTGCCGCCGAGGGCGATGATGACCACCGCCGGCCGGTGTTCGTCAAGTACCGCATCGATGCGGTTGCGCCCGCCGAGCGTGGTTTCACCGCTGATGCTGGCGTTGATCACCCGATAGTCGAGTTTGTCGCGCTGCAGGCGTTGCTCGAGCAGCGCGACCCAGCCTTCGCCTTGCGCCAGGCCATAGCCGGCGGAAATGCTGTCGCCCAGTACGACGATGGTCGGGGCGGCGCGCGCGACCGGAATCATGACAAGCAACACAAAGAGAAGAAACCAACGCATGGCTGAAGAGTTCATGGCGCCCATTGTGAGGGCGGCCGGTTTGACCAAGCAAGTATTTGCCGGCACCACCCCGCTGACCATCCTGCAGGATGTCACCCTCGAGATTACGCGCGGCGAAGCCGTCGCCATCCTCGGCGCTTCGGGCTCGGGCAAGACGACGCTGCTGGCCCTGCTGGCCGGACTTGATGTGCCCAGCGCGGGAACGGTGCACATCGATGGCACTGATTTGTTCGCGCTCGACGAGGACGGCCGCGCGCGCCTGCGCCGCGACCGCGTCGGCTTCGTTTTCCAGTCGTTCCAATTGCTGCCCGCGCTCACCGCGCTGGAGAACGTCATGCTGCCGCTGGAACTCGGCGCCAAAGCCGATGCCGCGGAGCGCGCGGCGCAATGGCTGGCTCGGGTCGGGCTGGCGGCGCGCCTCACGCACTATCCCCGGCAGCTGTCCGGCGGCGAGCAACAACGTGTCGCGGTGGCGCGCGCCTTTGCGGCCGAACCGCAATTGCTGTTCGCCGACGAGCCCACCGGCAATCTCGATTCCGCAACCGGAGAAGAAATCATTGCGCTCATGTTCGAGTTGAACCGGGTTGCGGGCACGACGCTGTTGCTGGTCACGCACGATGAAGTCCTGGCGCGGCGCTGTCCGCGGCGTATCGGCCTGGTGGCGGGGAGGCTCACGAGCGATGAGCGGAACTGACCCCGGCGCCATCGCCGTCGTGCGGCTGGCGATACGCATGCTGGCGCGCGACTGGCGCGCTGGCGAGCAGCGCCTGCTGGCGCTGGCATTGATCGTCGCGGTCGGCAGCGTTACAACGGTGGCGTTTTTTGCCGATCGTGTCGGCCGTTCGTTGACCAGCGAGGCGAGCCAGTTGCTTGGGGCCGACCTGGTCGTGGTCTCCGACAAGCCCATCGACGGTCGGTTCGCCCAGGCAGCGCAACGTGCCGGCCTGTCCGTTACGCACAACGTGCGCTTTCCGAGCATGGCGCAGTTCGGCGGCCGTGCGCTGCTCACCGACGTCAAGGCGATTGCGCCCGGTTATCCATTGCGCGGCAAGCTACGCATCCGCTCGTCTGCAGGCGGGCCGGACATAAGACCGGCCGGCATCCCGTTGCCCGGCGAAGTCTGGGTCGATGACCGGTTGTTGCGCCGGCTGGGAATCAAGCTCGGAGAGCGCCTCGGACTGGGCGAGCGCGAGTTCATCGCCGCCGCAATGGTCACTGAAGAACCCGAGTCCAGCGCGGGATTCATCAACCTCGGCCCGCGGCTGATGATGAATGAAGCCGATCTGTCGTCGACCGGCCTGATCCAGTCCGGCAGCCGGGTTTCCTATCGCCTGTTCGTGGCGGGGAGCCTCGCGGCCGTGACATCGTTCCGCGCGTTTGCCGCCGACGCGGTCGGCCCGGGACAGCGCGTCGAGGACATCCGCGATGCGCGTCCGGAAATCAAGTCGGCGCTGGAGCGCGCCGAGCGCTTTCTCGGCCTGTCGGCGCTGATGACGGTGATCCTGGCTGGCGTTGCCGTGGCGCTGGCCGCGCGCCGTTATCTGCAGCGCCATCTCGACGCCTGCGCCATCATGCGTTGCCTGGGCGCCGGGCAGACGCTGATCCTGGCATTGCACCTTCTGCAATTCATCATGATCGGCCTGATCGCCGGCGCAATCGGCTGCGCGCTCGGTTTTGCCTGCCAGTTCTTGCTGGCGCTGGTGCTGGCGCCGGTGGTGTCGGTGACGTTGCCGGCACCCGGCCTGCGACCGCTGGCGCAGGGTATGGCCGCCGGATTCGTGATGCTGCTCGGCTTTGCGCTGCCGCCGCTGATCGCCTTGCGCAAAGTGCCGACCTTGCGGGTGCTGCGGCGCGACCTCGGTCCGCCCAATCCCGCGGGACTGTCCGCCTATGTTTTGGCGGCTGCCGCCGTTGCCGGATTGGTCCTGTGGCAGGCGCAAGAACTGCGACTGGGACTCTATGTCCTGGGTGGTGTGATCGGCACCGCCGCCGCCTGCGCCGCGATCACGGTGCTGGTGCTGCAGCTTTTATCCCGGATCGGGCGCCGCGCCGGCCTGAACTGGCGTTTCGGCCTGGCCAATTTGCGTCGCCATCGCGCCGGCAGCGTCGTGCAGGTGACGGCGCTTGGTCTCGGGCTGATGGCGCTGATCCTGCTGACGCTGGTGCGGGCTGACCTGGTGAACAACTGGCGCAACAGCCTGCCGGCGGATGCGCCGAATCGCTTCCTGGTCAACATCCAGCCAGACCAGCTGCCGGCGATCACGCAGTTCTTCGCCGCCCATGGCGTCACGCCGCCGCGCCTGTTTCCGATGGTGCGCGGCCGCCTGGTGGAAATTAACGGCAAGCCGGTGTCCTCGCGCGACTACCTGGAGGATCGCGCGCGCCGGCTGGTCGATCGCGAATTCAACCTGTCCTGGGCGCAATCGCTGCAACCCGACAACTCGATCGTCGCCGGCCGCTGGTTCACCGACGACGATGCCGGCAAGGCGCTGTTGTCGGTCGAGGAGGGGATTGCCACCACGCTGGGCGTGAAGCTCGGCGACGTCCTGACTTACGACATCGCGGGCGCGCGCCTGACGGCACGGATTGCATCGCTGCGCAAGGTCGAATGGGACACTTTCCGGGTGAATTTCTTTGTCGTCGCACCGCCCGGTCCGCTGGAGAAATTTCCCACCAGCTACGTCACCAGCCTGTTCCTGCCGGCGGCGCAATCGGTGCTGATGGACGATCTGGTGAAGCGTTTTCCGAATCTGCTGGTGATCGACGTCGCCGCCATCCTCACGCAGGTGCAGCGCATGATGAACCAGGTGGTCATGGCGATCGAGTTCGTTTTCCTGTTCAGCATCGCGGCGGGATTGCTGGTGCTTTTCGCGGCGCTCGGCAGTACGCACGATGAACGCGAATTCGACGCCGCGGTCATGCGCACGCTCGGCGCGTCAGGCCGCCAGCTGCGCGCGGTTCAGGCCGCCGAATTTGCCCTCATCGGTGCGCTCGCCGGATCGATTGCCGCGCTCGGCGCCACGGCTGTCGGCTATGTCCTCGCCGACAAGGTGCTCAACCTTCCGTATGCGATCAATCCCTGGGTCTGGCTGGCCGGGCTGCTGGCGGGCGCGGCGGGCGTCACGGTGGCGGGATTACTCGGAACGGCCAAGGTGTTGCGCACGCCGCCGATGCAGGTTTTCCGGGCGACTTCGTAGCCGGGAAAACCCGTGAACAGTGATTGGTGAACGGCTCTAACCGCTTCGTCGTCCAATTCTGTTCACTGTTCACTGTTCACTGTTCACTGTTCACCGCTTCACCGGCCCGCGGTCGCGCCAGCTCACGTCGCCGCACAGGACGCGCATTTCCCCGCCGACCAGGCTGGCGATGGAAACGGTAATGCATTGATTGGCACCGGCGATCGAGAGATAGGGCCGGGTGACCTGGACCTTGCCGGGATGCTCGAGCGCGCGGCGGAAATAAAATCGCCGCGACCAGTTCGCGCCCTGCGCGTTCGCGACCGGACTGTAGCGCTGGTCGGCCAGCGCGCCCGGCCGCGGATTGACCAGGTTGTCGCCGATCTGGCGGCCCTCGCTGTCGAGCAGATAGCAACGTTCGGCACCGGGCAGGTCGAGAAATCCGCTGGCGGCATGCGCCAGCGGGATGCCGGACTCGATCAGGCTGGCGGCATAGCCAACGGCGGTGATGTAGGGACCGGTCTCGCGCCGGTGGAAGGAAACTTCGGGCAGCGTGACCTCGCGGAAGTCGGTCCACAATTGCGTGAACAGAATGCGGCTCTTGTCCTCGGACGGCAGCGATTCGGCGGGCGCGGCGAAGTAATAGCCCTGCACGAAATCGGCATCTGCGTCCATCGCCATGAGCGCCTCGCCGGCGGTCTCGATGCCTTCCATCAGGACCAGCGAGCCGGCCTCGTGAAGCAGCGAAACCATCACCGGCATCAGGCGCCGGATGCGCAGGTTATTGCCGGCTTGCGTGGTCATCGAGCGGTCGAACTTCACGATATCGGGCTGCAGGTTCCAGACGCGGTCGAAATTCGAGTGGCCGGCGCCAAAATCGTCGAGTGCGATCAGGAAACCCTGTTTGCGGAAGAACTGCACCGCTTCGGCCAACTTCAACTCGTTGAGCACACCCTGCTCGAGAATTTCGATCACCACCCGTTGCGGCGGAAGGCCGTTCGCGACAAGCAGGTCGCGCAGGAAATGCCCATCACCGACGCTTTCCAGGAACACCGCGGTATTCATGTTCAGGAACAGCCAGCCGTCCGCGCCGAGTTGCTGGAAATTGCGCACATGGACTGCGCTGGCCAGGCGATCGAGATTGAGGACATGCGAGAAATCCCGTCCCGACGCCAGGGCATCGAGCGGCGCGACCGGATCCCCGTTCGCGTTGGCGGGGCGCATCAAGCCCTCGAAGCCGACCGTGCGGCTGTGGGCAAGACTGAATATGGGCTGGAAATTGCTGCGGATGATCAGTCCGGCATACTTGCCAGTGGTGCGGTTGCCTTCCGGTTGCAGCAGGCCTGCGAGGGATTCCAGATTGACCGTGGCGGAGAAAGATTGCGGATGAGACGATGAATTCATGAGGATTTTGACAGCAAGTCTTATTTTTATGTCCTGCACTTTCGATCCCGCGCCGCGCCCTGCGAATGCCGTCTTCGACCGGCCTTTTTGTGCAATGCGGGCCTATAAGGGCATTATACGGATATTCAATGAATTGCAACCTTCCGTGTGGTACACTGCGCGACCTTTTTCGCCGCACTGCTTTCCATGACACGCAACGTACGCAACATCGCCATTATTGCCCACGTCGACCACGGCAAAACCACGCTGGTCGATAAACTCCTGCGCCAGTCGGGGACCTTTGCCGCGCATCAGCACATCGCGGAACGGGTCATGGACTCGAACGATCTGGAAAAAGAACGTGGCATAACCATCCTGGCGAAGAATTGCGCGGTCGAATACGAGGGCACGCACATCAACATCGTCGACACGCCCGGGCACGCCGATTTCGGCGGCGAAGTGGAGCGCGTGCTGTCGATGGTCGATAGCGTGCTGCTGCTGGTCGATGCAGTCGAAGGCCCGATGCCGCAAACCCGCTTTGTTACCCGCAAGGCGCTCGCGCTGGGTCTCAAGCCCATCGTCGTGGTAAACAAGGTTGACCGTCCTGGCGCCCGCCCGGACTGGGTCGTGAACCAGACATTCGATTTATTCGACAAGCTTGGCGCCACCGAGGCGCAGCTCGATTTTCCGGTCGTGTATGCGTCCGCGTTAAACGGCTACGCGACGATGGATCTGGCCAAGCCGAGTACCGACCTGCGTCCTTTGTTCGACGCGATCCTGAAATACGTGCCGGTTCGCGATGCGAATCCGGACGCGCCGCTGCAGTTGCAGATTTGCTCGCTCGACTACTCGAGTTTCGTCGGCCGCATCGGAATCGGCCGGGTGGCGCACGGGCGCATCCGCTCGGGCCAGCAGGTTGCGGTCATGCAAGGTCCGGACAGCGAGCCGAAGCTTGCCAAGGTCAACCAGGTTCTTGTGTTCAGGGGCCTGGAGCGCACCGTGGTCGAAGAAGCCGAAGCGGGCGA
This sequence comes from Betaproteobacteria bacterium, assembly GCA_039931685.1. Classification (GTDB taxonomy): domain Bacteria; phylum Pseudomonadota; class Gammaproteobacteria; order Burkholderiales; family JACQAP01; genus JACQAP01. Next base: position 2,182 of record JBDTRK010000018.1, on the reverse strand, counting down.
CATCGTATTGATCAATGGCATCGAGGAAGTCGGCATCGGCGTCACGCTCTGCGATCCGGCCAACCCGCAGGCATTTCCGCTGCTGAAAGTCGACGAGCCCACACTGACCATGAATTTCCTGGTCAACACCTCGCCGCTGGCGGGGCGCGACGGCAAGTACGTCACCAGCCGCCAGATCCGCGAGCGCCTGGAGCGCGAGCTGCAATCCAACGTCGCGCTGAAGGTCGAATTCACCGCCGATTCGGACACCTTCGTGGTGTCCGGCCGTGGCGAACTGCATCTGACCATCCTGCTGGAGAACATGCGTCGCGAAGGCTACGAAATGGCCGTCGGCCGCCCGCGGGTGGTGATGAGGACAGTCAACGGCGTCAAGGAAGAGCCCTACGAGTTGCTAACCGTCGACGTCGAGGACGGCCATCAGGGTGGCGTCATGGAAGAGCTGGGCCGCCGCCGTGGCGACTTGCAGGACATGCAGGCCGACGGCAAAGGCCGCACTCGTCTGGAATACCGCATACCGGCGCGCGGGCTGATCGGCTTCCAGGGGGAATTTCTGAACCTTACGCGCGGCACCGGACTGGCCAGTCACGTGTTCGATGACTACGGTCCGGTCAAGGGCGACATGGAAGAGCGCCGCAATGGCGTGCTGATTTCACAGGACGACGGCGAAGCCGTGGCCTATGCGCTGTGGAAACTGCAGGAACGCGGCCGCATGTTCGTTTCGCCCGGTGATGCTTTGTACGAAGGTATGGTGATCGGCATCCATTCGCGCGACAACGATCTGGTGGTTAATCCGATCAAGGGCAAGCAACTCACCAACGTGCGTGCGTCTGGTACCGACGAAGCGGTGCGCCTGGTGCCGCCGATCGAACTGACGCTGGAGAAGGCGGTGGAATTCATCGCCGATGATGAACTGGTCGAGATCACGCCGAAGTCGATCCGCGTACGCAAGCGTCACCTGAAGGAACACGATCGCAAGCGCGCGTCGCGCGATACCACGACCGCCGCGGCCTGATGCGACGGGTAAAGCGAACTTAAAGAAAGGCCTTCCGTGGAAGGCCTTTCTTTCGCCCGCTCGGCGCCGCACGCGCGGGGCAATGCGGCGCGGTGTTCGGCTATACTCACCCGATGCCTGAACCGTCCCTGTCCGTAATCGTTTCCATCGCCGCGCTCGCTGCGGTTATCGTCCTGATCTTCCTTGTTGTGGGCATGGCGCGCCGCCAGTTGAATATCCCCGAGGCGCTCGCGCGCGCGCTCGAGGATAAGCACATGGGCATGATCAAGGACCTCAATGTCGGCCTGAACAATCTGGGCGATCGCCTGAGCAGCGCGCAGGGCGAGTTGTTCGACCGCCTGCGCAATACGCTCACGCAGGAACTCACGCAGACACGCAGCACCGTCGGCGCGTTGCAGGTCAAGCAAGTCGAGGAATTGTCGGCCACGCGCGAGACGACCACGCTCAAGTTGGCCGAGATGAGCGCGGACCTGCAGGTGAAGCACGACCAGTTGCGCACCGAAGTGCTGACCCGCATCCTGCAGACGCTTGCGGAACAGAATCGCGCCGAGCAGGAGTTGATCCAGACCACCATGCGCAATGCTTCGGCCCAGCTCTCCGCGTCGATGGAACTGCTGACCAAGACCACCGACTCGCGGCTCGAGCAGATCGGCGGCAAGGTCAGCGAGCGCCTGGAAGAGGGCTTCAAGAAGACCAACGAGACTTTCGTCAGCGTGATGGCGCGGCTGGCCACCATCGACGAGGCGCAGAAGAAGATCGACGGACTCACCAGCAACGTGGTGAGCTTGCAGGAACTGCTCGGCGACAAACGCTCGCGCGGCGCATTCGGCGAGGTGCAGCTCGAGAACCTGGTGCGCAACATCCTGCCGGAGATGGCTTACGAATTCCAGTACACGTTTGCATCGAACGGCGTACGCGCGGACTGCGTGCTGAAGCTGCCACCGCCGACCGGAATGGTGGCGGTGGATGCAAAATTCCCGCTGGAAAACTACCGTCGCATGTTCGAGGCCGGCCTGCCGGAAACGGAGCGCGCGGCGGCGCAGCGCAGTTTTCGCGCCGACGTGAAGAAGCACGTCGACGACATCGCGGGCAAGTACATCATCGCCGGCGAAACGTCGGACGGCGCCGTGATGTTCGTGCCGGCGGAAGCGGTGTTCGCCGAGATCCACG
>JBDTRK010000017.1:0-40188 GCA_039931685.1 Betaproteobacteria bacterium | reverse complement strand
ACAGTGCCGTGGTAGCGGTTACGCACGATCCCAAGCTCGATGACCTGGCATTGATGGAAGCGCTCAAGTCACCGGCATTTTATGTGGGCGCGCTGGGCTCGCGGCTCAACTCGCAGAAGCGCCACGAACGCTTGCTTATGTTCGACCTCTCGGAGGCAGAACTCGCTCGCCTGCATGGTCCCATCGGGTTGAACATCGGCAGCAAGACGCCACCCGAGATTGCCGTATCGATTCTGGCCGAAATGACGGCGGTGCGCCACAGCGTGGATCTGGACAAGGTCGGCATCCGCGATCGCGATCAGGGATCGGACGGTAACCAGCAAGTGTGCGTGGCGACTCAGGTCGCGTGAAGCGACGTACGCAAAACATAGCGATGGGAGCCGCCCGGCTCCCATCCTTTTTATAGAAACCGGAACTGGATTCAACGAGGAGAAAACCATGAGACTCAAGAACAAGATCGCGATCGTTACGGGCGGGGGGTCCGGTTTCGGCGAAGGCATTGCCAAGCGGTTCGTGGAAGAGGGATGCAAGGTCATCGTTAACGACCTGAAACCCGAAGGCGGTGAACGCGTCGCGAAGGAAATCAGCGCGACCGGCGGACAGGCCAGGTTCGTGCAGGGAGACGTATCGAAAGCCGCAGATTGGGACGCTTTGCTCAATGCCACCCTGGAAGCGTACGGCGGTCTGGACATTGTCATCAATAACGCGGGCACGACACACCGCAACCAGCCTCTATTGAACGTGACTGAAGCGGATTTTGATCGCGTTTACGCGGTCAACGTCAAAAGCCTGTACCACAGCGCGCGCGCGATCGTGCCTTACTTTCGCAAGAGAGGAGGCGGAGTGCTGATCACGATCGCATCGACGGCTGGCGTGCGTCCGCGTCCTGGCCTGGTCTGGTACAACGGTAGCAAGGCGGCGGCGATCGTCACCAGCCGTGCCATGGCGGTGGAACTCGCTCCGGACAAGATTCGTGTGAACGTCGTCAACCCGGTGGCGGGCGATACGCCGCTGCTTGCCGAATTCATGGGTTCGGATACACCGGAGATGCGCGCGAAGTTCGTCGCCAGCATTCCGCTCGGTCGCTTCAGCAAGCCGATCGACATCGCGAATGCCTGCCTGTATCTCGCCTCAGACGAGGCGGATTTCATCACCGGCGCCTGCATCGAAGTCGACGGCGGCCGCTGCGTCTGAGCGACGCGCGGCGCCAATTAAAAAGGGCACGCGCGGGCGTGCCCTTTTTTTCTTCCGTGCGCGAATCTAGCCAGTAAATGCCTGCAGGCCGGTCTGCGCGCGCCCGAGAATCAAGGCGTGCACGTCGTGGGTGCCTTCGTAGGTGTTCACCGCTTCCAGGTTCATCAGGTGGCGCATGACGTGGTACTCGTCGGATACGCCGTTACCGCCATGCATGTCGCGCGCAGTCCGGGCAATATCCAGGGATTTTCCGCAGGAATTGCGCTTGATCATCGATACCATTTCGGGCGCCGCGCGGCCTTCGTCCATCAGGCGTCCCACCCGGAGCACTGATTCGAGGCCAAGGGTAATTTCCGTCTGCATGTCCGCCAGTTTTTTCTGGATCAGCTGGTTTGCCGCCAGCGGCCGGCCGAACTGCTTTCTTTCCATCGTATAGCTGCGCGCCGCGTGCCAGCAGAATTCGGCGGCGCCGAGTGCGCCCCATGCGATGCCATAGCGCGCCTTGTTCAGACAACCGAACGGGCCCTTCAGCCCCTCGACGTTTGGCATAAGATTCTCGTCGGGTACAAATACGTCTTCCATGACGACTTCACCCGTTATCGAGATTCGCAGGCTGAATTTGCCTTCTATCTTCGGCGTGGACAGGCCTTTCATGCCGCGCTCGAGAATGAAGCCGCGAATGACGCCCTGATCGTTTTTTGCCCAGATGACGAAGACGTCGGCGACCGGCGAGTTCGTAATCCACATTTTCGCGCCGTTGAGCAGATAGCCGCCATCGACTTTGCGGGCACGACTGATCATGCTTCCGGCGTCCGACCCAAAGTCCGGTTCGGTCAGGCCAAATGCGCCGAGGAATTCTCCCGACGCAAGCTTGGGTAAATATTTCTGGCGTTGTGCCTCGGTGCCGTAGGTATGGATCGGATACATGGTAAGGCTGGACTGCACACTCATCATGGAGCGATACCCGGAATCAACGCGCTCGATTTCCCTGGCGATCAATCCATAGCACACATGACTTACGCCCGCGCAGCCATAGCCTTCCAGCGTCGAACCAAGAAATCCCAAGGCCCCCATTTCCGCAAACACCTCGCGGTCGAAACGTTCGAGCCGGTGCGCCATGAGAACGCGCGACATGAGTTTGTCCTGGCAGTAGGCGCGCGCCGAGTCCCGCACCATGCGCTCCTCATTGCTCAGTTGCTCTTCGAACAACAACGGATCTTCCCACTGGAACGAAGGGCGGATGAGGGGGGCGTTCATGTTTTTCTCCTGTCTGGGCCTTTTATTTGCGTGCTTCGGAACAGCCGGCACACTGCAGTTTATATTCTATGCCAAACCTAGCTGGATGGGACGCAGGCGGATCGGGGGGGCGTGGGCCCGCCATCGAGAATTCGAGGCGCTGAAGGACGAACGCGGCCTTATTTTTTGCGTTTCGCGCAGATGTCGTAACCGTCACGCCATCCCGACGCGTATTGCGGATCGCGTTTAAAGCGGACCGCGTCGCGGGTCTGCCCGGTCGTTCTTTTGCTGCTTTCGCAGCCGTCCAGATAGCCCGCGCGGAACTCAGGCGGGTAGCCCGACAGATTAATGTTGGCCTCTTTTCTGGTCGGGGTACAGGCGCAGGCCAAGGCAGTCGCGACTAACAGGATAATTTTCTTCAAAGCCGACTTTTTCGCCAGGAATTGCCAGGGGATGGTGATTCTACCCCGCATCGGCCGTCGCTGATTGGAAACAAAAAAAACCCGATAAGGGAGGAGATCGGGCGCCAAACATGCAAAAACAGCTTCGGAGGAGTTAGATCATTGTTCAGATAACCATGCTTTTGAATTCATGACCGGGCGCGTATCAGCCGATCCGGATTACGGCCCCGTTGACCAATTTGATTCGCTCGCCGATGTCGAACTCGGGGCGCTCGGACTCGTAAATGGTTCGCGTGGTGCCATTTTCCATATGTACGGTCACGACGAATCCGGATTTGTCCGCATCTCCATGCTCATCGCCCGCCCGAGATGCGGCATTCAGTATCGCCGCACCCCCCGCGCCCGTGGCCAGCGAGTGAACGAGTCCTGAGGCGAGAGGCTTGGCCTGGCTGCGCATGATCGAATCGACAACACCGCAATCGACGCAGATCGTCTTGACCGCCTTCACTTTTGCCCCGAAGTGGTAGTCGACCGGCTTGCCCTGGGCCAGCGATTCGCCGCGATGGCGCGTCAGGCCTTCATGGCTCTCGCTGGGGAGCATTGGAGCCTGAATAATGCCGCTGCTGGGCAGGCTGTTGAAATTCGAGAACGGATTAATCCTGGCGTGCGTAATGCGCAAATGCCCGGTGATCGCGGCCACGCCGATGCTGCTGAACACGATGACGGAGATCGCGGCGGCAACGACCAGTGACGGAATCCACGCGTTTTTTTGATCGGCCATGGTTGTTTTGTGCTTTTTTTCTGTTATCCAATCCGGCCGCGCGCCTGCGGCGGTCCGGAATCGTTTTGTACGCAGGCGCAATTCCCAAAGCACCTGTTGTGCCAGGAAAGCACAATTGAGTTAAAACAGAAAGTTAAGTGGTTCCGATCAACATCAAAACGAGTTCGAACGTCGCTCTGAGGCGACAGGGGTCGGGGCCCGGCGACAGTTGCTGGATCCAGGGCGGTACTTTGGCGTACGGCTTACAACGCTTTGAACAGCTTTGGATCGAGGTGATGGCGCTGCAGCAGTTTGTAGAATTCCGTGCGGTTGCGCTTTGCCAGCTTTGCTGCCTGCGTGACGTTACCGCCGGTAATCTTGAGCAGTTTGGCGAGATAGTCGCGCTCGAATTCGCTGCGGGCGGATTCGAAAGAGGACAGTTCAGCGTTCTGGCCGCGCATGGCGCTATCGACGAGGGCGGGCGTAATAATCGACGTTGTCGCCAACGCAACCGCTTGTTCCACGACATTGTAGAGTTCGCGCACGTTGCCGGGCCACGACGATTTGACCAGAATTTCCATGGCCTCGGACGAAAATCCGTTCAACGGCTTCTTGTAACGTTCGACAAGTTGATTGAGAAAATGCGCGGCGAGAACGGGAATATCCTCGCGTCGCTCGGACAGAGCGGGCAAGGCGAACGATACGACGTTGAGACGGTAGTAGAGGTCCTCGCGGAAGCTGCCGGCCTTGATGGCTTCCTCGAGGTTGCGGTGCGTGGCTGAAATGATGCGTACGTCGACGGCGGTTGACTGGGTGGTGCCGATGGGCCGGATCTCCTTGTCCTGCAGAACGCGCAGAAGCTTGACCTGCAATGGCGGCGGCATGTCGCCGATTTCGTCAAGGAACACGGTGCCGCCTTCCGCAGCCTGAAACAGTCCCTTGTAATCGCGCGCGGCGCCGGTGAAGGAACCCTTGGTATGGCCGAACAATTCCGACTCTAATAATTGCTCCGGAATCGCACCGCAATTAATTGCCACGAATGGTTTTCCAGAGCGCGGACTCGCCTTGTGAATTGCGCGCGCCAGCAATTCCTTGCCGGTACCGCTTTCGCCCCGTACCAGCACGCTCGCATCGCTTGCGGCCACCAGTTTCGCCTTGCCGAGAATGCTTTCCACAGCCAGGCTGCGCGTGATGATTTCGGCGCGCCAATCCGATTCACTGTCTGATTTCGCACCGCGACTGCCGCTGACGGCGATCGCCCTTTCGACCTGCAGTAGCAAATCCTTGCTGTCAAACGGCTTGGTAAGGTAACCGAACACGCCGCGCTGAGTGGCCGCCACCGCGTCTGGAATGCTTCCATGTGCGGTCAGAATGATGACTGGCAGCGCGGGACTATGCTTGTGAATGTTCTCGAACAAAGCCATGCCGTCCATGCCGCTCATACGCAGGTCGGTAATCACGAGTTGCGGGATCGAGACCGACAATTTTGCCAGCGCGCGCTCCGCACTGTCGGCACTTTCCACGTCGTAGTCGGCACCTTCGAGCCTGAAAGTGAGCAGGCGCAGCAAGTCGGGGTCGTCGTCGACGATAAGGATGCGTGCCTTTGTCATGGTTGTTTCTTCTTGGGAAGGGTTTGTTCTCGCTCGATCATCTTCATTTCCATTTCGAGTATTGCGTCCAGTTTCTGTTGCAGGGATTCGCTGCGCCGTTGCTCGTCCTTCAGTTTTGTCGTCTGTTGCTGCAAGGCTTCGTCACTATGCCGCAATTCCAGCAACGCGGACTGCAGCAAGATGGCGAGCGGTCGCAGGACAGAATCCGCGCTGCCATCTTTCGCAATTGGTTTAAGCAATGCAAGCGCGGCACTGTCGTCGCGAAAACTGGTTCCAGGCAGGGAAAGCAGCAGGGCAAACTGCAGTCTATTCAGTTCTGTTTTGTTCTTTGCAAACGCTTCTCGTGTCACGTCCAGCTCTGCGGAGAGTTCCTTGCCGGTCATGGTCAGCAGGTTATTGTAGAACCTGGCAATGAGATCCGGGTCGCTTTGCTTCGATTCCACGACTGTTCTGTACCAGGGCGTATCGGTCCGCGTGGTCTTGCCGGTTACTGGCGCGCAGGCCGCTATTGCCAGGCCCAGAACCGCGCATCCCGCCGCATATCTCATGCTGCGACCTCGGTCTGTCGGGATGGAAGCACGACGCGCAGATGCGCACCGGGATTGCCGTCGATGATGATCTCGATACTGCCCTGGTGTGCACAAACGTATTCGCGCACGATGGCAAGGCCCAGGCCGGTGCCTTTGACGGGGCCGGTATATTCGGACGTGCCCTGGTAGAAGGGTTCGAAAACGCGCTTGCGATCCTCCGCCAGTATGCCGGGACCTTCGTCCATGACGTCGACCACGACATCCGCTCCGCGCCCGCGTAACTGCACGCGAATCGTGCCTCCCGAGGGGGAGAATTTGACCGCATTGGAAAGCAGATTGTCCACGACCGCTTCCATCTTGTATTCGTCTGCTTCTATGTCGAACTCGGAGGCCGCCAGATTCAGGTTCAGATTCTTGGCTCGCATCGCCAGCGAATGTTGCTGGGCGACGCGCGCCACCAGCGCTTTTAGATTGAAATACGAGAATGACAACGCGGAAGTATGGAACTGCGCACTTTGGTAGCTGAGCAGGTCTTCGATCAATTTCTGCAGTCGCAGCGTGTTTTGCCGCAGGATACGAGTAATTTCAAACTGACCGGCGGTCATTTTTCCGGTGATTTCGTCTGAGAGCAGTTCCACGCCTTCACGAAGCGCGGTCAGCGGTGTCTTGAGTTCATGCGACACGTGGCGCAGGAATCGAGTTTTCTGCTCCTCCAGATCGAGCAGTCGCAAGCGCAGCCAGTCGAGTTGCCTGCCGAGAGATTCCAGGTCAGCCGGACCACTGACGGATACATGGGTATCGAAACGACCCTCGCCCAGCCGTTGTATCGCCGATTCGAGTTGTGCAATCGGTTTTGAAATGAGCATCGTAGCGCCCACCACCAGCAGCAGGGCGACGGGTACGAGAGCAAGCAACTGCCAGAAAATGAAGCGTTGCACTTCGCCAGCCATCTTCTGCATGGTATCGACTTCGCGGTCCACCAGCGAATTGCCCTGCTCATCGAGACGTCGCGCCGATTCGGAAAGTCCGGCCAGTTCCGCCGCCGCGAGGTTGATGATTTCAGGCTTGCCGCCCGATTTTCCGACACGCTCGAACAGGGCGGATTCGCGCGCCTGCAAGGCATCCAATTGCTGTTTTTGTCTGGTGTCCAGCGGCAGAGTAGACATCTTGAGCGCTGTACCGGCGAAACGCTCGTGGGCAAGGCCGTAGCCCTGCAACAACGACGGGTCGCCGATGATCGCAAACTGGCGAATGCTGCGTTCCATACTGGTAATTTGCTCGATCAGAAAACGCGTGCTCTGCGTTGTCTGGACGGCCTGATACACCGCGCGTTGGCTGTGCGTGGCCAGTTGGTGGATCGAGTAGGCGTTATTCACCAGCGCGAAGATGAGCGGCAGAACGGCCAGCGAGAAGCCGGCCAGTATCAGCTTGAGAAACGAACGCGGATAGTAAAGCTGTATCAAATAGAGCCTATTTGCTTGCGCTCGTCGTGTTGGCTCGTGAGCATGGCGTGATTACGGCACCAATCTGGTTTCGACGCGACCGAATTCGCCAAAATCGGCGACGACATGGTCCCCGGCATCTACTTGCGCCGGTGCAATGCATGTTCCCGTCGTGACGGTTTCGCCACGGCGCAGCATGTCGCCGACAAGCGACAACTCGTTCGCGATCCAGGTCAGGGCAATGCGCGGGTCTCCAAGCACGTTTTCGCCCCGGCCTTCGCGGACGAGTTTGCCGTTCAAGTGGGCGGTAACCGGATGCCGGGGCAGGTCCGACTGACGCCAGTCGGCGGTCGTCGCCGGTCCCAGCACAAAATAGCTCGCGCAGGCATTGTCCGCAATGAGTTGCGCGGCACCGGCGGTGACGAAGTCCGCATAGCGGGAATCGGGAATTTCGATCGCCGGATGCATGGTGGCCACGGCGGCAGTGACTTCTTCGAGGGTATAAGGGGTCTTGCGCGGCGGAAGATCGCGTCCCATGCGAAAGGCGAACTCCGCTTCGATCACCTTCATGATGTTGTTAGACAGCGACACTGTTGCCCCCGACTGGAACACACGCTTATCCAGCAGGCGCCCTGCCAGCGGCCCGTCGACACCGATATGTTGTTGCCCTGCTTTGCTGGTCGCGGCGATTTTCCAGCCAAATACTTTCTGCCCCGACAGCCGCGCCACTCGGGCCTGGACCCGATAGCCTTCGAGGCGCGTTGTAGGCCGGCATTCGACCGGCAGCGCTTCGATGCGACGATTGGCCTGCCACGTCGTCCAGATGGTCTTTGCGGCCTGTTCGATGGCGTTGTTTTCCAAATTTTCCTCCCGGATCCCGGCTTCAGTGTACGTCGCCAGGTTGCCGCACTACATTGACGAGCGTTTCGCCACGCGCGAGGCGATCGAGGTTCTGCGCGATAAAGCGGCAGCGCCGCGGCAGCAGGCCATCCGTCCAGCCTGATCCATGCGGCGTCATGATAACGTTGTCGAGATCGCGAAAGGGCAGCGTGGAAGGTTCGCCGCGCACGGTCCCCTGTGCCGGATAGCGATACCAGGTATCGATCGCCGCGCCGCCGATGCGACGATCCCGGCACGCTTCATACAGCGCCTGTTCGTTGATCAGTGCGCCGCGCGCGATGTTGATGATGAGTGCAGTCGGCTTCATTTTGGCAATGCGTTCCTTGCCGAACAGTCCCGCCGTAGATGAATCCAGTGGCAGCGCAAGCAGCACGAAATCGGATTTCGCGAGCAGGCCGTCCAGTTTCTGCATCGGATCCACGCGTTCCACCAGGCCGTCTCCATCCCGTTGCGTGCGGCTACATGCGAGCACATGCATGCCGAATGCACGCGCGCGTGCCGCAACTTCGCGCCCGATGCGTCCGTAGCCGACGATTCCCACAGTCTGTCCGTACAGCTCACGATGGCGCGGGCCGCTCAAGTGCGAGCCGTACCATTCTCCGCGCCTGAGGGCAGCGTCCATGCGCGGGATTCCGATCACCCATTGCAACATCGCCGAGAGGACGTATTCCGCGATGCCGATCTCGTGCTCGAAGACGTTGCATACCGCGGCTTGTACAGGAACGGCGTCGAAGGCGATGTCATCGGTGCCGGCTCCGGGCAAATGCAACAGCCGCAGCTTTGGCGCCGGGGGCATGGCCGTCGGCCAGTTCATCGAAATCATGGCATCTGCGTCGGCCAGTTTGCGCTCGAGGTCCGTCCTGTCCTCGTGATTCGCCACATCGATGGTCCAGCGGGTTTCCAGAAATTCCGGAATCAACGCCAGGCGCCCGTCGTTATCCACGTTCTTGATGAGTAGTTTCAAGTATCGATGTTTCGCCGAAAATAAATGAAAGAAGGACGTCTTGTAACGGGTGGAGCGACGCGAATTTTAAGCCGCCACTGCATTCGGAGAAAGGCCTGATTCACGACAGGCTGCAGGATTGCATAACCTTAGCTTAACGCACAAAAAGCGGCTGGATTGGTTTATGGGCTCACAGAACTCGCCTGGGAGGGCGCGGGAGGGGGGCGATTGATGTCGGGGCTGAGCCGAATGGAGGAGAGTAATCGTATTCGATCAGCGCATGGCTGCAGCGTGCCGGCCTCATGATTCATGTGGCCGGCACAGGAACTGAAGCTTGTTCAACGGCGGCGCGAGAAAGCGTTGTTTTTGTTTTCCTGAGTACAATCGAGCACCATGGCGTTGCGATGGGCATGCAAACCAGGCATGGAAATCAACCGGGCGCGGATCGATATGCGGAAAGAACTTTCATTTTTCACTTGTGACGGAGCGGGCCTCCCGTGACCGCGACGTCCTCGATCCTTGTTACGGGCGGTGCCGGGTATATCGGCTCGCATACGGTCGTCGAGCTGCTGGCGGCGGGCCATGACGTGTTCATCGCCGACAACCTGTGCAACAGCCGCGCCTCGGTCATCGACCGCATCGCGACGATTGCGGGGCGCAGGCCGGGCTTCGCCGAGATCGACATGCGCGATCGCGAGGGCCTCGGGAAATTATTTTCGCAGCATGCATTCGACGCCGTGCTGCATTTCGCCGGATTGAAGGCGGTGGGTGAATCGGTGGCAAAGCCGCTGCTTTACTACGACAACAATGTCTCGGGCACGGTTTTACTGCTGGAGGCAATGCAGGAAGCCGGCGTGAAGACCCTGGTATTTTCGTCCTCGGCGACGGTGTACGGCGATCCGGCCGCGGTGCCGATTACCGAGGATTTTCCGCTCGACGCCACCAATCCGTATGGACGCTCCAAGCTGATGATCGAAGACGTCCTGCGCGATACGGCGAAGGCGGATCCGCGCTGGCGTATCGCCTTGCTGCGCTATTTTAATCCCGTCGGCGCCCATGAATCCGGCCTGATCGGCGAAGATCCGCGCGGCGCGCCGAATAACCTGCTGCCCTATGTTGCCCAGGTCGCCGCCGGCATCCTGCCCCAGGTTTCCATCTATGGCGCGGACTATCCGACCGCGGATGGCACGGGCGTTCGCGATTACATCCATGTGGTCGATCTGGCGCAGGGTCACCTGGCCGCCCTGCGGGCGCTCGCAGAGCGACGCGACATACTCACGGTCAACCTCGGCACGGGGCGGGGCTATAGCGTGCTCGAAATGATCAAGGCCTTTTCCGACGTCACCGGACGCAAGATCGATTATCGGATTGTCGCGCGCCGGCCGGGAGACGTGGCGCAGTGCTACGCCGATCCTTCCCTGGCGCATCGCGTCATGGGCTGGCGGGCGCAGCGCGATATCAAGGCCATGTGCGCGGACGCCTGGCGCTGGCAGCAATCCAATACCCCGGTCCGTTAGCGGGTGCCCGTCCGGTGCCGGGCCCGCCCGGCACTGCGCTGCCGCTGCCGTGTTGCGCAATCCAATCCCTTGAATCGTCCATTCGTAAGGCTCGCGTGCGTCCGCCAGGGGGATGATTGCCGTGCTATGGAATCGTTCTTGCGTAGGAAACACCCCGATGCTACCGCCCTGCGGTCGAATGTGACCATTTCGACCTGCTGGCACTCGGATGGGGCAATTTGGAGGCAACGCCTAGAATGCGTACGCCACTGTTGCCATCAGCGTACTGTAGTCATAGCTAAAAAGCGCTTGATTGGAAGTCCTTTCGCCGCGCTCCAGCGACAGGTCCAGGGTGGTTCTCCTGACCGGCGTCCACAGCAGCCCAATCTGGTAGATGCGTTCCGTGTCCGAACGGGCCGGCAGGCCCGACACAATCCCGGGATTGCCCAAGAATTTGTCCGATTGATAGGTGGCTTTGCCCTGGACGGCGATTTTGGACGTCAGCGACCAGGTCGGGCCGAAGCTCACACCGGTGATCTGGACATAGTTGGCATCCACATTCTGGAATTCGGCAATTTCACGCCATGTCGAAAGATCGAACGCGAGCTTGCCGGTGGGCTGCCAGTTGTAAGTCAGGCGCCAGGTGGTGCCGCTGTAATCACGACTGCTGCTTTCACCGTAATTGCGTTGTGTGTAGCCGATTCGGGCCTGGAAGTTCGATACCCCGCTGATTCGCCAAGTCGAGACGACGTTGAGTTCGTCTTCGCGATAGGCGTTGTCCACCTGGGTGCCGGCGACGGTCTGGCGGTTCGGGAAGCTCGCGCGTGAGTTACGGTATTGAAGGCCAACCGTGTTTTCGGCGGGGGTCACCCAGTTGACGGTGAATGCGGCATTGTCGGTGTTGTTGTCGTAGGGTTTCTGGGAGTCTGCCCCATGGCGGGCGTCGTACTGGCTCAGGTCGAGGGTCAGCCGGACGCGCGAGTTGAGATGGTAATTGGCGCTCGCATAGAGCCGGTCCTGATCGATCAGATCCTTGATGTCGTTTTGCACGTTGGCGAATCCGCCGAGATAGCGCCGATGCCCGGTGCCAAGGGTGCCGTCCCAGAAATTGCCGACCTGCCACTTCCATTCTCCGCGGGCGTCGTACCCGACGTAGTCGAGTTGATCGAATTGCTGGTATTTGTGGTCGTCGATGCTCGCTTCGAGCAGAAACTTCTGTCGGCTGGCCTGAAACTCGTACGAGCCGCCGGCGCCGAGACTATAAATGTTGTCCGATTTATCCGACGTGCCGATGATTGTCTGCGCGTCGACGGCGTCGGACAGCCTGAATAAGTTGCTGTCGTGCATGACGCTGCCCGACGCCTTGAGCTTCAATGCCCGGTCGGGTTCGGGCTCGGGGAACAGTTGGGCGGGCGCCTGTGACGAGACGGCAAACAGTGCAAGAAAAATTGCGATTCGCAAATTGTCCATCGGAAAGCCGCCCCTGTACAAGAAGTCAGAATGCAGGTTGAGTCCATTCGGGATTGTCATCGCAATGCGCGGGTCTTGCACGCTCGATCCTTTCAACGCATTTGTTGCAACGTGGTCACTCCAGCCTATTGCAGTCTGCAGGATTTTCCTCCCCGCCCGCAAGGGCGGCGTGTAGTTCCCATGGCGGAAGCGGACGGCGAGACCATCGGCACAGCGTGTCGTGACGTTCACTTCTTCTGGTGCCGTGCGGGGAGCGCGGGCGTCGGATGGGCCGGGGCCGGCCCGGCGCCCATTGCCAAAATGGCCAACCCTTCGCCAGCATGTATCATAGGGACGAGTTGGCACAAAAGCCGTCGCAGAAGCGGTCATTCGAGGAGAACGTGCTGATCAGTTTGTCCCGGTTTTGGCAGGCATGGCTCCACGGTGCGCACAGGAAAATGCAGTGGCCGATCGATGCCGATGCCCAGCATGGCCCGGCGGGCGCCTGGCCCTGCCAATGCCTCAAATACATCGCTCCTGCACCGGCAGCTAGGCGGCAAATATTGCCCGATCGGGCACCCTTCACGAGGGCGCGTGGCAGGCGCCTCCAGCATATCGGTTACGAGCGGCCGGGCGGACAGCCCCCCCCGCACTTTCGGGGTGCGGCTTTATCTGGCGTTTGGACAACAAACACGCAATCACCGGGCCGCCACACTTAATTTTGATCACCTGACTCCAAGGCTCATGGCACAGAACAATAACAGCGACGCGCCGCCTGGCGACGTCAGCGCAAGGACGTTGGCAGACGCTTGCGTTCGAATCGAGCAAGTCAAGCTGTTGTATGCGAACTTGCCCAACACCCAAATCGTAACGCTGCTGATCGCGCTGGCGTTGCTGACTGTCCAGTGGTCGGTCGTCAATCACGTTCATGCGTTGGGTTGGGCCGCCCTGGTGTTCGTCACTGCGTTGACGCGCATCGTGCTTGGCGTGCGATTTTCGCGCCTGGCGCCAACCCTCGAAGGGGCAAATCGCTGGAGAGCCTACTTTCTTGTCAGCGCGGGAATTGCCGGCGCCGTCTGGGGCTTGACCGCGCTTTTGCTGTATCCCGCGGAGTCGGTGGTGAACCAGGTATTTCTTGCGTTCGTGCTGGCGGGACTGGTGGCGGGCGGGATGGCGGCGCTAACGCCGGTGCTGCCCGCTTTTACGGTCTTTTCGTCATTGGCTTTGTTGCCGGTTATCACGCGATATCTTGTCGACGGGGACTTTATCCACGGAGCGATGGGCTGGACCGGCCTGGTCTTCCTGCTTTCGCTGCTGCTGATCGCCAGGCGCATTCATGAAACGATCGCGAAATCGTTGCGGCTGCGATTCGAAAACGACCAGCTGATCGGCAGTCTGAAGCAATCGAATGAAATCCTGGAACGCAGGGTCCGGGAGCGCACGCAGGCGCTGGAGGATGCCGACGGCAGGAAAAACGAATTCATGGCGGTTCTGGCCCATGAGCTGCGCAATCCGATTGCCCCGATCAGCGCGGCGGTGTCGCTGCTCGGCCAGGCCAGTTCGCCGGCGGTGCGCAACGACGCGCTCGCTGTCCTGAGGCGCAGTTGCAGCATATGGTGCGTCTTGTCGACGATCTACTCGACATCAACCGCATCCAGCGCGGCGTGATTTCCTTGCGCATGCAGACCGTGCCGGTGGGTAACTTTGTGCGCCTGGGCATCGAAACCGTGAGGCCGCTGATCGAGGCTTGCAATCAGAAACTCGAAGTGACGCTTACTTCCCAACCCCTGTTCGTCCGGGGAGACGAGGCGAGGCTCGCGCAAGTGGTCAGCAATATTCTGAACAACGCTTCCAAGTTCACCACCCACGGCGGAGTCATACGGCTTGCCGCCGAGAGGCAAAGCGGCGAGGTTTCGATCAGCGTGAAAGATAATGGGATCGGCATTGCCGAAGGCGACCTGCAATCCATATTCAACATGTTCGCGCAGGTGGACGGGTCGCTGACGCGCTCCGAAGGCGGGCTGGGAATCGGACTTGCGCTGGTCAGGCAGCTGGTGGATTTGCATGGGGGGCACGTCACGGCCCGCAGCGATGGGGTCGGTCACGGCAGTGAATTCGTCGTCACGCTTCCCGTCGCGGCAGACGAATTTGCGCTACCGGGCAGACGTGAATCGCAACGCCGTGAAATCGCCGCGCGGCGCAATATTCTGGTGATCGACGACAACGTCGATTCCGCCAAGACCCTGGCGACGCTGCTGAGGACCAAAGGCCATGAAATCCGGGAAGCTTTCGATGGCGAGCATGCCATGGTGATCGCCTCCGAATTTGCTCCCGATGTCGTCATCTGCGACATTGCCATGCCGGGAATGAGTGGGCTTGAGGTGGCGAATCGCCTGCGGACGATGTTTCCGACCGGGCTGACGCTGATTGCGATATCCGGTTATGGCACCGAGGAAGACCGGGCGCGCAGCCGGCAGGCAAGCTTCGATGCGCATTTTTCCAAGCCGGCGAATATCGAAGAGTTGCAATCCATCATCGATAACTCGGCAGGCCGCGAGTCGACGGGAAGTTAGCGGTCGGTTTCTTGCATCGGCCAACGCGGCGCAGAGTGCGCTGAATCCGGCCTGGGCCAGATTTGCGGGGCAGGGCAATCAAACAGGAAAGTATTGGTGCCGGGAGCCGGAATCGAACCGGCACGCTATTGCTAGCGCGGGATTTTGAGTCCCGTGCGTCTACCAGTTCCGCCATCCCGGCACGGGGAGCGCAATTATCGACAATTCGGTGTTGGCGGGCAACCAGGAACATCCGAATCCGTCGATATAATGCGCCCGATGCAGATAGATGAGTTCGACTATGAGTTGCCGCCGGAACTCATTGCCCAGTTTCCGCCGCCCGAGCGCAGCTCGGCGCGCATGCTCCATCTGGACGGCAGGACCGGCACGTGTTCCGACCGCCGGTTCGCGGAACTGCCGGAATTCGTGCGCGCAGACGACCTGTTCGTGTTCAACGATACGCGCGTTATCAAGGCCAGATTGCTGGGCGTCCGGGCGACGGGAGGCAAGGTGGAGGCGCTAATCGAGCGCGTGGTCGCCCCGCGCCGGGCGCTTGCCATGCTGCGCGCAAGCCATGCGCCATCGCCGGGTCAGGTGATCCTGTTTGGCGGCAAGGCCAAGGCGGTAGTGGTAGAGCGGCGGGAGAATTTTTTCCTGCTGGAATTCGACGCCGCCGTATTGTCGGTGCTGGACAGTCTGGGCGAGGTGCCGCTGCCGCCTTATATCGAAAGGCCTGCCGGTACGGACGATCTGGCGCGCTATCAGACGGTGTACGCGCGCCATCCGGGGGCAGTGGCGGCGCCGACCGCGGGACTGCATTTCGACCAGGCGATGCTCGATCGCATTGTCGCGTGCGGTGCGCACCTGGCGTTCGTTACACTGCATGTCGGTGCCGGCACTTTTCAACCGGTTAGGGAGAGTCAGGTGGACATGCACGTCATGCACAGCGAACATTATTCAGTGTCCGAGGAAACGACGCAGGCGATCGAGGAAGCGCGCGGCCGCGGGGGACGCATCACGGCCGTCGGTACCACCAGCCTGCGCGCGCTGGAGGCGGCGTCTCAGTCCGGCCGGCTGGTATCGGGTAGCGGCGAAACGCGGCTGTTCATCCGGCCGGGTTATCGTTTCCGGAAGGTCGACCGGTTGCTGACCAATTTCCACCTGCCGCGCTCCACGCTGCTGATGCTGGTCAGCGCCTTCGCCGGTATCGAGCATATCCGCGTTGCCTACCAGCACGCAATCGATGCGCGTTACCGGTTTTTCAGTTACGGCGATGCCATGCTGATCGATCGCCGCGAAACCGTTACGCACGTGGCGGCCTGACATGAAATTCGAGATTCTCGCCACCGATGGGTTGGCCCGTCGTGGGCGCCTGACGCTGGCCCATGGCGACGTGCGGACCCCCGTTTTCATGCCCGTGGGAACCTACGGGTCTGTGAAGGCGATGACGCCAGCGGATTTGCATGCGGTGGGCGCGCAAATCGTGCTGGGCAATACCTTCCACTTGTGGCTGAGGCCGGGACTGGAGGTCATTGCGGCGCACGGCGGATTGCACCGCTTCATGGCCTGGGACAAGCCCATCCTCACTGATTCCGGCGGATTCCAGGTGTTCAGCCTGGGCGACTTGCGCAAGATCACGGAAGAAGGGGTCCGGTTTCAGTCGCCGGTAAATGGCGACACCTGTTTTCTGTCCCCCGAGGAATCGATGCGCATCCAGCGCACGCTGAACTCCGATGTCGTGATGATCTTCGACGAATGCACGCCCTATCCCGCAGACGAGCGCGAGGCCGCCATTTCCATGCGGTTGTCGTTGCGCTGGGCCGAGCGCAGCAAGCGCGCTCACGAAGGCAACGTCAACGCGCTGTTTGGCATCGTGCAGGGTGGCATGCATGAAGCGCTGCGTGATGAATCGCTGGCCGGCTTGACGGACATCGGTTTCGACGGCTATGCCATCGGCGGGCTGTCTGTGGGGGAGCCAAAGCCGGACATGCTGCGCATCCTGCGGCATACGGCCCCACGACTGCCTGGCGCCGCGCCGCGTTATCTAATGGGGGTCGGCACACCGACGGACATTGTCGACGCCGTCGAGTGCGGCATCGACATGTTCGATTGCGTGTTGCCCACGCGTAATGCGCGCAACGGCTGGATATTTACCACCGGGGGCACCATCCGTTTGCGCAATGCGCGCTATCGCGACGACCTCCGGCCACTCGATGAGGATTGTGATTGCTATACCTGCCGGAATTTCTCGCGCGCCTACCTGCACCATTTGCAACGCGTCAACGAAATCCTCGGCGCTCATCTCAATACATTGCACAATCTGCATTTCTATCAGCAACTAATGAGCGAGCTGCGGCAGGCCATCGAGGTCGGGAAGCTGGCGCAATATGCTGAGGCGGTACGGCTTCGCCAGAGATAGCCGTGCTAAAATGCGCCCCTTTTCAGGGCTGGACGGCATGACCGCAGGATCGGTTTACCGTCGTCGGTCATTCGCCCCCTGAGTACAAGACTCGAATTGGAGGACTATCCGTGTTGATCAGCAACGCTTACGCCCAGGCCGCACCCGCCAGCCAGGGATTCGACCTGTTCCAGATGCTGCCGCTGGTGTTGATGTTCGTGCTGCTGTATTTCCTGATGATTCGGCCGCAGTCGAAGCGCGCCAAGGAACATAAGGCCATGCTTGCCGGACTGCAGAAGGGTGATGAAGTGGTCACTTCAGGGGGCACGCTCGGCAAGGTCACCAAGGTCGGTGACAATTTCGTTTCCGTCGAAATCGCCCCAAACGTGGAGATTCAGGTGCAACGGCCTTCCATCGCCACGTTATTGCCCAAGGGAACGATCAAGAGCGCCAGCTGAATCCGGCCGCCGGCCGCCAGTTACCTGACCATCCGCATCGCATAGGGTATTCATGAACCGCTTTCCGCTCTGGAAGTATGTACTCGTCGCCATCGCACTGACGATCGGCGTGCTGTATACCTTGCCGAATTTCTTTGGCGAAGTTCCGGCCGTGCAAATCTCGCCGGCCAAGACCACAGCCAAGATCGACGAGGCGCTGTTGTCGCGGGTGGACCAGGCATTGAGCCAGGCCGGCATCAAGCCCGAGGGGCTGTTTCTCGATCCCACCAGCATCAAGGTGCGCCTGGCCACCACCGACGTGCAGCTCAAGGCGAAGGACGTGCTGCAAAGCGCGGTGGGCGACAGCTACGTCGTGGCGCTGAACCTGCTGTCCAGTTCTCCACACTGGATGGCCAGGATCAATGCATTGCCGATGTATCTTGGCCTGGACCTGCGTGGCGGCGTGCATTTCCTGCTGCAGGTGGACATGAAAGCCGCGCTGACCAAGGCGGCCGATCGCTATGCCGCCGATATCCGTACGACATTGAGGGCAAAAGAGATCCGTTACTCGGGTATTTCGCGTGACGGGCAGAACGTCGTGGTCAAATTCCGCGATGGTCAGACGCGCGACCAGGCGGTCACGGAGATCGGCAAGCAGAATCCGGACTTGCTGCTAAGCCCGGTAGATGGCGCACAAGACTATTCGATCACCGCGGCACTGCGGCCCGAAGTGCAAAAGCGCATCCAGGAGTTCGCCATCCAGCAGAACATCACCACGCTGCGCAATCGCGTCAACGAACTCGGCGTCGCCGAACCGATCGTTCAGCAGGCGGGTACGGATCGCGTGGTCGTGCAATTGCCCGGCGTGCAGGATACGGCCAAGGCGAAGGAGATTCTCGGCCGCACCGCCACGCTGGAAGTACGCATGGTCGACGAGGAGCATAGCGATGCGGCGTCGCTGCAAGCCGCTGTCGGTGGCCAGGTGCCACTTGGCGACGAACTGCTCTACGATCGTGAGGGCGTACCGCATGTGCTCAAGCGCGAGGTGATTTTGACCGGCGATCGCATTTCCGATGCTCAACCCGGTTTCGACGGCCAGACCGGCGAACCCGCCGTTCATATCAACCTCGACGGTCGCGGCGCCACCATTTTTCAGCAGATTACCCGCGAGAGCATCGGCAAGCGCATGGCGATGGTGCTGGTGGAAAAAGGCAAGGGAGAGATCGTCACCGCGCCGGTGATTCGTTCCGAGATTCCCGGAGGACGCGTGCAGATCAGCGGCCGCATGACGACCACGGAAGCGCGGGACGTGTCCCTGTTGTTGCGCGCCGGCGCGCTGGCGGCGCCGATGGAAATCGTCGAAGAGCGAACCGTTGGCCCCAGTCTGGGTGCCGATAACATCACCCGCGGTTTCCACTCGACGATGATCGGTTTCGCGGCGATCGCCGTGTTCATGATTGCCTATTACCTGCTGTTCGGCGTGGTGTCGGTGCTGGCTCTGGCGGTGAACCTGATGTTGCTGATTGCGTTGCTGTCGATGCTCCAGGCGACGCTGACCCTGCCCGGCATCGCCGCGATCGCGCTCGCGCTCGGCATGGCGATCGACTCCAATGTGCTGATCAATGAGCGTATCAGGGAAGAGTTGCGCAACGGCACCACGCCGCAGGCCGCCATTGCGGCCGGATACGAGCGTGCCTGGGCGACGATTCTCGATTCGAACATCACCACGCTGATTGCGGGGGTCGCGCTGTTCATGTTCGGCAGCGGTCCGGTGCGCGGTTTCGCGGTCGTGCATTGCCTGGGCATTCTTACGTCGATGTTCAGCGCCGTGCTGGTCTCGCGCAGCATGGTAAACCTGATGTTCGGCGCCCGTCGCAAGCTCGAAAAATTGCCGATCGGAAATACCGACTGGTACAAGCGGCAGACCGCCGCTTGATGCCGGCCCGCCGAATCTAGCGCTCAAGGAAATACAAATGGAATTTTTCCGCATCCGCAAAGACATTCCCTTCATGCGCCATGCGCTGGTGTTCAACGTGATTTCGTTGATCACCTTCATCCTGGCCGTGGTTTTCCTCGCCACCAAAGGCCTGCACCTGGGTGTCGAATTTACCGGCGGCACGGTGATGGAGGTCAACTACGGACATGCCGTGGACGTGGACAAGATCCGCGACACGCTTGACAGGGTGAACCTCGGTGACGCGACGGTGCAAAGCTTCGGCAGTTCGCAAACGTCGCTCATTCGCCTGCCGGCCAAGCAGGGCGTTACCGGCGCCCAACTGTCCGAAACCGTGATCAAGGCCTTGCGTCAGGACGATCCCTCGGTCGAATTGCGCCGCGTTGATTTCGTCGGTTCTCAGGTCGGCAAGGAACTGGCCGAGAACGGGGCGTTGGCCCTGCTGCTGGTGTCCTTCGGCATCGTGGTCTACCTGGCACTTCGTTTCGAGTGGAAGTTCGGTGTCTCCGCGATCGTCGCGAATCTGCACGACGTAGTGATCATCCTGGGCTTCTTTGCTTTCTTTCAATGGGAATTTTCACTGCCGGTACTTGCGGCGGTACTCGCGGTTTTGGGTTATTCGGTAAACGAATCGGTCGTCGTCTTTGACCGGATTCGTGAAAATTTCCGCAAGATGCGCAAGGCCAGCACGCCGGAAGTGATCAACAATGCCATTACCCGCACAATGTCACGCACCATCATTACCCACGGCTGCACACAACTGATGGTCACGTCGATATTGATATTCGGCGGCGAGACGCTGCATTACTTTGCGCTTGCACTTACCATCGGTATCCTGTTTGGCATCTATTCCTCGGTGCTGGTGGCGAGCCCACTGGTGATGTGGATGGGTGTTACGCGGGAGGATTTCATCAAGCCCGAGAAGAAACAGGAAGAGGCCGTCGTTTAAGGCCGCGGATCCGCGATGGATCTGCTCTCCGGTTTTATTGACCTGATTCTGCACCTGGATCAGCACCTTCGGGAGCTGGTGCAGGGCTACGGTGCCTGGGTTTACGCGTTTCTATTCCTCATTGTTTTCCTGGAAACCGGCCTGGTCGTCACGCCGTTCCTGCCGGGTGACTCCCTGTTATTCGTGGCGGGAACCGTTGCCGCGACGGGCGAACTCAATGTTCACGCACTGGTGGTCTTGCTCATTGCAGCGGCCATCACCGGCGATTCGCTGAACTATTCCATAGGCCGCTATCTCGGACCGCGCGTTTTTCGATTCGAAGATTCCCGCTTCTTCAAGCGCGCCTATGTGGACCGTACCCATGCGTTCTTTGAGCGCCATGGTGGCAAGGCGCTCATCATTGCGCGCTTCGTTCCAATCATCCGCACCTACGCGCCCTTTGTGGCCGGTATCGGCGCGATGAGTTACCGGCGCTTCCTGATGTTCAACGTTGCGGGAGCGGTGCTATGGGTGACGCTGTTGACCTATGCCGGCTTTTTCTTCGGCAATCTGCCGTTGGTCAGGAACAATCTGACGGTCGTCATTCTCGGCATCATCGTGCTTTCGGTGATGCCGGCGATCGTGGAATTCCTGCGTTCGAAGCGCGCGTCCTGACGCCTTAAACGCGCTTGGCCAGCTGTTCCGCCAGTCCGGTATAGGTCGCTGGGGTGAGGGCCAGCAGACGTTCCTTTTCCGCAGGCGCAATGGCGAGGGTCCGGATGAACTGATGCAGCGTATCGCGGTTGATCCCGCCCTTGCCGCGCGTGAGAACCTTCAATTGCTCGTACGCGTCTTCGATTCCGTGGCGCTTCATGACGGTCTGGATCGGTTCGGCGAGAACTTCCCAGTTGGCGTTCAGGTCGTCACCAAGGCGCTTTGCGTCCGGCTCAAGCTTGTTCAGGCCACGCAGGCAGGCATCGTAGGCGAGCAGGCTGTATCCAAGGGCGACGCCCATGTTGCGCAGTACGGTCGAGTCCGTGAGGTCGCGTTGCCAGCGCGAGACCGGCAACTTGGACGACAGGTGCGACAGTAGCGCGTTGGCGAGTCCGAGGTTGCCTTCGGAATTTTCGAAGTCGATCGGGTTCACCTTGTGCGGCATCGTCGATGAGCCGACTTCGCCTTCCTTGACCTTCTGCCGGAAATAGCCGATCGAGATGTAACCCCAGATGTCGCGATCGAGGTCGAGCAGCACAGTGTTGAGTCCGGCGCAGGCGTCGAACAGTTCGGCGATGCTGTCGTGCGGCTCGATCTGTGTGGTGTACGCATTGAATTCGAAGCCCAGTCTTTCGACGAATTCCCTGCAGAATTTTTCCCAGTCGAAGTCGGGAAACGCCGCCAGGTGGGCGTTGTAGTTGCCGACTGCGCCATTGATTTTGCCAGTGAGCGAAACGTCGGCGATGCGCGCACGCTGCCGGCGCAGGCGCTGGACGACGTTGGCCATTTCCTTGCCCAGGGTACTCGGTGTCGCCGGCTGCCCGTGCGTGCGCGACAACATCGGCATGGATGCGGTCGCATGGGCGAGCTGCGTCAGGCGTGCGATCAGCGCATCGATGGCCGGCAGGACGACCTGCGCCCGGGCGTGCTTGAGCATGAGCGCATGGCAAAGATTGTTGATGTCTTCGGAGGTGCAGGCGAAGTGCACGAAGCCGGTAACGCCGGCGAATTCGCGGTTGTCGGCAAGCTTTTCCTTGAGCCAGTACTCGATGGCCTTGACGTCGTGATTGGTGCGCGCCTCGATTTGCTTGACGGCTTCACCGTCGGTTGCCGAGAAATCGCGAACCACCGCGTCGAGCTGTTTTACCGTGGCGGGCGAAAGTGCCGGGATACCGTCGAGTTCACGCGCGGCACAAAGTGCCTTGAGCCATTCGACTTCGACCAGGATCCGGTAGCGGATGAGGCCGAATTCGCTGAAGTAATCCGACAGGCTGGAAATCTTGTCCCGATAGCGGCCGTCGAGCGGGGACAGTGCGGTGAGGGAGGAAAGAGGCATCATCCAAGTGGCTAATCGATATAGATAATTTTATCACGCGCCGCACCGGAGCGGCATTGATCATTGGGGGCGAAAGGCCGGACTACCTAGTGCGTGGCCGCCGCGGCGGAGTCGATGATGCCGCCGCCCAGGCATACCTTCGATTCATAGACGACAACCGACTGTCCGGGTGTCACGGCCCATTGCGGTTCGGCGAACTTGATCTCGCATGAAACGGCATCCACCCGCTCAACCTCGCAGGGCGCATCCTTCTGCCGGTAGCGCGTCTTTGCGCCGTATACCCAATTGCAGTGTGGCAGCGCGCCGCTGATCCAGGTCAGGTCGTCCGCTGCGAGCGCATAGGAGAGCAAGGCCGGATGATCGTGGCCCTGCACCACGGTAAGACGATTGGCCTGCATGTCCTTGCCGCATACGTACCACGGTTCGCCGTCTCCCTGCCTGCTTCCGCCAATGCCCAGCCCCTGGCGCTGTCCCAGCGTGTAGTACATCAGGCCCATATGCCGGCCGACGACGCTTCCTTCGGGTGTTACGATTTCGCCGGGCTGCGTCGGCAGATAGCGATTGAGGAATTCGCGGAACGGGCGTTCGCCAATGAAGCAGATGCCGGTCGAGTCTTTTTTGTCGTAGTTGGGCAGTCCGAGTTTTGCTGCGAGTGCGCGCACGTCACGTTTGTACATCGCGCCCAGCGGGAAAAGCGTGCGACCCAACTGCGCCTGGTTCAGCCGGTAAAGAAAATAGCTCTGGTCCTTGGTTCCGTCTTCGGCCTTGAGCAACTGGAACAGGCCGTCGACTTCGCGTACCTGCGCGTAATGCCCGGTGGCGATGCGGTCCGCGCCGAGTTGCAGGGCATGATCGAGGAATGCCTTGAATTTGATCTCGGCATTACACAGCACATCCGGGTTTGGCGTTCTTCCGGCCTTGTACTCGGCAAGGAAGCTGTTGAACACGCGGTCCTTGTATTCGGCGGAAAAATTCACGGCCTCGATGTCGATGTCCAGCAGGTCTGCGACCGAAACCGCGTCGATCAGGTCCTGGCGCGACGTGCAGTATTCCTCGTCGTCATCGTCCTCCCAGTTTTTCATGAACAGGCCGACGACTTCGTAGCCCTGCTCCTTGAGCAGCCAGGCGGCGACCGAGGAATCCACGCCCCCCGACATGCCGACGACAATGCGCTGCTTTTTGCTCACGTTGCCATTCCGTATCAGTTGAAATCCACAAGCAGATCGAGGGGCGCGCGTATCCCGGCCAGATAGTCTTCCACGCAGCGTACGACCAGCGGACTGCGATGACGACCGCGTCCGCCACGAATCTCGTCGGGGCCAAGCCACACCGCATGCAAGATACCGGTGTCGAGCGCTCGATCGGGGTAATGCGCGCCAAGCCGGCCGCAAAACGCAAATCGCAAGTAAGTCACATCGCTCTCGGGAGGGCGCCAGCGATATACGCCGATCAGATGTTCCGGGGAAAATTCCCAGGCTGTTTCCTCGAGAGTTTCCCTCACTACGGCCGCCACGATCGACTCGCCGGATTCAAGATGGCCGGCAGGTTGATTGAACAGCAAACCGCGCTCGGTTTGCTCCTCAACGAGCAAAAATCGACCATCGCGTTCCACTACCGCTGCAACGGTAACGTCGGGCCTCCAGATCATTTCGGTTCAGACCAGTTTGGGGAACAGTTCGATGAGGCCACGGTAAATATACTCGATGCCGATGGCCGCAATGATCAACCCCATGACGCGCGTGATGATGTTCATGCCGGTCGTGCCCAGGCGTTCGGAAATGCGCGTGGCCGCCATGAACGTTGCCCACACGGCGAGGGCAATCAGGCCGGCTGGAACAAGCAGCATGATATGACCAAAGAAATTTGACGATTGATGGGTGGCGATGATCATGGTGCTGATCGCGCCCGGCCCGGCAAGCAGCGGAATGCCGAGCGGAACCACGGCCACCGCATCTTTTTCGGATGCTTCCTGCGCTTCGTCGGGTGTCTGGCGGATTCCGCTTTCCTTTGCCTGCAACATCGCAATTGCCATCAACAGCAACAGAATTCCGCCGGCAATCAGGAACGACGGGATGCTGATGCCGAAAAAACGCAGAATCTGCGTGCCGATCAGGGCGGCAACAGCGAGTACGCCGAATACCGTAATTGCAACGATCCTGGTAACGCGTTGCCGCTCGGTTGCCGTATAGCCCACGGTGGTGCTGAGGAAAACGGGAATGCCAGCCACGGGGTCTACGATCGCCAGCAATGCAACGGTCAGTTTGATGAGGTCGGTCCATTCGCCCATGGTGTGCGTCCTCCGGATCTGTCGTTCATGAATTTGAAAAAGGCAGGGATGCGACCCTGCCTGTCCGCGGGATGGTCGCGCTGCTTACCTGGCTAAATCCCTTGGGGTACCCTCGCGGTGGTCGCGACGCCGGTGCGGGCAGAAATGGACGCTGCCGCAAAGGCGGTGGACGACGGCAACACGTTAGTCGATTTCAGCACGGTGATTCCGTTCTATGCGGGGTCGAGGAGAAAGGGCTGAACCGGAACTTTGGTTTGAGGCCTAAAATCGCTGGCAAGAGTAAGGAGTTTTGCCCGGAGCGTCAAACCCTGCGCTGCCGACGGCTGCGCCCTGCGAGCGGCAAGCCAAAAGAAAAAAGGCAGGGAATGGTTCCCTGCCTTCCGACGTGCGACTGATTGAGGCTTACTTCTTTGCGGGATCAGCGGCCGGAGCTGCTGCCGGAGCAGTGGCTTCTTCCTTCTTGTGTTCCATCTTTTTGTGGTGCTTCTTCATCGACTTGGCAGGCTTTTCGGCCGGGGTGGCTGCATCTGCGGCAACAGCCGAGAACGTAACAGCGGCAAACAGGGCGGCGATCAGGGCTGCAATAATCTTCTTCATGCGGGTCTTCTCCAATTTAAGTTTCTTCAGGGATGACACAAATCTCAGGTGTCGCGGCCTATAACGCCGGTCAGCATGGCAGGTTGACATATCTTGTTACAAGTTCTATTGCCCTGACCAGAGCCGTATTTCATCCTTGCCGAGAACGCGATAGTCACCGCAGGCCATCCCCGCGAGGGTCCAATCGCCTATTCGATGACGAACCAGGCGCAAGGTTGGATGGCCAACTGCAGCGGTCATGCGCCGCACCTGCCGGTTCTTGCCTTCGCTGAGTCCAATTTCCAGCCAGGCGGTCGGAATGCTTTGGCGCGAGCGGATGGGTGGGATCCGAGCCCAGAGGTCGGGCGGTTCTCCGATGAGTCTGACGCTGGCGGCAGCCGTGACGAAATCCCCGAGGTCAACGCCGCCGCGCAGTTTGTCCAGCGCGGCATCGCCGGGAATGTTTTCAACCTGGGCCCAATAGGTTTTGGGCCATTTCTTCGCGGGATGGCTGATGGAGTGTTGTAGCGTCCCGTCATCGGTGAGGACCAGCAGTCCTTCGCTGTCGGTATCGAGCCGGCCCGCCGGATAGATTCCCGGGATTGGCACGAAGTCCTTCAAAGTCTGCTTGCCGTCAGCCGGGCTGAACTGGCAGATCACGCCGTAGGGCTTGTTGAACAGGACGACCCGTGGCATGAGGGGAGGGGCCGCCGGAAAGCGCGGCGGCCCGCGTTGGTCAGCGATGTTCGTGCGCAGTGACGTATTCGTAAGCCGGCAGGGTCAGAAATTCGACGAAATCCTCGGCAAGCGTGAGCTCCTCGAACATTTTCGCTCCCTCTTCATATTTGCCCGCGGCGTAACCTTTGTCCCCGAGAATTTCCCGTACTTTGGCCAGTTCCTGGGGAACGAGCGCGCGGAACAATTCCTTGCTGACCTTGCGACCGTCTTCAAGGACGCCCAGTGGACTGCGGATCCAGTGCCAGATTTGCGCACGCGAGATTTCTGCAGTCGCGGCATCCTCCATCAGATTGAAAATCGGCACGCAACCGGTGCCGGCAAGCCACGCACCAAGGTACTGGATGCCGATATTGATGTTGACGCGCAAGCCTTGTTCCGTGATAGGGCCTTTGGGCTGGAAATTAATCAGATCTCCTGCCGCGACATTGATGTCATCGCGTTTCCTGGCAATCTGATTCGGCGTCTTCATCGACTTATCGAACGCCTCTCTGGCGATGGCAACCAGTCCGGGGTGCGCCACCCAGGTGCCGTCATGGCCATCGGACGCCTCGCGCTCCTTGTCCGCGCGTACTTTTGCAAGCGCGGCTTCATTTGCGGCGGAGTCGTTCTTGATCGGGATTTGCGCCGCCATGCCTCCCATGGCAAAGGCGCCACGCTTGTGGCAAGTCTTGATCAACAACAGCGAATATGCGCGCATGAAAGGACTCGTCATGGTCACCAGCCCGCGATCGGCCAGTATGAAACCCTTCTGATTGCGGAATTTCTTGATGCAACTGAAAATGTAGTCCCAGCGGCCGCAATTCAGGCCCGCCGAGTGCTCGCGCAGTTCGTAAAGGATTTCTTCCATTTCGAAGGAGGCGAGAATGGTTTCGATCAGGACGGTGGCCTTTACGGTGCCCTGCGGAACATCCAGCTCCTTCTGCGCGAATACGAAAACCTCGTTCCACAGCCGCGCTTCGAGGTGCGACTCCATTTTCGGCAGGTAGAGGTAGATCCCGGATTTCCTCGTCGCGCGCGTGCGAGCGTTATGAAAGAAATAAAGCCCGAAGTCGAACAGCGAACCCGACATCGGCTGACCGTCGATCACGATGTGCTTTTCGTTCAAATGCCAGCCGCGTGGACGCACCAGCAAAGTCGCCGGTTTTTCCGCCAGTTTGTAGTGCTTGCCTTCCGGGCTGGTGAACGAGATTGTGCCGGCAACGGCATCGCGCATGTTGATCTGACCCTGAAGCTGGTTGTCCCAGGTCGGCGTCGAGGAATCCTCGAAATCCGCCATGAACATGTTGGCCCCGGAATTGAGCGCATTGATCACCATCTTGCGATCGGTCGGGCCGGTGATTTCCACGCGGCGGTCCTGCAAATCCTGAGGAACAGGAGCGACCTGCCAGGCGGAGTCGCGAATCGCCTTGGTCTCCGGCAGGAAATCCGGCAGCTTCCCGGCGTCGATTTCCTTCTGCCGCTGGCTTCGACGTGCAAGCAATTCGACGCGACGGCCATTGAAGCCGCGATGCAGTTTGGCGAGGAAGGCGAGAGCATCGCCGGTGAGTATTTGGGCAAACTCGGGAGTGATATTGCCCAGCACTTGCATGCCGGCGGGAATATTCGGGTGATTCACGTTAAGGCTCCGGATAATATTTCATATTGTGAAAATTGATTTTGCTAAATGATAAATAGGAAACGCCGCGGGGACAAGCAAAGCTTGTCACACCATGGCGTAGAGGAGTCTAGCGCGACAACGTCAGACGAATTGCTCCTCTTCGGTCGAGCCGGTCAGAGCGGTCACCGATGACTTCCCGGACTGCACGGCCTGCGTGACTTCGTCGAAATATCCGGTGCCGACCTCGCGCTGATGCCTGGTCGCTGTGTAGCCGTTGGCTTCCGCCGCAAATTCGGCCTGCTGCAGTCTGACGTAGGCGGTCATGTTTTCGGTCGCATAGCCGCGCGCCAGTTCGAACATGCCATAGTTCAGCGAATGGAATCCGGCCAGGGTAATGAACTGGAACTTGTAGCCCATCGCGCCTAATTCGCGCTGGAATTTGGCGATCGCGCTGTCGTCGAGATTTTTTTTCCAGTTGAAGGAAGGCGAGCAGTTGTAGGACAGCAATTTGCCCGGGTATTGCTTATGGATGGCCTCTGCGAACTGCCGCGCGAAGGCAAGGTCAGGCTTTCCTGTCTCACACCAGATCAGGTCGGCGTAGGGGGCGTAGGCCAGACCACGTGAAATTGCCTGCTGAATTCCGTTGATGACCCGGTAGTAGCCCTCGGCCGTGCGCTCGCCGGTGCAGAATGGTTTGTCGTTATCGTCCACATCCGAGGTGACCAGAGTGGCTGCCTCGGCATCTGTGCGCGCAAATAGCACCGTGGCCACGCCCATGATATCCGAGGCCAGGCGCGCCGCGACCAGTTTTTGCACGGCTTCCTGCGTCGGCACCAGCACCTTACCACCCATATGGCCGCATTTCTTGGCGGATGCGAGCTGGTCCTCGAAGTGCACGCCGGCGGCACCGGCGTCGATCATCGATTTCATGAGTTCGAAGGCGTTGAGCACGCCGCCGAATCCGGCTTCCGCATCGGCAACTATCGGCGCGAACCAGTCGATGCTGTTCTTTCCTTCCGCATGATGGATCTGGTCGGCGCGGATAAGCGTCTTGTTGATGCGACGTACGACGGCGGGAACGCTGTCTGCCGGGTAGAGCGACTGATCCGGGTACATTTCGCCTGCGAGATTGGCGTCAGCCGCGACCTGCCAGCCAGACAGGTAAATGGCTTTTAGTCCGGCTTTGACTTGTTGCATGGCCTGATTGCCGGTGAGCGCGCCCAGGGCATTGACGAAAGCTTCCTGGTTGACGAGTCTCCAAAGCTTCTCGGCGCCGTGGCGAGCCAGGGAGTATTCGATCGTTACTGTCCCGCGCAAACGATGGACGTCTTCGGCCGAGTACGGGCGCTGCACACCCTGCCAGCGTGGATTGCTTGTCCAGTCCTTACGAATTTCTGCGATTGCCTGATCGCGATTCATGGTGGGCTCCTGTCGATTTCATGTGGCGGTTTGTGCGGATGCTGCGGAAGCATCGATTCCACGGCCAGCGGGCCGATGCGCAGTGGCGCAGCCAGTCTGATCGCGTGATTGTGCATCCGCGGTGCTTTGAATCACCTGACAGCCAGAGATCGAGTCTGGCGCAATCAATGAAGATGCCGAGGGTGGCGGTATCTTGGGTCGGCGCAGCGCCCGGGTGTCTCTGGCGCAGCGATGGCAGATGCACGTTACATCACTTTTTTTATGCGACGCAACAATGGCGTTGCATGGTTTATTTCTTATATTTATTAGTTAGTTAATAAAATAACCGTATTATTATTTTGCGATGCGAAAAGTAGTTTCAGACTTGTCACGGGCGCATCTCACGCTGCGGTCGTCGGGCCGCATGCTGTATGCATGCCGTCGTCAAAACGCAGGCAGTAAGCGTCGCACCGGCTTGCTTTTGTCCCGGGCCCGACCGTTGCTTTACAATTGCGCCACTCAAGCCGCTTACATTAGCGCTTGCAATTCAGTTGCATCCAACTACAGAGGCAGACTCATGTATCAGCACATCAAAGTGCCGTCCAGCGGCGAAAGAATTACCGTAAACAAGGATTTTTCGCTGAACGTACCGGCTAATCCGATCATTCCCTACATTGAGGGGGACGGGACGGGCGTGGATATCACGCCGGTGATGCGCAAGGTCGTGGATTCTGCAGTCAACACTGCTTATGGGGCAAAGCGCAAGATCGTCTGGATGGAAATGTTCGCCGGTGAGAAATCCTGCAAGGTCTACGGCGAGAACGTCTGGCTGCCGGAAGAAACCCTCAAGGCCAGCAAGGAGTTCGTGGTGTCCATCAAGGGTCCGCTTACCACCCCTGTTGGCGGCGGCATCCGCTCCATCAACGTCGCATTGCGTCAGGAACTGGACTTGTATGTGTGCCTGCGCCCGGTACGCTATTTCAAGGGCGTGCCCAGTCCGCTCAAGCAGCCTGAAAAGACCGACATGGTGATCTTTCGTGAAAACTCCGAAGACATCTACGCCGGCATCGAATGGGCGGCGGAATCCGACGCGGCGCGCAAGTTGATCGATTTCCTGATCAAAGAAATGGGCGTCAAGAAAATCCGTTTTCCGCAGACCTCGGGAATCGGCATAAAGCCGGTCTCGCGCGAAGGTACGGAAAGGCTTGTGCGCAAGGCGATCCAGTATGCGATCGACAACAAACGCCGTTCCGTGACGCTGGTACACAAGGGCAACATCATGAAGTTCACCGAAGGCGCCTTTCGCGATTGGGGCTACGCGCTGGCCAAGCGCGAGTTTGGCGCGGAGCTGGTCGATGGCGGACCATGGATGAAATTGCCTGACGGGATTGTCATCAAGGACGTGATTGCCGATGCTTTCCTGCAGCAGATACTGTTGCGCCCGGACGAGTACGACGTCATCGCGACGCTGAACCTGAATGGTGACTACATTTCCGATGCACTGGCGGCGCAGGTCGGCGGAATCGGTATTGCGCCGGGGGCAAATTTGAGCGATTCAGTCGCCATGTTCGAGGCGACTCATGGTACGGCACCAAAGTATGCCGGCAAGGACTACGTCAATCCCGGTTCCTTGATCCTGTCGGCAGAGATGATGTTGCGCCACATGGGCTGGGTGGAATCGGCCGACCTTATCGTAAAATCGATTGAGGCGGCAATTCACGACAAAGTCGTTACCTATGACTTTGCGCGACTGATGACCGGGGCCACCCAGGTTTCGTGTTCCGGATTCGGCGACGCATTAGTCAAACGCATGCGTGGTTGAGCTCGTTCACAAAAATAAAAAGCCCGCGACGAAGTCGCGGGCTTCCAATATTCTTGAAACTCCTCGCGGATCTCGATCCGCTCCGGTATCAAGCAGCCTGTATGTTGGAGGCTTGCTTGCCCTTGGGTCCCTGGGTAACCTCGAAACTCACCTTCTGACCTTCCTTCAGCGTCTTGAAGCCGTTCATCTGAATCGCCGAAAAATGCGCAAACAGATCTTCGCTGCCATCATCGGGCGTAATGAAACCGTAGCCCTTGGCGTCGTTGAACCACTTAACCGTGCCGATTGCCATACATCCCTTCCCCTGAAGATAAACGCGGGCCGTATTCCCGCCGATCGTTTGAGTTTCAAGTCCGCGTTATCGGCAAAATCCGGTACTGCGTTATCCTTGAAACCAAACACCAGTTCGCTTTGTAGGTTATTTATTTTGGGAAGTCAAGTAGGCAAAACGCGCGCAAGCGATTGTTGCAATGCAGTTTTAAGTTGCGGAGATGGCTCTTCGACGGACACGAAATCTGCACTTGTATTTTCCCCGGTAATACGCAAAATTAGACACAGTGAAAGCAGCGAAGCGAGATAAGGCCATGGCAGCAGGAAATCGTGACAGCACGCTCCTGGAAGCCGAGAAAAGCAAGGTCAAACAGCCTCCGCTGTTCAAGGTCATGCTGCTGAACGACGATTACACGCCCATGGACTTCGTCGTCGCGGTTCTGCAGACTTTCTTTTCCATGACCAGGGAGCAGGCGACCCAGGTAATGCTCAAAGTTCACAGGGAGGGAATGGGCGTCTGCGGGGTGTATCCTAGAGACGTTGCGGCGACCAAGGTGGAGCAGGTCATTGCGTTTTCGAAACAGCATCAACATCCGCTTCAATGCGTGATGGAGGAAACATGATTGCGCAGGAGCTAGAGGTCAGTTTGCACATGGCGTTCATGGAAGCACGGCAGAAGCGCCACGAGTTCATCACCGTGGAGCACCTGCTGCTTGCCATGCTGGACAATCCGTCCGCGACCGAGGTGCTGCGCGCCTGCGCGGCCAACGTCGAGGAACTGCGCAAGCTGCTGACGGATTTCATCAATGAACACACACCCGTCGTCAGCGGCGAGGACGTCGATACACAACCCACGCTCGGTTTTCAGCGTGTGATCCAGCGCGCGATTCTGCATGTGCAGTCCTCCGGCAAGAAGGAAGTCACCGGTGCCAACGTCCTGGTTGCGATTTTCGGGGAAAAGGATTCCCACGCCGTGTACTTCCTGCACCAGAAAGGCGTCACGCGCCTCGATGTGGTGAATTTCATTTCCCACGGCATCACCAAGGTCCCGCAGACGGCCCCGGCCAAACCGCAGCCGGAAAGCGAGCCCGATTCAGACCAGGAGCAGAATTCGGGCGGCGCACTGGAGAGCTATACGCTGAACCTGAACGCACTCGCTATCTCGGGCAAGATCGATCCATTGATTGGGCGTGAGCGTGAACTCGAGCGAGTCATCCAGACGCTGTGCCGCCGGCGCAAGAACAATCCGCTGCTGGTGGGTGAGGCCGGCGTTGGCAAGACCGCGATCGCCGAAGGATTGGCGCGCAGGATCATTGAAGGTGCGGTGCCGGAAATACTGTCCCGCTGTCAGGTCTATGCTCTGGATATGGGCTCGCTGCTGGCAGGTACCAAATACCGCGGCGACTTCGAGCAACGGTTGAAAGCGGTTTTGAAGCAGCTTACCGATAATCCGAATGCCATCCTGTTCATCGACGAGATTCATACGCTGATCGGTGCCGGCGCCGCTTCAGGCGGAACGCTCGACGCTTCAAACCTGTTGAAGCCGGCGTTGTCTTCGGGCAGCCTGAAATGCATCGGCGCCACGACCTATACCGAATACCGGGGCATTTTCGAGAAGGATCATGCGCTGTCCCGGCGTTTCCAGAAGATCGACGTAACAGAACCTTCGGTCGCGGAAACGATTGAAATCTTGCGCGGATTGAAAACGCGGTTCGAGGCCCATCACGGTGTCAAGTACACCGCGTCGGCCCTGACCTCGGCCGCCGAGCTGTCGGCACGCTTCATCAATGATCGGCATCTTCCTGACAAGGCCATCGACGTGATCGATGAGGCCGGCGCGGCGCAGCGCATTCTGCCCAAGTCCAAGCAAAAGCGAGTCATTAGCAAGCACGAGATCGAGGAAATTATCGCCAAGATCGCGCGTGTGCCTGCGCAAAGCGTATCGTCCACCGATCGCACCAAGCTTCAGACTCTCGACCGTGACCTGAAGGCGGTCGTATTCGGCCAGGACCTGGCCATCGACACGCTGGCAGCGGCAATCAAAATGTCGCGCAGCGGGCTGGGAAATCCGCAGAAACCGATCGGTTGCTTCCTGTTCAGCGGTCCTACCGGCGTCGGCAAGACTGAAGTGGCGCGGCAGCTCGCCTATACCATGGGAGTGGAACTGATCCGTTTCGACATGTCGGAATATATGGAGCGCCATGCAGTGTCACGGCTCATTGGCGCGCCGCCCGGTTACGTCGGCTTCGATCAGGGCGGATTGCTTACTGAGCAGATCAGCAAGCACCCGTATTCGGTCGTGCTGCTCGATGAAATCGAAAAAGCGCATCCGGACATCTTCAATATCCTGTTGCAAGTGATGGATCACGGCACGCTGACCGACAACAACGGTCGCAAGGCCGACTTCCGCAATACGGTTATCGTCATGACCACCAATGCCGGAGCGGCAGAGCTGTCGAAAACCACCATGGGGTTCACGCAACAGCGTGTTGCAGGAGACGAGATGATGGAAATCAAGCGGATGTTCACGCCAGAATTCCGCAACCGGCTCGACGCCATCATTTCGTTCGCTGCACTGTCGCAGGAAATCATCGTGCGTGTAGTCGAGAAGTTCCTGATGCAGCTCGAAGAGCAATTACACGAAAAGAAGGTCGAGGTCGCGTTTTCCGATGCGCTCAAGACCTACCTGGCCAAGAACGGATTCGATCCATTGATGGGTGCGCGTCCGATGGCACGCCTGATCCAGGACACCATACGTACTGCACTGGCCGACGAGTTGCTGTTCGGAAAGCTTGTCGGCGGTGGCAGCGTTACGGTGGATGTCGATGCGCAAGGCAAAACGAAGCTGGTCATCAGCGAGTCCAAGCGCGAAGCCAGGGATAAGGACAAAGACAAGGAAGAAAGCGTCGCCTGAGTGTCGGATGCGATAAAAAGCCGGGCTCAGTCGGGTCCGGCTTTTTTTTGAGGCCGCGATTCAGATCAGGTGGCGCGCGGCCTGCTGGGATCGGCGATCCATTCGCTCCAGGAACCAGGATAGAGCCGGCCCCCACGCAGGCCTGCGATTTCCATTGCCAGCAGGTTATGGCAGGCGGTAACGCCCGACCCACATTGACTGACGATGTTCTGCGGCGACCCGGTCCCGACAAACGGGCCGAATTCCTCGCGCAGTTGCTCCGGCAACTTGAAAAATCCCTGCGGCGTCAGGTTGTCCTTGAAGAAGCGGTTACGCGCACCTGGGATGTGGCCGCCTACCGGATCGATGGTCTCGTTCTGGCCGTGGTAGCGATCATTGGCGCGCGCGTCGACCAGTACCATGTCTGGAGATTGCAGGTGGTCGAGGACGTATTGCGCATCCACCAGGATTTTTCCGGGCTTGCCGGAAAACCTGGCCGGAGTCGGCACGGGTACCGCCGCGGTGACCGGATGTCCCGCCGCCAACCAGGCCTGCCAGCCGCCGTCGAGCACGGCCACATTTTGATGCCCCATCCAGCGCAGCATCCACCACAGGCGTGATGCGTATACGCCGCCGGCGTTGTCGTAGCCAATCACCTGCTTGTCGTTCGCCACGCCCATGCGTGCAAGCCATGCGGCGAATATTTCCGGATCGGGCAGCGGGTGGCGTCCATTGTGTCCGGTCAGCGGCGCGGCCAGGTCGCGATCCAGGTGTGCGAACAGCGCGCCGGAGAGGTGGGACTCGGCGTAGGCTTTTTGGCCAAACTCCGGATTAGTCAGTTCGTGACGGCAATCGAATACGACGA
This sequence comes from Betaproteobacteria bacterium, assembly GCA_039931685.1. Classification (GTDB taxonomy): domain Bacteria; phylum Pseudomonadota; class Gammaproteobacteria; order Burkholderiales; family JACQAP01; genus JACQAP01. Next base: position 5,462 of record JBDTRK010000017.1, on the reverse strand, counting down.
ACGCCGGATCAGCCAGGTGTGCGGCAAGCTCGACGACGGAAATCAGCGTAGTTTTGTTCATGGCGATTCTTTGTGACCGAAATGCTGGCTGCCGGGTTACGCGCGGTTACAAATGCGACTGGATGCGCGAGCGCAGGAATTCGTGGAAATGAATCATGCCGTCTTCCATCGGTGACTGATAAGGGCCGAACTCGTTGCGCCGCTGCAGGTGCAGCGCACGGCGGCCCTCGGTCATGCGCACGCAGATTTCCTCATCTTCTCTGGCTGTTTCGCCATAGGCTTGTTGTTCCGCCTCGACGAATTCGCGTTCGAACAGCACGATGTCTTCCGGATAGTAGAACTCGACAATGTTGGTACAGTGCTCGGGATCCTTGGGCAGGATGGTGCTGACGACCAACACATTCGGATACCACTCGACCATGATATTCGGGTAGTAGGTCAGCCAGATCGCACCTTGTTTCGGCATTTCGCCATTGTTGTAGCGCAGGACGGCCTGATGCCATTTCTCATAGGCCGCCGTGCCGGGTTTACCGAGCGCCTGGTTCAATCCGACGGTTTGCACGCTGTACCAGTCGCCGAATTCCCATTTGAGGTCATCCGCGTCGACGAACTGGCCGAGCCCAGGATGAAAAGGGCCGACGTGATAGTCCTCCAGGTAGACTTCGATGAAAGTCTTCCAGTTGACCGGGTATTCATGAGTCATGATCCGGTCGAGCATATAGCCGGAAAAATCGAGATCGGCGAGAACGCCGAGACTGGCCAGGTCGCGATTGGGATCGCGTGGACCTGCAAATTGCAGGCCGTTCCAGCTCGTCAATTTGGTCTTGCCGAGATCCAGACAGGGATTGCCCGGGAAGTGCGGGGCCCCGAGTAATTTACCGGAAAGGTCGTAGGTCCAGCGGTGCAACGGGCATACGATGTTTTGGGCGCGGCCGCTGCCTTTGAGCATGATCGACTGGCGGTGGCGGCAGACGTTGGAAAGCAGTTCCACGCCTGTGTGATTGTGCACCAGCACTTTGGCATGGTGCATCCAGTCGAGTGAGCGATAGTCGCCCGTTTCTGGAACCATGAGTTCGTGGCCGACGTAGCCCGGCCCCCGATCGAACAACAGTTTCTGTTCGATTTCAGCAATCCGCGGATCGAAATACCAACCGATCGGCAACTGGACCGGCGTACGCGTAAGGGCGGAAACATTAGCCAGGTCGGTCATAACCAGATGTCCCGTGAAGCAAAAAAAGTCATAAAAAAACCGCCCCCGGTACGGCGCACAAACTGGGGCGGAATTCCGATGTGGATTTTCCCTTAAATCCCTACAGGACGCAACGTTTTCGGGGCTTGCCGCGGGTCTCATTGCGGTAATCCGACTATCGTTCGTTGACCGGGGTTCCGGGGATGGGCTATTTTTACGGTCTTGACACTCAGGTCGTGCCTTTCACAGCCGTCGCCCGTGACCAAATCCAAATCCCAGAGTCCACAATCGTTCGAGGCCGCGCTTGCCGAGATCGAGAACATCGTCGCTGCGATGGAGGCGGGACAACTGCCCCTCGAGCAATCACTGTCGGCGTACAAGCGCGGAGCCGAACTGCTGCAGTATTGTCAGGCGCGGCTGCAGGAGGCGCAGCAGCAGGTCAAGATACTCGAAGCAGGCACACTCAAGAATTTCGACGGTGACAACAGCGCCGACTGATTTTCAGGGCTGGATGCTGGGCCGCCAGGACCGCATCGAGAAGGCGCTGGATGCCGTGCTGCCCGCGTCCGACGTGGTCCCTGTGCAATTGCATCGCGCCATGCGTTACGCGATGCTCGGCGGCGGCAAGCGGGTCCGCCCGCTTCTGGCGTATGGCGCCGGCGAACTGGCGGGTGCGCCGCCGGACAGGGTCGATTTCGTCGCTGCCGCTGTCGAGATGATCCATGTCTATTCGCTGGTGCACGACGATATGCCGGCGATGGACGACGACGTGCTGCGCCGTGGCAAGCCGACTGTGCATGTGGAGTTCGACGAGGCGACCGCGCTGCTGGTGGGCGACAGTTTGCAGAGTCTGGCCTTTCAGATGCTGTCCGGGCATCCGCTTGCGGATGACGCGCGCCGGCAGATCGAAATGGTCGAATTGCTGGCGCGTGCCAGCGGCTCGCGTGGCATGGCCGGCGGCCAGGCCATCGACCTGGACTCGACCGCGAAGATGCTTTCGGTACCCGAACTGGAATTCATGCATATTCACAAGACCGGTGCCCTGATTCGTGCCGCCGTGGCGCTGGGTGCCCGATGTGGGAATGCGCTTAATGAAGCGCAACTGACGCACCTGGATCATTTTAGCAAGTTCATCGGCCTGGCTTTCCAGGTGGTGGATGACGTGCTCGATGCGGATTCCAGTACGGTGACGCTGGGCAAGACCGCTGGCAAAGATGCCAGCAACAACAAAGCGACCTACGTGAGCGCGATGGGTATCGAGCGCGCGCGTGCACTGACGGGTGAATTGCGCGACGATGCATTGCGTGCGCTGGATTATTTGCCGGAAAAGGGCGGGCATTTACGCCAGCTTGCGGAATTCATCGTCAGCAGGAAATTTTGACCATAAACATTATCTGACCCAGGTCGCGCCAGACGCGTCCCACTTCATGCACGAGTTGCTCAGTACCATCCAGTCTCCCGCCGATCTGCGCGCGCTCGACCGCAAGCAGCTGGCGGAGGTCGCGCGTCAGCTGCGCGAATTCCTGATCGAATCGGTCGCGCACACCGGCGGACACCTGTCGTCCAACCTGGGCACGGTGGAACTCACGGTCGCGCTGCACTACGTCTTCAACACGCCGGAAGACCGGCTGGTATGGGACGTGGGCCATCAGACCTACGCGCACAAAATCCTGACAGGGCGACGCGAGCGCATGTCGACGTTGCGCCAGCAAGGCGGCGTTGCCGGATTTCCGCGCCGCATGGAAAGCGAATTCGACACCTTCGGCACTGCACATTCGAGCACGTCGATCAGTGCCGCGCTCGGCATGGCAGTGGCGGCGCACATGAAGGGCGAGGAGCGGCGCGTGGTGGCGATCATCGGCGACGGCGCCATGACCGCCGGCATGGCCTTCGAGGCGTTGAACAATGCCGGCGCCATGGATACCAATTTGCTGGTGGTCCTGAACGACAACGACATGTCGATTTCGGAAAATGTCGGCGCGCTGAACAATTATCTCGCGCGGCTGATATCGGGACGCTTCTATACGGCGGCATGGCGCACCGGCGAGAAAGTGCTGCGTGCGGTGCCGCCGGTGCTGGAACTTGCCAAGCGTGCCGAGGAACACGTCAAGGGCATGGTTACCCCGGGCACGCTGTTCGAGGAGTTCGGATTCAACTACATCGGGCCGATCGACGGTCACAACATCGACGTGCTGGTATCGACGCTGGCCAACCTGAGGAAGCTCGATGGCCCGCAATTCCTGCACGTGGTCACGCGCAAGGGCAAAGGCTACGAGCGCGCCGAGGGCGACCCCATCCTCTATCACGGCGTGACCCGGTTCGATCCCGACGCCGGCATTGTCGCGAAACCTGCGGGCAAGCCGACTTATACCCAGATCTTCGGTGACTGGCTGTGCGACATGGCCGTCCTGGACACGCGCCTGATCGGCATTACGCCGGCGATGCGCGAAGGCTCGGGCATGGTGCGTTTTTCGCAGGAGTTTCCCGATCGTTATTTCGACGTCGGCATTGCCGAGCAGCATGCGCTGACATTCGCGGCCGGACTCGCCTGTGAAGGAGCGAAGCCGGTCGTAGCGATCTATTCGACGTTCCTGCAGCGCGCTTATGACCAGCTCATTCACGACATCTGCATCCAGAATCTGCCGGTGTTGTTCGGCGTCGACCGCGCGGGCCTGGTGGGGGCAGACGGTCCCACGCACGCGGGTAGCTTCGATCTGACCTATCTGCGCTGCCTGCCCAACATGGTGGTCATGGCGCCTGCCGACGAGAACGAGTGCCGGCAGATGCTCTACACCGGCTATGGCATCGATGCACCGGTTGCAGTGCGTTACCCGCGCGGCAGCGGGCCGGGCGTGGCGCCTCAGAAGGAGATGACCGCGCTGCCACTCGGCAAGGGTGAAATACGGCGGCGCGGCGGCAAGGTCGCGATCCTGAATTTCGGTGCCTTGCTCAAACCCTGTCTGGAGGCGGGCGAAAAGCTGGGCGCGACGGTGGCGAACATGCGTTTCGTCAAACCACTGGACGAGGAACTGATCCGGGAACTTGCGCGCGACCACGAGCATCTGGTAACCGTGGAAGAAAATACCATTCTGGGTGGCGCCGGCAGCGGGGTGCTGGAGGTACTCGAGGCCCAGGCATTACAGAGGCCGACGCTGCAACTGGGGTTGCCCGACCGCTTTATCGATCACGGCGACCCGGTCAAGTTACTCAAGGATTGCGGACTCGATGCCGACGGGATCTATCAGTCGATCGCCAGATTCATAGCCGACTAGTTTACTCAGGTATTGGCGGCGGATATAATCTCCGCCTTATGCCTCGCTCCAGAGGAGCACTATTGATGAATTCCCCGGACAGTTTTGCCATTCCAGATGTACAGGGCTCGGCCGATACCCGCCGGCTCGCGATCGACAAGGTCGGCATCAAGGCTATCCGCCATCCGGTTCGTGTGGCGGACCGCGATGGAGGCGTCCAGCACACCATTGCCACATTCAACATGTACGTGGGGCTGCCGCATAATTTCAAGGGCACCCACATGTCGCGTTTCGTCGAGATCCTGAATTCCCACGAACGCGAAATATCGGTCGAGTCCTTCGAGAACATGCTGCGCGACATGGTCAAGCGGCTGGAGGCGGAATTCGGCCGTGTCGAAATGACTTTCCCGTATTTCATCAACAAGGCCGCTCCGGTGTCCGGCGTGCAGAGCCTGATGGACTATGAAGTGACTTTCACGGGGGAAATATCGCAGCGCGGCTATGCATTCACGATGAAAGTCGTCGTGCCGGTGACCAGCCTGTGTCCGTGTTCCAAGCGCATTTCCGAATACGGTGCCCACAATCAGCGCTCGCACGTGACCATCACGGCGCACACCAATGCCCATATCTGGATCGAGGAGCTGGTGCGCATCGCCGAGCAGGAAGCGTCCTGCGAACTTTATGGCCTGCTCAAGCGCCCGGACGAAAAATACGTAACCGAACGCGCTTATGACAATCCCAAGTTCGTCGAAGACCTGGTGCGTGATGTCGCCACCGCGCTGAACCAGGAACCTCGCATCGACGGCTATGTGGTCGAGAGCGAAAATTTCGAGTCCATCCATAACCACTCTGCTTACGCGTTGATCGAAAAAAAGCCACTCGCGTAAACGAAGGCAGGGAACTCGACATTTCAGTGAAGGCTAACCAATGCGCCCCTGCGCATTAGTTAAGCGAGGCGGCCGGAGCTAAAATTTCGAGTCCATCCATAACCACTCTGCTTACGCGTTGATCGAAAAAAAGCC